>MHBL01000474.1 GCA_001803235.1 Lentisphaerae bacterium RIFOXYA12_64_32
CCGTTCACCTGCCACGCGAGGTGGCAGGGGTCTATGCTCCACCCTTTGCTGACGCATTACTCAGCGGGAATACGCCCCCTTGACAGAATCCAGCGCTGGTGCTATTATAGCACTATCAATGAACCTAGGCCGGACTGGGAAGGCGGTGGGTCGATATGAACAGTCGTGAACGTCTTTTCGCCGTCCTTGACGGCCGGCCGGTCGACCGCGTTCCCATCTGGCTGCTGTTTCCCTACCACAAGGTCGGCTACTACGCGGACGTGCGGGAGAACCCCTGCTACCGCGACATTTTCGAGCACTCGAAGGCCCGCGCGCTCATGCTCGACCGCCGCCACCTCGGGGCGCCTCTGTTTGAGCCCTCCGTGGTCTCCCGCGAGGAGAAGACAACCGGGCCTGGCGGGGTGGTCGTCCGGCGGACGCTGACATGGAACGGGCGGACTGCCTATTCGGAAACCCGTGAGCAACCCGACGGCGGGCGTTCAGTCAAGCACCTGCTGGACAACGAGGACGACCTCTGCACCGTGGCGGAGTTTCCCATCCTGACCGACAAGAAGGCGATCACGGCCGCTCTGGACCAGCATCTGCCCGCTTACCAGCGGGAGAAGGCCGAGTTTCCAGCCGAATACGGGGCCATGATGCTGGACCTCGGCGAACCGATTGGCGCGGTCTACGGATCGGCCAACCTCCTGGAATACCCGATCTGGTCCATCACCCAGGCCGAGACCGTCCGAGGTTACCTGGACCGTTTGCTGGAACGCCTGCGCATCATCTATCGCTACGCGTTGGAACACGACCTCGCCGATGTCTATTTCCTGGTCGGCAGCGAACTCGCGTCTCCGCCCATGGTGAGCCGCGCCACGTTCCAATCCTGGATCGTGCCCTACGCCAGGGAGTTGATCGACCTGATCCACTCGTACGGCAGGAAAGTCATCCAGCACTACCATGGCCAGATCAAGGAAGTCCTGCCCGACTTTCTGACCATGGCGCCGGACGGACTGCACACCATCGAAGCGCCGCCGACGGGCAACTGCACCCTCGCGGAAGCCTTTGGCACGACCGGGAACCGCATCACTCTGATCGGGAACATCCAGTACGACTGTTTCCGATCGTACACGGAAGATGAGATGCGCCAGGCCGTCAAGGCCGTCATTGACGAAGCGAACGGGCGGCGGTTCATCCTCTCGCCCTCGGCCGGGCCCTATGAGCCGACGATCTCTGACCGAGTACGGGCCAACTACGTCGCGTTCCTGAATGCCGGATGGGAGCACGGCGGAGCGGCGTAGGCGCCGAGCGTCAGCCCCGGTCGCGGGCCGGCGCCCATCACTCGACGCTGGTCAGGTCCGGCCGCACCACGCGACTCCTGGCCGGCCGGGCGTCTGGCGAAAGCCAGATAAGTGGCTGCGCGTACGGCAGGGCGGGAAGAAGTCTCGAATGCATTTTGGTGCCGGGGCCTCCGCCGCGGGCGCTCCTACCACCCCTTTTCCGCGGTGGCAACGAAGTGGTCGATGAGGGCGCGGGAGATGCTGATCTTGCTCGGGATCTCGGGGGGGAACGCGCCGACCCGGTACCAGTCCGCCTCGGCAATTTCGTCGTCCGTCAGGCGGATTTCACCGCCGGCATACTCGGCAGTGAAGCCCAGCATCAGCGAGTCGGGGTACGGCCACGGCTGGCTGGCGAAGTAGCGCAGGTTCTTGACCTCGATGCCGACCTCCTCGCGGATCTCACGCCGCACCGCCTCCTCCAGCGATTCGCCCGGTTCGACGAACCCCGCAATGATGCTGAACATCTTCCCGCCGCGCTGCCGGTTCCGCGCCAGCAGGATGGCGTCGCCCTTGCGCACGGCCGTGATCACCGCCGGACTCAGGCGCGGGAAGGTGAGCAGGCCGCACTGCGGGCAGTGCTTGGCGCGTTCGTCCGGGTGGTCGACCGTGCGGGTTCCGCAGCGGCCGCAGAACCGGTTCGTCTGATGCCAGTGCACCAGGTGCTGTGCACGCCCGGCCAGGGCGAACAGGTCGTCCCGGAGCCGCCCGAACAGCTCGCGCACCCCGGATGCGGTCATGCTCGGCGGCGGCGTTGCGCCCTCGCCCAGGTCGGCTGCGTAGCACGGGACGCCGTCGAGCCGGCCCATGAAGTGGACCCAGTCCGGAGTCAAGCCGCGTTCGGCCAGGCTCGCGGTGACGGGGACCGCCGCGCCGTCCTCGCCGGCCTCGAACACCAGACGCTTCTGCGCGAACGCGAACCAGTTTGTCGGCTCGTTTCCCGGCGTGGGTGGACGGCCTCCGGATTCAAATGGCATAGCGGGGTGTCCTTCGTCCTGAAACAGTGACGGTGAAAGGGTTGTTTGGTTTGAAAGGTGTCTGGCGGACAGAGAAAGACGGGGTACGGGCGACGAACGCAAAAACTCAGCCACGGCGCCGGCGTTCAGTCTAAAGGATCCAGGTTGATCGGGTTGCTATTGCCCCAGTTCCCGCCATTGTCCGGGTGCAGCGCCTCGGCCGAGCCGGGAACCCACCAGCAGCCGATGGGTAGAACTCGAGAGAACATTAGTCCTCAGCGGCACTGTAGTCAAGGAGGTCACGGCTGTCCGGGGTGATGCGTCAGTGGCGGGAGGAACGACTGCGTGCTGGCCCATGCGTGAGACCCCCGTGGCCCTGTGCCACGGGTGAATCGGGTTCGCCCGCCAAACGTGCGCGTCCCCCCTCTCTTCCCTTTCCCCCGTCCGCCGGCGGCGGACGGGGGAAAGGGAAGAGAGGGGACGAGGTGCGGGGTCGTAGCCAATGAACCCGTTCACCTGCCACACAAGGCGGCAGGTGTCTATGCTCCACCCTTAGCTGACGCATCACTGTCCGGCGCCTTGACAGACACCGGAACGGGTGTCCATTGAGGGAGATTGGGGTTTGTTCGGTCTGGAAGTGGCTGACGCGCAATCTGCTTTCCGCTCTGACGTTGGCCTCAGGATGCGGCCTGGTGGCCGGGAGCAGGAGATGAAGCAGGCGTGCGAACCAGGAGTAAGGCGGGAGGCAGACCATGGGCGTGATCACACGAGTCTTCACGGACGGCAGGTTGATGGGCGCCGGCGTCTTCAGTGACGCGGTCATTGTTGATATGGGCAGTTGCTACGCGGTCCAGTTCTCGGGCATGGCTGCGGTCGACCCGGCCACGCACGCCATGGCCGGGTACGAACCGCACAACGGTGCGTACCTGCCCGACGCGCTCGAACGCCAAGTGGCGGACATTTTCGATCAACTCGAGCGGCTCATGACGTCTGTCGCCGCCCGGATCGGCAGGGATATGTCCCTCTTGGACCTGACGCGGGCGTTGGTCTTCTTGCGCGAGGACTACCCCAAGGTGTTTGGCCGGTTCAACGACGCGTACATTGCGGAGTTCGCACGGCGCGGCGTCGGGCAGTACCCGGCGCGCACGACGGTCCTGAAAGTGACCCTGCCCGAACCCAACGCACTGGTCGAGATCCAGTTTGAGGCCGTGGTGGAGAAGCGGTAACTGTGCTTGCAGGCTCTTAGGGGTTCAAGCTGTAGGGGTTTAGGCAGGAGAAGACGTTTTTTCCACCTACAGCCGAATCCCCTACAGCCCAAACCCCTGGATACCCCCCAACCATGAACACCGAATTTGCCATCGCCAATCCCGCTGCGTACCGGGTCGAGGGACTCGAGCAGATCGAGACGCCCCGGTTGCTCGTGTTCGAGAAGCCCCTGCTCGCCAACCGCGAACGCCTGCGCCGCATGAGCGACGGGTTCGCCGGTCTGCGGCTCATGGTCAAGACGTTCAAGTCTTCGGCCATCCTGAAGTACTACGTCGACGCCGGCTTGCGAGCCATCAAGGCGTCCGGGATCGCGGAAGCGCGCTGCATGGCGGCGAACACCGCCATTGAGGACATCCTTGTTTCGTTCCCGTGCTTCGGTCCGTCGATCGACGGTTTTCTGCGGCTGCGCCAGGACCTGCCCGGCAAACGATTCTCGTTGATCGTCAACAATCTGCAGGCCGCGCGCGAGCTCTCGGGCAAGGCGGATACGCGGGTCGACGTGTACCTGGATGTGGATCCCGGCATGCGCCGCACCGGTGTGGCGTTCGGTGCACCCCTGCGGGAACTCGCCTGCCAGGTGGCCGCGTTGCCGCGGCTGGAGATCGTCGGCCTGCACGTGTACGACGGGCACATCCATCACCCGAACGCGCAGGCCGTGGCCGACTACTCGACGGCGCTGATGCGCACCATCGATGCGAGCCTGCGCGACCTGCCGAGCGCCTGCCAGATCCGCGAGGTCGTGACCTCGTCGTCGCTCAGCGCCGAGAGCAATCTGGCGGCGTATCGGAAAGGCGGCTACACCTGGCGCCACACGGTCTCGCCCGGCACCAGTGTGCTGTGGGACTCGAACTACAACGACCTCATGCCTGGCCGCTACGAGTACGCCGCCGCCGTGGCGACCCGGATCATCGACGTGATCCCGAACGGTGGCCGGCACATCTTGACCACCGATTGCGGTGTGAAGTTCGGGGCCTCCACCGACTGCGGCCCGGTGCACGTGCTTCCGCTCGCCGGCTACCGCTTCTCCGCCGGGTACGAACGGCACGGCTCCTTTGCCTGGCTGGGAATGGACCGGAAGACGGGCGAGCCGCTCACGCAGGACATGCGGGCTGCGCTCGGCCAGCCGGTGCTGCTGGTCCCGCAACACGTCTGCCCAACGGTCAATCACTACAGTTTCGCGTACCTGATCAGGGATGGCAAGATCCACGGGAAGTTGCCGATCGACGCCCGCGACGGGTGAGCGACACGCGATCGCTGGCGTTCGACGCCCGTCGGGCCTGCCAGGAGAACCCGCCCGCCGCACCCTGGAGCGCCCGCGTCTCGCGGGCTGCCTTCCGTGGCGTGGCGGCACTCCGCGAGCCAGTTGCCCCGAACGCCCGGGGTCGCGCGTCTCAGTCGCGCCGGCGGGGTGCGTGCGGGGAGCGACCTGCTACGCCCGCGAGGACGCGGGCGCTCCAGGGAGCGACTCCCGACTCCCACGTCGATGCAACGCGGCACCTCAGGCAGAGGATCCTGGTGCCCCCCCCGGCGCCTCACTCAATGATGCCGCCGCCGAGCACGGTGTCGCCGTCATAGAGCACCAGGACCTGGCCGGGCGTTACC
Organism: Lentisphaerae bacterium RIFOXYA12_64_32; assembly: GCA_001803235.1. GTDB lineage: Bacteria > Verrucomicrobiota > Lentisphaeria > Oligosphaerales > YB12-FULL-65-16 > YB12-FULL-65-16. Next base: position 5,144 of record MHBL01000474.1, read on the forward strand.
GCGCGCTGCGCGGCTGGGAACTCGACCACGACGCGCCCTGCCTCGCCGCTGCGGACAGCGCACGGCACCGCCGTCTGGAACGAACGAATCTTGGCTGTGGCCTGGAACGGGAAGCGCGGCGTCTCCACGCCAATCCAGTTCATGTCCCGCGCGGTCAGGGTCGTCGTGAAGAGTTCCTCTTCCATCCCGACCACAATGGTGTTGGCGGCCGCGTCGATGCGCAGCACATACAGCGGCGGCTGTTGCGCGATGCCGATGCCCCGGCGCTGCCCGATCGTGTACAACCAGACGCCCCGGTGCTCGCCGATGACTTCGCCCTTTGTGTTTCGGATTGGCCCCGGCTGCTCCTCCACACCCAGCAGCGGCGTGTAGTCGCCGGCGACGAAGTCCTGACTGTCCGGACGGCTGTGCGTGGTCAGCCCATGCTCGCGCGCCAGCTCGCGCACCCGGTCCTTGGTCAGCTCGCCCAACGGGAAGAGCAATCGCCCGAGCTGGACCTGGGTCAGCATGCACAGGAAGTACGCTTGGTCGCGACGTTTGTCTACCGCGCACTGCAGCAGGTGCCGGCCGCTCGTGGCGTCCTGCGCCAGCCGCGCGTAGTGACCGGTGGCGAACCGGTCAAACCGGACGCCGGATTCCTCGGCGCGCTGCAGGAGGACGCCGAACTTGATCCGGTGATTGCAGCGCACGCAGGGGTTCGGGGTCCGGCCGGCCAGGTACTCGTCGCGGAAATACCCCAGCACCGTATCCTTGTACTCCTGCCGCAGGTCGACGGTGTGGTGCGGGATCCCCAGCGTCTCGCAGACCTCTTGTGCCTGCGCCACGTCGTCCTCGTCTGGCCCGTAACAGGCGCTGCACCGGGACTTGATCGGGATCGCATCCGAGTAGATGCGCATGGTCACGCCAATGACCTCGTGCCCCTGTTGCTTCAGGAGCAATGCCGCCACCGACGAGTCAACCCCGCCGCTGAGCCCAACCAGGATTGTCTGTCGAGTTGCCATGATCCCTGCAATCTGGGGTTCCACCCCAGGCCCCGCCAAAGGGACTCGTCCCTTTGGAATCCCGATGGACTTTGCCCAGCCGCGCATCGGTGAAGCCGATGCGCGGCTGGGCAAAGTCCCATGGGGTGTCCAGAGGGGACTGGTCCCCTTTGGCGGGGGCCTGGGGGCAGGGCCCCCGGTCTTCAGCGCGGCAGGGCTTCGTTGAGGCTGCCCATGCGGTAGCCTGTCAGGTCGACGCTCACCCAAGTGTAGCCAAGCTGCCGCAGGTGCGCGTTGACCTTCGCCCGGACCTCCGGCGCCATCAGGCGCCGGACCTTCTTCGGATCGACCTCGATGCGCGCGAGTTTTCCGTGGTGCCGTACGCGCACGAGCGGGAAACCCAGCTCGCGCAGGAACCGTTCGGCGGCGCCGACCATCCGGACCCCGTCGGCCGTGATGCGTTCACCGTACGGGAAGCGGCTGGCCAGGCACGGGTTCGCCGGCTTGTTCCAGGTCGGCAGGCCCAACCGCTTCGAGTGTCGCCGAATCTCCGCCTTGGTCAGCCCCGCTTCGGCGAGCGGGCTCTTGACGCCAAACTCGTTCTTCGCTTTCATGCCTGGCCGGTAATCGCCTTGGTCGTCGAGGTTGGAGCCGTCGACGATATGCGTCAGCCCTTCGTCCCGGACACGCTGCACCAGCTTGCCGTAGAAGTCCTTCTTGCAGAAGTAGCAGCGTTCGGGTGGGTTGGCGAGGAACTGCTCGTCGGCGAACTCGTCCGTGTCGAGCAGGATATGGCGCACACCCAGTTCCCGCCCGAACCGCTCGGCCCAGTCCCGCTCCTCGGCCGGGTACGTCGCCGACACGGCGGTCACCGCAAGGACGTTCTCGGCGCCGAGAACATCGGCACACACGGCCAGCAGGAAGGTCGAGTCTGCGCCGCCGGAAAAGGCGACCGCCACCTTGTCCAAGCTGCGCACGGCCCGTCTCAGGCTATCAAGCTTACTCACGCGCATCGCACGTCATCTCCTTGCGTCTGTGGCATGGGCGGGATAGGCCCACGCCGGGGTAACGAATCTACTGGCGGCAGCGGCGGTTTCAACTCGCCTTCCCCGCCGGGACCATGTACGGTAACCGGATTGATTCGATGTCGGAATTGCGATGACAAGGAGGTGTCGAAATGCAGCCTGTCCCTCTGGCCGCGGATTGGTTCCAGGGCGCCATTTCCGTCGAACTGTGCGACGGGTGGCTGAAGCCGTGGCGACTGCCGCACGACCGGCGGAACCTGTTTCCGTCGCCCAACGAGGACCTCCTCAGCCGCGCGGAGATGGCCAGTGGTGCGCGCCTGCGCTTTGCCACCGACAGCACGCGGCTCGTGCTGCGGTTCCTGCCACTGCCCGGCGCGGTCAACCCGGTGTGCCCCCGGGACACGTTCCGCATTGACCTCACCCTGAACGGCGACCTGCTGGTCAGTGCCGACGTCAAGCCCGGTGGCGAGGAGGCGGAGTTCTCAGGCCTGCCGCAGGGCGAGAAAGCGCTGGAACTGTGGTTGCCCCAGGACACATCGATCGCCATCCGCGACCTGCGCGTGGACGACGGCACTGCGTGCCGGCAGGTCCCGGACCCACGCCCGAAATGGGTCACCTACGGCAGTTCGTTGACGCACTGCGTCCGGGCGCACAGCCCGGCGCGCATCTGGCCGGCGATTGTGGCGCGGCGGCGTGGTCTGAACCTGACCTGCCTCGGCTTCGGCGGGCAGTGCTGTCTCGATCCCATGGTGGCGCTGGTCATCCGCGACCGGCCCGCGGACCTGATTACGCTCAAGCTCGGCATCAATTGCATTGGCGGTGCGCTTAACGCGCGGACCTTCCCCGCTGCCGTCATCGGGCTGGTCCAGATCATCCGCGAGAAGCACCCAAGGACGCCGATCGGCCTGGTCTCTCCCATCGGCTACCCGCCCAACGAGACGAAACCGGACGCCGTCGGATACACGATCCGCCAAATGCGCGAGGCGATCCAGGACGCGCATCGGCGGATGGTCCAGGATGGCGACACCAACCTGTACTGTTTCAACGGCCTGGATGTGTTCAGTGAAGAACTCATTGCTCGCTACACCGCCGACCAGTGCCACCCGAACGCCGATGGCATCGAAGTCATGGCGGAGAACTTCGACCGCGCTGTTATGGAACCGCTGGTGAAGAAGGTTGTTTAGGCTGTTAGGCGCGCAAGCGCGCCGTCCGTCGGTGTTCAGATATGGATTCCTGGAGCGCCCGCGTTTCGCGGGCGTAGCATATCCCCAACGGGGGGAGGGGCGCGGAATTCAGCTTGCGCCGAATAGGGTTTCCCCGATCAGGGCGGTGAAGAACGAGCCGGTGAAGAGCAGGGGACGTCCGGCGGGAAGTTGGGCGGGGGAAGTAATCTGTGGCACGACAGTGAACGGGACCCCGGACGGTTCGGCCAGGCGTACAAGCGCCTCGAGCTCGGAGCCTTTGTGCGGCGAGCTCGGATGGGTCAGAATGAACTGCGCTGCAAACGGTGCCAGGGCACTGAAGATGCCGGCGACGTCTTTGTCCTTGACCACACCCAGCACAACGGTGAATCGCGTTGTGGGGTGGAGTTGCCGCAACGCCGCGACCAGTTTCTGTGCGGAGTCCGCATTGTGCGCGGCATCGATGACGACGAGCGGGTCGCGCCGGATGCACTCGCAGCGGGCGCGCAGTTCGGGCAGGACGAAGCGATCGCGTCGTGGACGGATTCCGAGCAGGTCGCAGGCGCGCAGCACGCTGCGGAAGTTGTCGACCTGGAACGGGGGCAGATCGGGGAACTGCCACTCGCCAAGGTCGCTCCGCGGAGTTGCGAACTCCGCACCGACGGCCGCGGCACGGCGTCGGATCACGTCTTCCGCTTCAGGGAATGGTTGTGGGCTGCAGACGACCGGGACGCCACGTTTGATGATGCCCGCCTTCTGTTCTGCGATCTCTGCAATGGTGTTTCCCAAGAGCTGCATGTGGTCGAAACTGACCGGGGTGATGATGCAACACTCGGGCGTCGGCACGTAGTTGGTGGCATCGAGCAGGCCGCCGATCCCGGTCTCGAGCACGGCGAACTCGCAACGTTCGGCCACGAACAGGCGCAGAGCCAGCACCGTCATGAGCTCGAACAGGGTCGGTTTGAGGCTGCGCTGCCGGAGTCGGACTTCGAACTCGCGCGAGTGTTGCAGCAGCGTCGCGTAAGACACCAGGCGGTTGTCGATCTGGAAACGCTCGCGCACGGTGGCCAGGTGCGGGCTGAGGAATGTGCCGCAACGGTGCCCGGCCGAGACCAGCAGCGCGGTCAGCAGCATGCAGGTTGAGCCCTTGCCCTTGGTGCCGGCGACGTGCAGGATGCGCAGGTGCCGCTCGGGGCGGTCGGCGAGATCCGCCAGCGGCGTCACCCGCGCCAGCGAGAAATCCGCGGAACTGTACTTCAGCCCGGGCGTTTTCTCCAGGTCGAAGTAGTCCGCGAAAATGTCGAAGAACTCTTTCTCGAGTTTAGGATCGCAGTCGCGCATATGGGCAGCATCCTCCGGCACTGGGAAGGTTTTACGGTGCCTATTGTACACCACGGTCGGCGCCGGGGCAATGGAACGGCGGTGTGGACGGTAGTGCGTGAGTGTTGCGCTCTCATCGCAGCGCCACTATCTTCCTGCCGTGGTCGAGGATAGCACCGGCCCTCGGTCAGGCGAGGGGCGGGGGACATGGTTGTCCCCCCGGAAGAGGGACGCTCAGTTCCGCGTCCCTCCCGTTCGTCGTCGGGTCGATGCGGTTCTCTACCGGCCCTGGCGACTTGGGAAGAACCGTTTCACGGCACTCGCGAATTTTCGGACTGCACCGCCACCGCCACGTTGGTCACGGCGCGGCGGCTGGCGCGCGGCCGGTGGCCGCTCGGTGTGGCTGCTCAACACGACGGGGCGTTCGGCCTGCGGAACGTACGTGCCGCCGGATAGCGACGGTCGGTCCTGGCGCGGGTAGCGGCTGCCCGTGGTCGCCGGTGGGCGACCACCGGCCGGATGCGCGTGACCGCGGCCGCTCCCCCCTTGTCTTTGCCCTTGCCCTTGCCCTTGCCCTTGTCCCTGTCCGCCCCAGCGTTTGCCGTGCTGCGGCCTGCCGTGGCCGCCGCCACTCCGTGCGGCATCGCGCGGCGGATATCCGCGTGACGGGCTGGGCGTGCTGGAGGCCTGGCGCTGTGGGCGTGGGCTGCGCGGCGGCTGGGCCGAGTCCGCATGGCGCGGCGGCGCGGCGGCGGAGTAGTCGAACCCCTCAATGGTGCGGCGCTCGATCCGGGCGCCGAGGACACGCTCGATCTGGCGCACCGTGTCCTCGTCTTCGCGCGTCATGAGCGTGAACGCGTCACCTGTCTTCGCGGCCCGCCCGGTGCGGCCGATGCGGTGCGTGTAGGCATCCACCGTGTCGGGCATGTCAAAGTTGATCACGTGTGAGATGGTCGACACGTCGATCCCGCGCGCGGCAATGTCCGTAGCCACCAGGATCTGGTGCCGGCCGTCGCGGAATCCGTCCATGGCCTCGCGGCGGCGGTTCTGCGACAGATTGCCCTGGATGGACGCCACTTTGCACCCCGCGCTCTGCAGTTGCTCGGCGAGGCGCCGGGTCCGGTGCTTGGTACGGGCAAAGATGAGGACCGAGTCCGTGTCGGTGTGCTTCAGCAGTTCGAGAAGCAGCTTGGCCTTCAGGTGCTGCGGGACCGGGTAGAGGGCATGCGAGACCGTGTCGACCGGAGTGCCATTGCCGATCCGGACGGTGGCGGGTTGGCGCAAGACTTCCGCGGCCAGGCCGCGGATGTCGTCGGGCATGGTGGCGGAGAACAGCAGCGTCTGGCGCTGTTTCGGCAGGCGGCTGAGGATCTCGCGGATGTCGGGGAGGAAGCCCATGTCGAACATGCGGTCCGCCTCATCGAGCACCAGGACCTCGACATGCGTCAGGTCGGCGGTGCGCCGACGGATATGGTCCAGCAGCCGGCCCGGGCAGGCGACCGCAATCTCGGCGCCCTGGCGCAAGCGCTGCACCTGGGGCACAATGCCGACGCCGCCGTAGATGGCAACGCTGCGCAGCCCCATCTGGCGACCCAGCTCGCCAAAGGCGGTGTGCACCTGCTCGGCCAGTTCACGTGTCGGCACGACGACCAGGGCGCGCAGACGGCCGTGCTGGCCTGCCTGCAGCCGGTGCAGAATGGGCAGCGCGAACGCGGCTGTCTTGCCGGTGCCGGTCTGCGCCAGGCCGAGGACGTCGCGGCCTTCCAGTACCAGCGGGATGGCCTGCGCCTGGATCGGGGTCGGTTCCTGGTAACCCATGGCCGCCACGTTGGCGTGCAGGCGCGGATCGAGTGGGAACGTTGCAAAACTCATGAAATCTCCTTGTGCGCCGAGTCAGGCGCACGTGCTCTGCCAAAGAAGAAAAAGAAGGGCCGCCAGCACTGGCAGTCATGGGGCGGTGAGACAGCAACACTATCCATGATCCCAAGACCCGGGGTAAACCGGACCTCGAACACCCGGACAGCGGCCAGTGACGGCTACATGCTGCCAAGAAGGGCAGCGGATTTCCCGAAGTGGCGGGAGATCGGCAGCTCCCTGACCGCGAATCGTTCGCGGCCTGTCAACACAGGCAACGTCAGGGATTTGGGCTCGAAAATGGCTGTGGGCTGCGCGCAGAGCGCGGCAAGCTTCGGCAATTGTCGACTACGCAATGGCTCGTGTCTCTAACTATGCCCTGTACTGTACCACGCCAAATGCAGATTGCGAACTGCGCCACGGCGAGTGAGTTACAGCAACACCACCATGAAGAACATGAAGAGCATGAAGGAACAAGGGCGAGTTCAGCGCGGCTGCCCCTGCGTTCTTCACGTTCTTCATGCGCTTCATGGTGCACTGTTCGGCCGGCGTTTCGGCGGCGGCCGTCCGGTCCGGGCGCAGACCAGGCGGACGAAGCCCTCGACCATGTGGGCAACAACCTTGGCCCCGGCGCGCGGCGTGGCGTCCTCGACCCGCGGTTGCTTGTTGAGTGTGTACCACGGCCGTGGTGCGCGCGTCAGTTCGCCGGGGGCCACGAGTTGCGGGCGGAAGCCGTAGATGTTGCACGTCTCCCAGTACCCGGCGTGATCGCCCCCGACCGGTTCGGGCAAGCCCTGCGTGCCCTCGACGGTGGTCACCACGTGGATGGGTGGGCAGAGCGGCGTGGCTTTCTGTTCCGCGGGCGAGAGCCGTCCCCACCAACCGTCCCCGGCGTTGGCGCGGCTGACTTCGGACCACAGCTTCTGCGCCGCCACGGCACACGCCAGGCCCATCTCGCCACCCGGTTCGGCTCACGCCTTCCGCTTGGCGGCGGGGCGCCAGAGATAGCCCAGGACGTCCCGGATCCGGAAGAAGCGCCGCTCCGCAAAGTACTCCTCGAACTCGCTCTGGCCTGGCATAGGGTAGTAACGTGCATCGCACTCCGGCGGCTTGAACGTGACCGGCGGTTCGCCGCGCTGGAGGGTCCGGATCACGCGCCGCAGCAGACAGGCGCCCACCACCGCCGTGTGGACCAACACCCGCTGCTGCGTCCAGCCGGGCTTGAGCCGGAACGCGCGCCGTGCCACGACCGCACCGGTGTCAACCCCTTCGTCGATCCAGTGCACGCTCACACCGCCGCGGTCCTCGCCGTTCTTCAGCACCCAGAAGTAGCACATGGCGCCGCGGTAGGCGGGCAGCCAGCCGGGGTGCACGTTCAGCACGCCGCACCTGGCGAGTCCGATGACCTCCTTCTTCAGGATCTGGCTGAAGTACGCCGAGATGAGCAGGTCTGGCGCGCAATCGGCGATGAACGCACGGCAGCGCGGCGCGTTCACATCGGCGCACGCGAACACCGGGATGCCCTTCTGGCGGGCCAGCGCCACGCCCGACTGCAGTTGCCCGCGCACGCCGGGCAGGAACCGCCCGAGCAGGAAACCCACACCTTGGACGCAACGCTGCCAGAACAGGAGCCAGCCGAACCGCCATCCGACCTTGTGCAGATGCTTCTTGATCTGCCGCGTGCCCTGCCGCGTGAAGCGCAACGGCTGCGACCGGACCAACCCGACGATCTCGATCCCGCTCAGCCCCATGAGCCGGTTCATGATCGTGGCGCTGCCCAAGTGCCCGGCCGAGTAGAGCAGCACCACACGCAGCGGCAGCGGCGATGGGTTCTGGACGGCCATCCTGGACGCACCTCCCCGTGCTGTCGCACAACACTGTTCGGCCTGAACGCCGCATCCCCGGTCACTTCGCCGGACTATAGAACTCGGCAATGCCTTCGATGAAGGCCTGCCCCCACTGGAGGTATGCCTCCTGGGTGCACGAGCCTTCACCGAAGATCTCGATCGAGTACGCCAAACGGGTCCCGGCCTCGAATCTCATCCAGCCCGGGGCGAGCCGGCGCACGTCCGTGTCGCCGAAGGTCACATACTCGGCCATCTTCCGCCACACAGTGGTTGAGACCTTGCCGGTGAGGCGGGGCTTGATCGTGTCAACCAAGCGGACAGCCTCCGCCTCTGTCGCGGCATCGGTGATCTCCTTGCCGAACGTCATGAACACCGTGGTGTGGTCCGGCGTACACCAGCCGTGGAAATCCATGAACAGGTCGACCTTGCGGTCACGGGCCGCGAGGTCCTTGACGAACTGCTCCAGGCACGTGGTTTCAGGTGCCGTGCCCAGACCCCACTGACGGTTCATGTTGCCGGCCGGGCAGTACGTGTTGCCCTGCGCAATGCCGTCCGGATCCATCATTGGCACGATGTGGAACACGAACCCGCGGCGAAGCCGGTCAGCGGCCGGATCGGACGAGAGGAGGAACCGGGCGATGCCCTCCTGGGCCATGGCCCCGGTGGTCTCCAGGTCGTGTTGCAGCGTGGTGAACAGCACGATCCGCTTCTCCACCTCGGGAACGGTTGCGTCCGTGATGGTGTACATCCGCATCTCGCGCCCCTGGCGCGATTTGCCGAAGACACTGGCCTTGAAGAAGGGGCTGGCCTGGTTCTGCTCGATAAACCGCGAGACGTGATCCGCCGTGAAGGGGTAGAACGAGGCAATCCAGGCGGGGGATTGCGTGAACCGCTGCTTGAACGTCAGCGCCGACCCATCTTCGTTCCAGGACTTGTCGTCGATGCCGATCCAGTGCTCCCGGTCGTAGCTCATCACGGGTGAACGAGTGCCGTTGCCGCCCGTGTTGTCCCTGGAGAACGGGCCCGGGTTGATGTGGAAGGTGACTTCGCGGCCTTCGCAGCCCTCGACGCGGAAGTGGAACCACATGAAATCCGACCGCGGCTTGCCCTCGGCAAAGGCGTAGGCGTAGAACTCGTCCGGCCCGATCTCCTTGACCTTGCCCAAGGTCGCATTTTCGAAATCCGCGACCAGTTTCACCTGCCCGGTGCCCCGTTCCGGCGCCAGGTCAAAGACGCTCGCGTCCGGCGGTTCGAACTCGGGGTTCTTTAGCAGGTTCAGCGCCCCTGCCTGCGGTTCGCCGAGGAAGGCGTCATCGAAGCGGATGGTGCCCTTGCCGTACAGGTAGAGCAAGACGCGGACGCGAACCACGTCGCGCGGCACCGTGAACTCCCCGCTGACAGCCTGCCACTCCGGCGCCGACCCGAGTTTCTGCGACAGGAGCTCCTTGCGGCCCTTCTCGCCAGCCGGGGTATAACTGTCCACCAGGACAAGCCCATGCCCCTCGAACGGCGTATCGGTCTGGTAAGCGACCGAGAAACGGTAGGCCTTCTCCGTCGGGAGGGCCGTCTTGTCATGAAACTCCTGGGTGAAACAAGCTCGGGCATTGTTCTCCGAAGCGATCCCGACGATTTTCCCACAACCCGTGCCGCCGTGTGGCGCGGCAAGGTCCACCACGAGACGGTGCGTCCCGGGCGTCGGCGCGGTCATCGACCAGCCGCTCAGCGCCGGAATCTCCTGTGCGCCGGCATTGGCCACCGCGGCAAGTCCGAGGCACACTGCTGCAAGGGCGGATCTCATGGCACAAATCCTCCTGGTCTGAGCAACGCTTGGGGGGGGGCACGTGGCCTGAAGCCTCACTCCACTTCCGTCAGCGTGTAGTCCTTCGCGCCGTGGCCGAGTTTGGCGAGGTCGTCGACGACCACGTACGGGTCTTTCGAGTGCAGGCGCTCGAACAGGTGGCCTTTCTTCCCGAGCTTCATGCCGGGCGGGAGCGTGCCGGGGATCAGGTCCTTGGTGCGGATCAGGTCCAGCGACGCGGTCTCGATGGCGACGATGTCGCGCCCGGCCAGGAAGCCGATGTCCGGCACCAGTGACTGGCCGCTCATCCCCCAGCAGTCGCAGTAGATGGTGATGTTCGTCAGCACGTTGATGAACACCACATTCTCGGGCTTGAAACACTTCAGGACCTGCGACGTGGTCAAGGCCATGCCGTGCTGGAAATCCTTGTACGCGCCGCCGATCATCTTGATCGCCTTCTTCGGGCAGATCAGCACGCAGTGCTGGCAGAACTTGCAGTTGTGATAGAACACGGAGAACTCGCCTTTGTTCGAGAAGCGGATGGCGTGGTTCGGGCAGTTCTCCATGCAGATGCGGCAGCGGCTGCACTTCTCTTTGGTCCACTCCATGCCGCCTTCGAGCGCGTGCAGGTTCCGGCGCGTCGGGGTGGTCACGCAGCCCATGGACAGGTTTTTCGAGGCGCCGCCGAACCCGCAGGCGCCGTGCCCTTTGATGTGTGCCAGGTCGATCAGCGCCTCGGCATCGACGATCTCGCCGGCCAGGTCCACGGACTTCAGCGTCTTGAAGGGCGGGGCGATGGGGCGCTTGTAGAAGTAGCGGTCGTCCGCGCCGGTCGCCGAGATCACGGGGCAGCCGAGCACTTCCGCGGTGTAGCCGCGCTCAACCGCCACCGCGACATCGCCCGGCCCGTCGGTCACAAACACCTGCTTCGCACCGGCAGCCTTGACCTTCTCAACCAGCTTGCGCACCAGGAACGGATGCACGGTCCCGAACCCCACGCCGCCGCCCAGGTGCATCTTGATGGCGGTGCGCTTGCCCTTCACCGCCGCGCCCAGGTCGAGCCGGTCCAGCAGCCGCAGCCACTTCGCGCCAATCGAATCCACCGGCGCCAGGGTCTTGGGGGCGATCTTCGCCAACAACAGTTCAGCAGGCATGGTGTGTTCCTCAAGTCGGGTTGTTTAGGCTGTAGGTTGTTAGGCTGCAGGGCTGGAGAATGTCGGATGCTGGCCGGGCAGGCGACCCGGCGCCCGGACCGCGTGAACGCGGAACTACAAACCTGGCGCCGTCCCGGGCTCGTAGTCCCGCCTTCAGGCGGTCTTGGCACAACGGTCGGTCGGTCAACCGCGCCCTTGACCCGACACCCGACACCCTGAACCCTCTCTATTGCGCCGCCGGGGCTGACCAGCGGTTGACCGACTCCCAGATCCCGAACAGTTTCTGTGCTTCGGCCACGGTCGGCACGGACCACTGGATGATCAACCCGCTGCGGCCGGCGAACCGCGTCAGGAACTCGGTCGCCCAGGTCTTGAATCGTTGCGCCCGCTCGGCGGGTGTGGCGCCGAACCGCGTCACGCTGCCGCTCTGCGACACCAGTGCCAGGCGGCGGTCGAAGCGCTCGTAGTTCTGCAGGAAGTACTCGGGCGTGTACTGATTGCAGAGTACGCGGACATGCGCCGCACCGGCGTTGGGCTCGATGCAGTGCTCGGCCAGTTGGCCCTTGTCAGGCAGCACGCAGTAGTGAGTGGCAACGCCCATGTCGAACGCCGCCGCGATTTTCTGCGTGTACGCCACGTCGAACTCCTCGATGTGCGCCGGGCCGAGGTTGACGCAGCAGTCGTCGCTGAACTTGGTCATGTCCGCCAGGTGGATTCCCTCTTGCGACACCGATGGCGTCACGCCGCGCCCGAGCCGCGCGTGCAGCAGACGTTGCGACTCGATGAACGTTTTCGTCACCGTCGCCAGGACGCGATGAATCTCGTCCGGCTGGTCGAGCACGTCGAGGTAGAATGCCGCCGGATCGCGCAGGAGCGCCGCCGTGTTCAGCGGCGTGTGAAAGTACGGCGTCGTGACCGCGGCCCAGGACGGCGCGTGCTTCGCAAGGTGTTCCATGGCCGCCAGCACGTTCGGGAACAGGCCCGAGTCGGGTGGCGGCACGGGCTGGTGCGCGTCGAACACCCAGCTCTGGCGGTTCGGGACGTAATGGATGTCCTGCCCATGCAACTCGACCCGGCCGCCGAGGCCCGAGAACAGCACCGCGGCGTTGAAGCACGGGTGCAGGCAGGGCAGCTGGTCGGACCGCACCTGCACGATTGTCTCCGCCACATGGCTCTGGTGCTCGAGGATGACTTCGGGGCGTGTGTACCGTTCGGTGAGCGGCGCGGGGTCCGGGACCGGCACCGTGAGCGCCAGCGCGACAGCACCGTCGCTCTGCCAATTCAGGCAGCGCGTGTGCCGTTCCCGGGTCCGGCCAATCCAAGCTTCAAGAGAACCCGCCATGCGCTATTCCTTGCCGCTGACTTGGAGAGTTGCACCCCGGGCCCGACCCAGACTCGGAGTGCGCGACCCCAGACTATGACGTGTGGCCCGAGACTTGTCAACGCGCCGCCGGCTGACTTGAGTGAAGCGTCAGTGGCGGGGGGAACGACGGCGCGCTGGCCCATGTGTGAGACCCCCGTGGCCTTGTGCCACGGGTGAATCGGGTTCGCCCGCCAAACGTAGGCGCTCCCCCTCTCTTCCCTTTCCCCCGTCCGCCGGCGGCGGACGGGGGAAAGGGAAGAGAGGGGACACGGTGCGGCGCAGTAACCCAATGAACCCGTTCACCTGCCACACGAGGTGGCAGGGGTCTATGCTCCACCCTTTGCTCCCATGTTACTCGCCGGCTGCGGCAGAGTGGCCGGAGCGGCTCGCTCCGGCACCCGCG
>MHBL01000475.1 GCA_001803235.1 Lentisphaerae bacterium RIFOXYA12_64_32
GAGCCGCTCCCGCCACGTTGCCAGAACGACCCGGACAAACAGTGAGTCACGCCCACACGTGATCGGGCGCATCCGCCCGGGGGGCGCTGACGCTTTACCCACTTGACATGCGGCCTATCCGGGTGTATTCATAACTGAGCGGTAACAGCCATATATAGGTGTAACATGATCCCGGCTTTGAAGCGCGGACTCGAGATCCTCAAGCAGGTTGCCGCCAGTGAACGGCCGCTTGGCTACAATGAGATCGTTGAACGGACTCACATTCCGCCGTCCAGCGTCACGCGGTTGCTGAAGAGCCTTGAGGAGGGCCGTTACCTGGTCCGAGACGCTGCCGGCAAGTACCGGGCAGGGAACGAACTGCGGTTCAGCGGCGGCATGGCCCCGACGTTCGCGCGGTTGCTCGCCCAGTCGAAGCCGGTGCTTGCATCTCTGTCGCAGCGCACGCGCAACACCGCGCTGCTGCTCTACTGGAACGGGCAGGAGCTCCAGAGTCTCGACAAGGTCGTGGACCCCGCCTCGATCGTCATGCAGGAGGTCGGCTCCATTTCGCGCGACTTGTCCAACGCGCCGTGGGGCTGGGTCTTCCACGCCGCGCTCGATGCTGCCGGACGGCGCGAGGCGGACGCCTGTATGACCGACCACGCGCGGTTCCGGCGCCGGCTCAAGGCCCGCCTGGCGTGGTACGAGAAGCACGGCTTCGCGTACGACGACGCGGAGCACTTCCCGCACGTGCGGCGCCTGGCCGCGCCCGTGCTGGAGCACGGCCGTGTCGTGGGCGCCGTCGCGCTGGGCGGCAACCCGCTGACCATCCCGGACAAAGCGGTTCTGACCTGCGGCGCCGCGGTGAAGGCGGCCGCGCGCGAACTCTCACTGGCCGCACCCACGGCAGCGGGCGAACCCCGTGGTTCCGTGTCCGGGGTTCGCCGTGGCGGGAGCCCGGCCGCGACGACAATGCGACACCCGGACCGCGTGAAGGGCGTGTCGATTTGGTGAGGAAACAGGCCTTCCAGAGTGGCGGGAGCGGTCGCAGACGCTGAGCCTGTCGAAGGGCTCGCTCCCGCATGCCGGACCGAGCCGGTCCGGCCACTTTGGGCGTGATTGCGCATCTGAGGTGGCTAAATCGACACGCCGTGAACGCGGAACTACAAACCTGATGCCGTCGGGGGTTCGTAGTCCCGCCTTCAGGCGGTCCGGGTGAGACGACGCACGCTCTGTAGTGAGGTGACTGACGGACCCGGGATCCACTGACACTGAAACCCACAACCTGAAACCTGCTGACGCTCGCCGTTATCACAACGCGACGGCCGGCGGGCGCCGGCGCAGAGGAGTCTCCCATGAGCCGACCCAACATCGTATTCCTGTTCAGCGACCAGCACAACGCCAAGGTGCTGGGGCACAAAGGGCATCCCACGGTGCGCACGCCGCACCTCGACCGCCTGGCGCACGACGGGGTGCGATTCGAAAACGCGGTGACACAGAACCCCATCTGCACCCCGAGCCGCGTCTCGTTCCTGTCCGGGCAGTACTGCCACAACCACGGCTACTACGGGCTGTCGGGAGCGAATCCCGGCGGGCTGCCCAGCATCTTCGGGCACTTCCGCGCCGCGGGCTACCGCACCAGTGCCGTGGGCAAGATCCACTGCCCCGAGTACTGGATCGAGGATGCTGTCGATCATTTCCACGAGACCTGCGACTGCAGCATTGGTGGCCGCTCGAAGGCGTATGCCGCGTTCCTCGAGTCGCGCGGCAAGCTGCATTTGGAGGACCATGGCGCGCTCCGCGAGCTCGGGAAGCGCGGTGGTCAGACCATGGACAGCCGTGTGTCGCCGCTCGCTTTCGAGGAGTCACAGGAGGGGTGGATTGCCCAAAGCACCATCGACTTCATGGAGCGTTCGGTGACGGAAGGCAAACCGTTCCTCGCCTTCGCCAGTTTCCCGCGGCCGCACCAGTGCACCGCGCCAAGCGAGCCGTTCTGGTCCATGTACCCGCCCGAAAGCCTCGTGCTGCCGCCCAACGCCGACTACGACATGGCCGCGGGTCGCAAGGCGCCGCACGTCATCCGCAACGCCGAGCACTGGCGCAAGGGGGCGTGGGCAGTCTTCGAGCCGGCGACCTTCGAAGCGGCACGGTTGCGCAAGCTGCGCGGGTACCTGGGCGCGGTGAGCCAGGTTGATCACGCGGTCGGGCAGGTCCTGGAGTTCCTGGAGCAGAAGGGCTTGGCGGAGAACACCATTGTCATCTACTCGACCGACCACGGCGATTACGCGTGCGAGCACGGGATAATGGAGAAAGCCCCCGGCATCTGCGCCGATGCCATCACGCACATCCCATTCATCTGGCGGTGGAAGGGTCACTTCTCGGCCGGGCACGTGGCCACCGAACTGGTTGAGTCGGTCGATGTCGTGAACACCCTCTGCGACCTGGCGGGACTCGAGCGGCTCGAGACGTCCGATGGCGGCTCGCTCGCCAAACTGCTGAACGGCGGCCACGAGGAACTGCACCGCATCGCCGTCACCGAGTTCGCCTGGAGCAAGAGCGTGCGCAAGGGCAAGCACCGGCTGGTGTACTATCCGCGCGGCATGTTTGCCAAGGAGTATCCCGACGGGTTCGGCGAACTGTACGACCTGGAACAGGACCCGTGGGAAATGAAGAACCTGTACTTCGATGACGCCTCTCGCCCTGTCATCGCGGAACTGGAGCACGACCTGCTCGAGTGGCTCGTGACCACGACGCGGAACCGCAGTGTCTGGCCGCCGACCTACGCGCACCCCGAGCAGGGCGTCGAACGCTATCACATCGTCACCAATGCGGACGGCAAGCTTCCATGGCAGCACGTCTGCACCAAGGCGGGCGGCGCGTACACGTGAGCGCGGAGCATGGAGCAAGGCAGGTGTTTGGCAACCGCGGCTGGCGGGCGGCCAGCCAGTCTCACTGCCGCACATCTCCTCTTCCTTCGCGCTCCGTGTCTCCGCGCCGTGGTGAAGTCTTCCTGGTGTCGCCGCAACAACCCACACGCGGAGGAGAGACTTCATCGCATCGTCGGGCGACGCCGCAAGCCGGCCGCTTGTGAGGCCTTGCGCGCCTCTAGGAGAGTGGCCACCTCAGAACGGCACGTCCAGTGTCAGTGCGCCCGTGCGCCGGATCCCGCCGAACGCGATATGCCGGTCCACGTCGATGTCGTGGTGGCCGTAGGTCAGGAACGACGCAGCGCGCAGCGGTCCCTCGGCAAACACCAAGGACGGCCCCAGCCGGATGCTGTCGATGGTGCCCGAGCCCGCGTGCCGGTCCAGGGAGGAATGGGTGTAGGAGTAACCCCCGGTCAGTCCCGGCCTGAACCCTTCCGGTGCGCCGAACTCGACGCCGAACAGGGTTCCTGCCGTGCTGTAGTCCTGGCCGGGCAGGTTCCCGTCGGTGTCCTGATCGCCGACCGCACCGTACGTCGAGAGGAACCCGCGCAATGCGGACGTGCTGGCGTTCTGCGCACCGGCCGCGGCCACCGCCTGCGCAACCATCGGGGAGTTGGGGTCGGCGTCCGCCAGCAGGGGGCCGGCCGAAACAACGTCCGGGTCCAGCCCCGCGCTGCGTCCGTCGGGCGAGCGCCGGTCCTGAACCGCGCAGGCACGGTCGAAGAACGCGGCAGCAAACAGGCCCGCACCGCGCCGTGTCGCCACGGTCATGGCCTCGAACGCATCGGGTGCGAGCTGTCGCAGCGCGTCCTGCGCCGCGGGCACCGAGGGCAACGCTTCGAGCTCGGTCAGCACCTCGGCCAGATCGCCAGTTGCCCCGTCCACACCGCTGTCTAGCGCCCTGGCGACCTCAGCCTGGTCGCCGGTCGCAGCCACCGAACCGTAGGAGTCGCGCGAGCACTCGAGCACGAAGTCCCCGCGGGATGCCTCGGCGGTGAAGTGCAGCAGGAGTGAGTTCGACGTCAGGTCGACGCCCTCGTCTGTGATTGTGCCCGTGGCGTCGATCACCGACATGCTGTACCCGTCCGGCAGCGGGTGCCCGGGGAGCTGCAGCACCTGGATCGCACTCCCCTCACCCAGCAGGACTGTACCGTTGACGACCAGAACGTCATTCGCGGTCCCGTCAGTCTCGATCTCCAGCGTGCCGTTCTGCTCATAGTCGCCGGTGACGGTGAACGTGCCGATCGAGTTGCCCGGTGCCAGGACACCGTAGTTCGACAGCGTCCCGACGACTCGACCGGTGCCCTGCAGGCGACCGGTGTCGAACAGCCGGATCCCCGTGCCGTCCACCTGGCCGTTGAGGACAATGGTCCCGTGGTCGAACCCGACGCTCTCGAATCCGGTGGCGTGGCCGCTGTAGACAAAGGGGGTGCCGTCGGGGGACCCCTTGATGTGGAGCGTGTCAACGCCCTCGCCTGCATCGATATCGCCGTTGACCGCGCCGCCAAGAATCTGGACCATGTCGTCGCCGCTGCCTGTCTCGATGTTGCCTGTGATTTGGCCCTGTTCGTTGGTTACATGGTCATTCGCGGCGCCGGTGCGAATGGCACAGACGCTGCCCGCCAGCACCCCCGGATTGGCGTTGACCACGTACGTGGGCCCATCCTCTCGGTCGCCTTGCGGATCAGCTCGGCCCTCGATGGCGATGCTATTCCCTGTGATCGTCCCAGCGTTCTCGACAACTCCACCGTGCTCGAGCAGGACACTGATGCCTTCGGTCCCCGGAACGCCGTATTTTGCGCCGGTGGAGCCAGTGATGGTTCCCGCGTTGATGATTACAGCGCCTGCCGACGAGGCGTAGATGCCCTGGCCGCCGCTCATCACCGCGCCGGGTGCCAGTGTCACGGTGTAACCAGTCTCGGGATCCACCGGTGTGAACGTGCTCCCAGCCCACACCGTGTCGCACGGGCCGGTGATCGTGAAGTTCCCCGCGCGGTCGGTGTACAGGTACGACTGCAGGCTGTACACGGCATAGGTCTGGACCGTCGGGTTCGAGTACTCCTTGGCAATGACGAACTCCGACAGCCCGCGGATGTCCGCCAGCGCCGTGCCGGCCGCGCCCCAGTCGTACGTGTAGCCGAGTTGCGTCCACGGGTAGCTGCCGTCCAGGTTCTCGGGCTGGTAGGACCAGGCCGCATTGCTGTTGAACCACGTGACGTGGGCCGCGGACACGCCCTCGGGGAATGCCGTGGACGAGTCCGGGTTCGTGATGTCCGGGTCCTGGCACGGCCGGAAGATCTGGGCCAGCGGCACGTAGAGTTCGACAATCGCGTCGTACGCCTTGCTGGTCGGCAGGCCGCAGATCTGCTTGGTCCGCAACGCGATGTTGTCGGCCGTGACTCCGTCCTGAGCGTAGAAATCCCTGAGTTCGGTGCCGGCCGTGGCCCACAGGTCCGGGTGCGTGGGGGTCGCCTTGGCGTCGCGATTGTAGTACCAACTGCTGGTGAAAACGCTCATGAGCACGCGGCTGGCGCCCGCCGCGCCGTCCCACTGCAGCCCGGGCGTTGCGGCCTCGAGGGTGAGCAGATCATGCACCACCCAGGCCGCAGGGTCGGCAGCGTTCGCGTGCGCCGCGGTGCAGGCGTCGCGGTACGCTTCGGGTTCCACGGCGAACGCGCCAGTCACGGCCAGCCAGCAGGACACGCCCGCGGCGGCGAGTGCAAGGCTGCGGTTTTTCACTGTAATCCACTCCTGTCGGTTCGAGTCCGGCACGTTCGCCCGGCGACTGGCCGAGAGAGCGCCCGGACCAGTGAGCAAGGCTGGAGCCATGCTCTACTTCGTCCGAGCCCCGGCGGACACTCAACAGGCGCGGCACCCCGGCCCGTGAGGCTCCGCCATCCGCCGTGGGCACACACACCACGGATGCGCTCTGGCGATCCATCTGGAGTACCGCGTGCCCATCGCCGCGGCGCGGCGCTGGGCACGCGGTACTCCCCGGGATTCCAAAGGGA
>MHBL01000476.1:0-25377 GCA_001803235.1 Lentisphaerae bacterium RIFOXYA12_64_32
GCCTATATATGTACTATAGTGCTATTTTGCAGGTAATTCAAGTATATATTTAGGCAGCTTACGGCAAAAAAGGACACCCCATCAGGCCTATCCCCAGAGAATCGCGCCTGGCGCCCAGGCGATGGAAGCGTATATTACTTACCTAGAAGAACTTACGGAAGCCATAATTCTGACGCCATAGTTCCTGTGCGCTCATAGGAATCAATCTAAGGAAGGTCACAAGCACATACTCAAACGCAAACATACTCATCCCCAATAGGTTAACTTACGCAGACCCCGTAGTGCTGCCGAGACATGGCGGATATTGTTCAACGCCGACACAAAGTGCCCGTCCCTGAGAGCGCGGGCATTGCCGACGGCTACTTGTCGGTTCGCATCTCTCGGGCCGGCGGCTTCTCCCACAGGCTCCGGACTTCCTTGGGGCCCAGCGTTCGCGGGTAGATGCGGACATCGTCGATGAGGCCGCGGAAGTAGTACTTGGTGTAAGCCGTCGAGTAGAAATGCCCGATCTGGATCTCCGTGTCGCTGTCGTCCGGGAGGCCGGTGATGTGCCCCTCCGTCTCGGCCTCTTTGCCGTTGATGTAGATCCGCAGCGGCTGCTGAGTCTTGTCCTGAACACCCTTGGGGTCGAAGGCGACCGCAATGTGGTACCACTTGCCCGGCGTGAGCGTCAGAACGCTCGTGACCCTGTCCTTGCTTCCCTCCTTCTCGATGCAGGCGGCGACGCGGCCGCCGTCGGTGAGCATGATCCCGTATTCCTTGTCATTCCCGTCCCGCCACTTCGTAAGCAATCCCTGGCCCGGGGCGTCGACCGTGTCCGGCTTGCACCACAGTGCGAGCGTGTGGGGTCTGCGTCCGAGCAGCAGAGACTCCGCACTCTTGATGCTGAGGAACCCGCCATTCAGGCGCAGGGCGCGATTGCCGTTACCGGCGTCGGTCACGTAGGCCTCGCCCGACTCCTGCAGCACGGCATCGTTCCCGGCGCCGCTGCTGTCCCGGGCCACGCCGCCTTGCAGGTCGCTGAACTCAAGCGAGGCGACGGGCCCGGTCTGGCCTTTGCCCGTCACGGCCGGCTTGGCCTCAGCGTCGGCGTTCACTTCGATGACGGGCAACGCTTCGCCGCCCAGCGCGGCCAGCAGGGACCCGAATCGAACGTCCGTACCGCTGTTTTTCGCCTTGGTCAGCGCCATGAGCGCTTCGTCATCTTGCGGGTCCACCAGTTCGATGACCTTCCAGAGCAGGAGCTGCCGGGGGGCGGAGTTCGTCTTCCGGATGACGGACCGGACGTAGTCGAGGTAGCCTTTCCCCTGGTCCGCCAATTCAGTCTTGGGCAATTCCTGGCGCCGCTCAAGCTTGGCCTGAAGCAGAAGCGCATCTGGGTGCCCGGGACTGACCGTCAAGGCGAACTTGAGCAGGTTGGTCCCGCGTTCATCGGCGGCATCCTGGTTGAGGAGCGACGCGGCCACAGCCACCGCGCCGTCGGCCAACTTCGTGGCGGTGCTGGGCCCTTGGGCCGCAGCCGACACAGGCCCCTGCCACAGCATCGCGATGCCAATGCCGGCAACGCAGTACGACGCCAGCAGTCTCCAGCGGCTCATGTTCGGAAACCCCCTCTCACGCTTACTGATAGTGAGTTGCTTTTCCCGGGTCACGAGGCAGAAGATAGTCCGGATGGGGTGGGCGCGCAAGGGACGGGGAACTGTGTGCCTTCCCGCCCGGCGCCTGCGGCCGCAGGCGACCCGTGCGACCCGGAGCCGGGCCACAGTGGCCAGCAGGGACGCTCGGGGAGACGCTCGGGCTCTCTGTGGCGCCGCTGGACAATACCCGCCACGCCTCGGCGGAAGGCAAGAGCCGCCGTCGTCCACACTGGGTGGGCAAGGCACCGGGTTGACTATGTTGCACCCGGACAATACTCGCCAATGATGCCATAGGGAGCCCGTCCCCTCCCCTCACAACGGCAGCAAGCCCGTGCTGACCGCTGACGACAGGCGCTGTGTCACTGTTGCCCAAGCCGTGCGCGACATCGGGTGCTTCGTCGGTTGGGTCGAACAGCGCTTCACGCCGTGGTTCAACCGGACCCGCGCCCGGCGGCGCCGTGGAACGCTTTGGGCGGACCGGTTCAAGAGCGTCCCCATCGAACGGGCTGCCGGCCTATGGGAGTGCCTCTGCTACATCGAGATGAACGCCACGCGCGCCGGGCGTTCCGTCGCCTCCGCCTGCAGCGTCACGGCCTCAGCGTCAAAGAAAGGGCGTCCCTCTGCCTCCCAGCACGATAGGCGCGCTCCTGGCGGTCTTCACCGCGGCGTTCCAGGGCTACCTCTGACCACCAAACCCGGACACCGATGCGTCTACCCCAGTGCTGCCGCGATTGTGCTGGAAAGTTCGGCCTTCAGGAAAGGTTTGGGGACGAAAGCGAGAGCGCCACGGGCAAGGGTTCGCTGGACCTGCTCGCCGACGCCGTGGCCGGACATCAGGATTGCTTTGACTTCCGGGTTGATCTCCTGCATGGCGGCGAACGCGTCTGCGCCGCCCATTCGAGGCATGTCCATGTCAAGGACCACCAGGCCGATGTTCTGCCACATTTCGCGGTAATACTCGACCGCTACCATTCCGTCCTGGGAAGTTGTCACTTTATAGCCGAAGTCGGCGAGCATCTCGGTAGCGAGGGCCCGGATAGTCTCGTCATCGTCGACAACCAGAATGCGTGCCGTTTTGGTTGAGTGTGTGGCCTTTGCGGCCGTGCGCGGCCCCCCGGTCTTCTTGTCGCCTGCTATCGGCAGGTAAATGTTGAATGTGGTTCCATGTCCGACTTCACTGTGAAAATCAACTGCCCCGCCATGGCTTTTGACCGTACCGTAGACGCTGGCCAACCCCAGGCCGGTGCCCTTCCCTTCTTCCTTGGTTGTGAAGAAGGGCTCGAAGATATGCCGTTGCGTTTCCATATCCATGCCGCTGCCCGTATCCGTAACTGAGACGTGCAGGTACTCGCCCGCGGTTGTGTCCGGGTGCCTGCGGCAGAAGATTTCGTCCAGTCTGACAATATCGGTAGCGAAGACGATCTCGCCGCCGTCGCGCATGGCGTCCCGTGCGTTGACCGCGAGGTTAAGCAGCGCGCCATGGAGGTGAGTCGGGTCGCCTTTAGTCGTAGGCGGATCGGCGTTCAGGCACTGTCTGATCCGGACGTTCGGCGGAAGACCGGGCGCAAAAAGAGACACGACTTCGGTGATCAACTCGTGTACGTTTACCGGAACAGACTGGTACTTGGCCTTCCTTGAGAAGGCCAGGAGTTGCGAAGTCAAGGCACGGCTTCGCTTTGATGCCTCGACGATCAAGGCCGCACGGCCACGATGTTTCTCGTCCTCGAGCTCGCTGGCGAGCAGGCTCGCAAAGCCCATGATGCTCGTGAGCTGGTTGTTGAAATCATGCGCGACCCGTCCGGCAAACTGGCCGACGAGTCCGAGCTTTTCGGCGTGACGCAGTTGCTCTTCCATTTCCCGCCGTTCTTCTTCAGCACGTTTGCGTTCGGTAATGTCTCGTACGCTCACCAACCAGGCGGGCCGGCCGTCGTGCTGCGTGGACAGCATTGAGATATCGACCGGCACGCTTGAGCCGTCCTTGGCGGGCATGCCGGTCACACAGCTTTGTTTGGCCGAGCGCTTCCCACCGTTCTCCTCGCTTTGGAGTAGAATCTTCGCCCGATCCTCGAGCAGGTCGACGAAAGTCAGGCCTTTGTCGAAATCGTCCTGGCTGTATCCGAACATGTCGGTGAACACTGAGTTGACAAACACGCAACGACCGTCGCACAGCAGGACAATCCCATCGGGCCCCAGGTTGAGGAGCGCGCGATAGCGTTGCTCGCTTTCCCGAAGTGCATTGGCCTTCTCGCTCAAGTCAACTTGGTATTTGTGGAGCGACTCGCTCATGCCGTTGAAAGCGTTGGCAAGGCTCTCGAATTCATCCCCGCTGCGAATGTCGATGCGGTGTCCGAAATCGCGGTCCGCAATGCGTCCGGCCGCGTCACATAGAGCCTTGATGTGCCCGGTTTGACTCCTGATTCGCACAATCGCAAACAGGGAAACGGTGGCTATGGTAAGCAGCATCAAGATCACGAACGTTTTTCGGAAATGAACCACCGGGAGGTAGGCGGCTTCCCTAGGCTCGATCAGTAAGACGAGCCAGTTCGCGGTGCCAAACCGCGCTTTCAGGAACAGTGACGAGATGACTCCTATGTAGGCCTGGCCCGCGAGTTCGCATTCCACATCGAACCTCCCCAAGGTGTTCCTCTTCAAGAACGGGGCCGGCGGCAGTGCTTGCCCCGGCGTACGGAAGACGAGCTGACGGTCGTCCGTATACACAGCCATGCCCACCTGCCCCCAGGAACCCTCCTCATCTAAACGGCTCTGAATACGCTCAACCGAAAGCAAACCGTAGAACAACGCGTCGCCCGACTGCTGAAACATCACCAGACGCAGACCGCCACTCTGGCGCCCCATCGCTTTCAGCAAGGTGTGTCCGGCACCGACGAACGCGTAGTCGCCCGGCGTCAACTCCGATAGGTCGACGGATTCCCCGACGGAGCACACTTCTCCTTGATGCACCATTCCCAAGCCGCGGAACAGGTCCAGGTCGGCTATCGTGCTGCCGCCGCTGAGCCCTGTCCCCCCGGTAAGTCGAGCCTCCACAGCCTCGGGATCATCGGCCGAAAACTGGCGAAGGCCGGTCTCATACAGAAGCAGCAGGTCCGCCAAGCTGGCGGCAAAGACGCGCCCCGAACGGCGGAGGTCGCGCTCGATCTTCGATTCCAGATAGCCTGCCACATGACGGTCTGCCACCAGAGCAATGATCACAATCGGCAGCACGGCGCACAGCAAAAACAGCCGGAACATGCGCTGTGCGATCCTGATCTGCAGAGGATTTTTCCAGAACTGCGTGGTCATGGTCAATAGTCTTCGGCGATACCGATGAACGCCCCATCATCGGCAACCACGATATCGTCTCTGCTCGGCCCGGCAACGAGTGGCGGGGCGCTCCTGCGGTCGGGCCCCGAGCTGTAGAGGTCAAAGACCGTGTTGATCGGAACCAAGTTGTGGTCTTTGCGTCGCTTACCGGGAGGGATAACATCGAAATGGTTGTAGACGTAACACATATCCCACGGATCCACCGGCGCCGGGACCAATATTTGGGCCATGTAAAGCGGGGGGGCATCGCTGTTCTCCATCTTGTACATTTCTATGGCCTGTAGAACGCCGCGAATCTCAACCTTGGCTCGGACAATCTGTGCCCACTGGCGCGCCTGCGCCAGTACAGGTAACAGCATCGACATGAGCAAGCTGATAATACCGATCACGATGAGGAGCTCGATGAACGTAAAGCGAGAGTCGGCACCGTCGACAACGCCGGTGACCGGCACCGTCCTGGGAGGCATTTCAGGCATGGTGGGCGTGGATTCCCCGGCGCGCGCCGGCCTCGTTCTCCTTTGTTCTGGCATTAAGTTTGTGATTGCACCATTTTTCATTGAAAACACCATAGGCCGTGGCTGGCCCGCGTGTTATGGGGTAAAACCCTACCATCCTGAAGCTGGCACCGGACTCATGGAACTTAACTGATAGGAAATTGCTTTCCCCGGGTCACGAGGAGGAAGATAGTCCGGATGGGGTGGGAGCGCAAGGGATGGGGGAATTGTGTGCCTTCCCGCCCGGCCAGGCCCGGCTGCCGGGCCTGGCCGGAGCGGCTCGCTCCGGCGGCTGCGGGACCGAGCCGGTCCCGCCACTTTGCCAGAACGCCCCGAACGAATAGGGAGTAACGCCCACACATGATCGGGCGGTATGCCGCCCGGGGGGCGCTGACGCATTGCCAAAAGACAACCTTGTGGTTGGTAATACGTCCCAAGCACTGCTAGCTTAACAGCGTCGGGCGTCCGGGCTCGCAGTGGCGACGGCTTGCCGGGGGGGGGGGCGCAGCGCATCGTCCGCACTCGCTGTACTGAAGCATGCGTTCTTCGTGTTGCCACCAGCCCAGGGAGACAACGAACATGACCGCGACGAACAGATCCGTGTGGTTGCTGGCGTGGTTGTGCATGGGTGCTCTGCAGGCGTTCGGCCAACCTGACGCCGAGACGGCGTCGTCGTTGCTGGCGAAAGCGCAGGCGAAGTTGCCTGACACGACCCTGATCCTCGTCGACGGGCGGGAGAACGAGATGTTCACCCGAAGGAAAACCTACGAGCCGGGGATGGATATCTACGACGTGCACCTGGCGCACCTTGCCGGCAAGTATTTCCTCTGGCGGGTGAACTTCGGCGACAGTCCGATGGTTGAGGACGGCGTCTTTGCCGTCTATCTCGACACGGACCGGAATGACGACACCGGCTACAAGACCGAAGATGCGTCCTCGCCCCGGCGCGGCACGGACCTGGAGGTGTCTTTCACGCAGGGAAAGGCTGTCGCCCTGAACTGGAACGCGGACGGCGTCGACGGCGGCGGTTCGCAGGAGATCCCCTGGTTCAAGAAGGACAAGTCGCTCTACTTCGTGGCCCGGTTGCCGGTTGAGCCGGTGCGGGACACGGTGTCCTTCGCCATGGCGGCGGAGAGCCATTCCCTGACCACGCCCGAGAAGCCTGTCCCCGCGATGAAGGACACCACCCGCAAGGCGGTCATCCACCGCTTCAAGGTCACCCCCCCGGATGCCCCGGGACTTGACCTCGATGATGACGGCGACGGCCTCAGCAACCGCGTGGAGCGTGACTTCTGCACCGACCCGAAGACCGCCGATGTTTTCGTGCCGATCATCACGGCCAGTCCTCTTCCCGAGAAGCGCCGGGAAGAGGCGTCTTATGTCGCGGGCATGGACATTCTCGATGTGGCGGCCTGTCATGTCGCCGAGGACCGGTACCTGTTCCGCGCCACCTTCGCCGGGCCGCCGCCGGTGGACACGATCACCAGCATCATCTACCTGGATGTGGACAATGACCGGAAGACGGGGCGGCAGGCGGGCGAGAAAGACAGCATCACCGGTACCGATGCCATGCTGGTCGTCTCTGTCGGGAGCGCCTCGTTCAGCCTGCACGGGGTGGATGCCGCCGCCTGCGGGGACGGGAAGCTGCGCTATGCCGTGAACGGCAACAGTCTCTATCTCTGCGCCGACCTGCCCATCAAGGCGACGCCGACAGGCGCGGAGTTCGGCGTTTTCATGCTTGCGCACACGGCGGGCACCCCCAAGCCGCCGATGAACGACAACACCCCGCGCGTGGACGTCAAGGGGTTCGCATTGAAGACAGGAACCAAGCTGACGCGCTCGACCGGCTGGCGGGCCGTGGGCGGGACCCGTCGCGCGTACGGCCTGGATGTCATCCGGCCCCTGCTGTGGGCGCCGACCACGGTCGCGGTCCAGTACGACAAGCTGGAACTGAGTGGGTTCGATATCGATTACTACACGACCCTCGAGTACGGGCACATCAAGCCGCTGCGCGCCGAGGCGACGGCGGCGTGTCCTGCGCCCAAGGGGAAGTTCCATGCCGGTTTCATGATCTTTGACCGGCGTGACGAAGGGGCGAAGGTCGGGATTCGCGTCGATGGCGTGGAAAAGGGGGCGGCGGCCATCAACGCCGCCAACAACAATTACTGGCTCTACTGGCTGGACGAGGCGATTGACTTCAAGGGCGGCGAACTGGTCGAGTTGGTTGCCCTGGCTGGGACCGCGCCGCTGCCCATCAACTACATGCTGTTTCTGGCTGAGCCGCCACAGCCCAGAGAGCAGTCCTGCAAGGTTGACTGCCTCGCCTTCCGTGTGGCGCCGGATGGGTCGGGAGATGTGCATCTGTCCTGGATCAGCGAGAACCCGGCGCCGACGCGGCTCGAGTACGGGGTTGGTGACTTCTCTCAGGTCTATGAGTCTCCCAGCTACACGCTGCTGCACCGGGCGCTGTTGCAGGGTCTGGACAAGGGCCGGGAATACCAGGCGCGAGCCGTTGGCCGGGACCTGGAGGGCAAGCCGGTCTACAGCGAGGTCATCCGCTTCACACCGGTGCGCCCCCCGGCTCCACAGACCGTGTCGGAGACCGGGCGTATCCCGCTGGTGTTGAACAATTCGCATCCGACTCCGGCCCTGCGGTGGCTGGTGCGCAGCGGCGTCCCGTTCCCGCAAGGAACCTTGGGCTCGGCGCGGAATGTCCGGCTGCTGGCCAATGGTCAGCCGGTGCGCGCGGATATCCACGAGACCGCCTACTGGCCGGATTACAGCGTCAAATGGGTGCTGGTGACGTTCGTGGCGGATTGTCCGGCCGAGGCCAAGGTCAACTACGAGCTCGAGTACGGTGCCAACGTACAGGCGCCAGCTTGGGAGGGGCAGAACCTGGCGCGGGTCGACGGCGACACCAAGGCTGTGGTCATCGACACCGGCGCGGCGAGTTTCCGGATCACGCCGCAGGGCGAACTGTTGCTGGCCGATGGCAAGCCGGTGCGTACCTATGCCCGCCCCAGCGGCGGGGAGGCCATGGCGACCGGCGCGTCGCCCGCGGAGGTCACGATCTGCCACAACGGCCCGGACTGTGCGCAGGTCAGGAGTGTGGTGGCCTTCGCCGGTGCTGACGGGCTGCCGGCGCTGACCGTTACGGCACGCTATGAGTTCTGGTCGGGCTCGCCATTCGTGAAGCTGTCCCACAGCTTCCTGGTGCAGGGAAAGGCGGCGCAGAGCGACTTTGAGGAGATCTACCTTGACATCCCGCTCGCCGGCCAGGCATGGCAGGCGGAACTCAAGGACGGCACGAGCGTCGAGCTGAAGGCCTCGGACAATCTGTATCAGCGCGAGTTCAAGCACTACGTGTTGAACGGCGGCGAACCGGTGGACGGACGCTTCACCGGGCAGTTCCGCAGCGGCACTGACTTGATCGTCCTGCGCCAGTTCTGGGAGCTGTACCCGAAGGGCTTCCGCGTCGCCGCGGACAGCGTCAAGCTTGACCTCTGCCCAGACTTCGCGGAAGGCTACTACGACAGTTTCCCCTTCGACGTCAACAGTACCAAGTACTACTTCTACCTGCGCGACGGGCACTACACGTTCCGGCGTGGCCTGCGCAAGACGCACGAGATACTTCTCGGGACCGCGGTTGACGCGGGCGCGGCACAGGCGGCCGTCAATGCGTTCCAGAGGCCCTTGCTGGCGACGGCGCCGGCGACCTGGTATTGCGGTTCCGGCGCGTTCTATTCCGTCGCGCCGCGCAACGAGGCGATGTTCGGCGGCTATGAAAAGAATGTGGACCGGAACATGGCGGCATATCGCCAAAACCGCGAGAAACGCGGCGACTACGGGATGCTGAATTTTGGCGACTGGTTCGGTGAGCGCGGCGTCCATTGGGGGAACTGCGAGTACGACGACACGGCCGCGTTCCTCCTGGAATACGTCCGGTCCGGCAACGAGGAGGCCTACCATCTGGCCACCGAGGCGGAGAAACACAACCGCGATGTCGATATCGAGAACTGGGTTCCGGGGAACGGGCCTGTCGGCAAGGTCTACATCCACCAGGTCGGGCACCATGGCGGGTATTACACCACGTCCCCCAAAGGTGCGGATGCCTGGAACAGCGGCGGCGGCAGTGCCACCCATTCCTGGAGCGAGGGGCATTTGTGGTACTACTTCCTTTCCGGTGAGGAAGACGCCTGGAATGCGGGCCTGGGCACGACGGACTACCATATTGCGACCGGTCATGCCAACTACTACCACCTGGCCGGCGAACTGCGCAATCCGGCCTGGCGCCTGATCATGGACGCGGCCGCGTATTCCGCGACGTATGATCCTGCCTACCTCAATGCCGCAAAGCTCATCATGCGGACGGTGTACACCTACCAGGACAAGATTCCGCGGCCCCTGCCGGACTACCAGGTCGAGCCGGGGCGTACGCAGCAGGTCGGCGGCTGGAGCCGCATGCTGGTCCCCGGGCATTGCCATTGCGAGCCCAGGCACCGCGGCAACGCCAATTTCATGGTCGCGCTGCTTTTGTCCGGCATCAAGTACTACCACGAGATGACTGGCGAGCCGGAGGCGAAGGAAGCGCTGATCGCGGGCGCGCACTATCTCCTGGACGAATGCTATTCGGAGGACGTCGTGGGGTTCCGCTACACGTCATGCCCGAAGATGAAGTACAGTCGGGGCACCATCCCCTACATGGTGGAAGGCATTGCCCGGGCCTATCTGTGGACCGGCGACAAGCGCTTCGCGCATCCGTTGACCAAGGCGCTGCCGTACGGCGAACGCGGGGCGGACTATGGCAAAGGCAGTGGCTCCTACTACCGCGGCGGCCCGCGCGTGCTGGCTGACATGGTGGCCTTGGGCTTGCCGTGGGGCACGGTCGCGACGGGCGTTGACGGCGCCGCCAACGGCCCGTTCAAGAAGCCGGCCTGGCTGACGGATGCCGTGACGGTGGTACAGGCGGAGGACTTCAAGGCCCAGGGCAAGGGGGAATGCCAGTTGTTCAATGACCGGGAAGGCGCCTGGGGCAAGATCATCAGCTACTGGCAGGCCGATGTCGGCCATTGGCTGGAATGGGAAACCGAGATCCCGGCCGACGGGATGTACGCGGTGCGCTTCCATTATGCGACCCAGAGCGAGGAAACGCGCCGGGAATTCCTGGTTGACGGCAATGTTCCCTGTCCGGAGGCGAAAGCGATCGCATTCCCGTCGTCCGGCGGCTTCGGGGCAACGCCCCTGGATTGGGTCTATGTATCCCTGCGGGACAAAGACAACAAAGAACTCCCAATCCGTCTAGCCAAGGGGAAGCACACCATCCGCATGGTCAACCTGTACGATGGGCTTGCCTTCGATTTCATTGCCTTGGTGCCCGTGGGTAAGTAGCTGTCATAACAACGCCAGTTGCCGTCACTTCTCGCTGCTCGTCCTGACGCAGGCGGGGGCCAGACGCGTGGCCGTGTGCGCGCGGAAGCGCGGTGTCGGACGGCAGGGAGGGTGTGTGTGGCTCGTGCTCTCCGGCCGGCTCCGGATTCATAAGGGCCTGCTGAACCGGATCAGGAGCGAGATTCGGCGGCCCGCCGCGATGGAAAGGATGTTTCGAATGCGGACACGGAACAGGCAGTGGCCGGTGCTCTGGCGGTGTGCGGTGTGGCTGGCGTGGGCAGGGGTGACGGCGGCGACCGCCCAGACATCCACCCTCGACGCAGCCCTTGCTGCCCTGCGACAGGCCGGGCCCGACATCGACAAGCAAGCCGTGGCGGTGCGCGCGCTCGTGGCGCAGGGCGGGGCTGCCATCGAGCCGCTGATCCGGGACCTGGCTGCCGCCGACCGCCAGGTCCGGGTGAACGCGGCCATGGCCCTGGGACGGCTGCGCGCCACGCGCGCCGTCGATCCCCTGGTGAGCCGTCTGCGGGAAGACTCTGATCCGGAAGTCCGGGCCACTGCCGCCGAAGCCCTGGGCCGGATCGGGGACCGGCGTGCGGCGCCGGTCCTTGTCGCCACGGTCAACCGGCAGGATGCGCACGAGATGGACCGGCGCGGCGCGGTCGTGGCGCTGGGTGGTTTGCGTGCCGCTGCGGGGGTCGAACCGCTGGTCACGGTGCTGGCGTCCGCCAACTGGGAGGAACGCTGGCGGGCCGCTGTGGCCCTGGGCCAGATCGGCGACCGGAAGTCCCGGCAGCCACTCGAGCCGCTGACGCGTGACCCCAACCCGGTGGTGGCCGGGTGCGCGGCGTGGGCGTGCGGGCATCTGGCCGGGACCCCGGATTTTGCCGCGCTCAAGCGGAACCTGCGGGGCACGGACGATGCCGCGGCCTGGGGTACGGCGTGGGCTCTGGGAGTCATCGGCACCCCTGCCGCTTCAGAGGCTCTGCGCGAGGCACTCAAGGACGGGTCGCCAGCCGCACAGGCCGCCGCGCGCATGGTGCTGGCCTGGCTCGGAATCTCGCCGGCCGAGGCAACCGGCGCCGGGCAGCCGGCGTTGGCGGCGGGAACCGGTCCCTTCATGGAACTCGACGACCGCTGGTCCGACCGCTACGGCAAGTTGGACATCCGGATCACGGAGCCGGCGATCGTCAGCAGTCGCGTGGCCAGGCCCGAGTTGGGCGCCCACGCCCGGCCGTGTCTGTATCCGCTGCCGGACGGCGATCTGCTGCTGGTGGTCGAGCCGGAGCCGCAGTCCGCCGCAGCTCCCAGAACGGCGCTGCGCTCCCGGGACCACGGACTGACCTGGCAGCCGGAACCGCCATGGGTCAACCGGCTGGCCGCGGTTGCGTCATTGCGTGACCTTTCCGTCCTGGTTTACGACCAGTATTTGTTTGCCAAAGAGGCCAGCCGTTACGTCAGCGACCTGTGTGTGTGCCGCGACGGCGGCCGCTCGTTCGGTCCGTTGCTGGTTGCGGAGTTCGCACTGCCCGAAGACCAGGTCGTTCGCGCCGCGGCCAGGAACGTGGTCGATGTTTACACACCCAGTTCAGCCCAGTGGTCTGACCGGTCGTGCACAGGTCTCAGCGGCCGGGTCATCGAACTGACCGACGGCAACCTGGTGGCGTGCGGCCTGTCGCGTACTGCCGAGACCACTGGCAACCGTTGCGTCTGCTACCGGTCCGGCGACAAGGGCATGACGTGGACGGCCGTGGCGACGCTGGCGCGCTCTGGCGTCTCGGGGGTGGCCCTGGCGGTCGGCGACGAGGGGCATCTGGTGGCCTTGCTCACGCAGGGAACCCCGCCGATGTTGGCCCTGGCCTTCTCGATGGACGGCGGGGCGACCTGGACGGAACCGCGCAGTCTGAGGGTGCCGGCGACGACGGTCAGCGTCTGCCGGCTGAGCAGCGGGGTGTTGGCGGCCAGCTATGGCGGGCCGGGCGTGTCCGTAATGTTCAATCTCGACGGCACGGGCAAGAGCTGGACGGACCGGATACTGCTGGTGGACCCTGGCGAAGGTGTGTCCGGGATGTCGTCGTTCTGTGAAGTTGGCTCTGACCACCTGCTCGTGGCCTATGACCGGCAGGGCGTGTTTCCCGAGGTGGATGCCAACCCTACGGCGGCGGTGTTTGCCGCGTATGTGACCGTGACCCGGACCGCCCCGTGAGCGCGGGGAGCCGCATGGTTGTGGTCAGCGCGCGCTGCCGATCGCGTCACTGCAGCATCACGCAGGACAGGATGTTCACGCCGAGCGCCAGGGCGTCCTGCGACGACACGCCGGAGCAGTAGGGGCACTGCGCCAATTCCCAGCCGCAACACAGGCCCTGGGGCGAGTAGATCACACCGAGGTTGCCGTCGATGGTGGCGCCGTAGAGCACGGGCGGGATGCGGCCGTCAGCGTTCAGTTTCCGGGCCAGGGCGGGTCGCGGCTGCACGCCCCCGACCTGGTTCGGGAACTGGTACAGCGGGTGCGTCTCGGGGAGCCGTTCGAGTTTCTGCCCGGTGAGGACCGTGGCCATTTCCCGGCGGAACGACCGGTCGAATGCGTCGCGTCCGCAACAGGCCTCGCCGAACAGGATTCCGCCCCGCAGCAGGAATTGCCGCAGGTTGGCACGTTCCGCAGTCGTCAATTCAAAGTCCTGATGGCCGGTCATGTAGACGAACGGGACCTCGAACAGCCGCGGCGAATCCAGCGCCACTTCTTCGCGCGCGAAGCGGACCGGCGTCTTGGTCTGTTCGTGGAACGAGTTCAGCAGCATCGACAGCCCGGCGTCGCGTGTCTTCCACATCCCGCCGTAGGTGGCCTGCGCGATGATGAACTTGCCGGACTTGCCTTTCGTGGCGTCCACGAAGTCCAGCGCCTTGCTCAGCGGCAGCGCGGCGCTGCGTTCCGCCGTGACGTACGCCATCAGGTTGGCCCCCATCTGGTTGGCGGTTTCCACCTCGTAGCCCAGGCAGTGGTGTCGCTCCGAGTCGGCCAGTGCGTCCCAGCCGCAGCTCACATCCCAGCGGAAGAAGAACACCGCGGTACGGCAACCGATGTCGATGCCGATCACGGATGGTTCGCCGTTCTCGGCCCCGGCTTTCAGCGCCCACGGCCGGTACGAGATTTTCTTGACATCGAAAAAGGAGTGGAACAAGGGATGATCCAGCATCAGGCGATAGGGCGGCCGCTCGGGGACGAGCTCCCGCATCTCCTTGAGCGCCGACTCGGCGAAGGCGCGCCGCCCGCAGCAGGCCTCGAACACGATCGTCCCGCCGCCGAGCAGGTACGCCCGCAGGTTCTGCCGCACCTCGGACGGGAACGAGAACGCCTCGTGCCCGGTACGGTACAGGACCGGGACCTGACGTGGATCAGAGGGGACCTGGTGCTGCGGCAGGTTGATGGAACTGAAGTTGACGCTCAGGTTCTGCGCCATCCATTTCAGAAG
This sequence comes from Lentisphaerae bacterium RIFOXYA12_64_32, assembly GCA_001803235.1. Taxonomy (GTDB): domain Bacteria; phylum Verrucomicrobiota; class Lentisphaeria; order Oligosphaerales; family YB12-FULL-65-16; genus YB12-FULL-65-16. The sequence continues at coordinate 14,311 of MHBL01000476.1, forward strand.
ATTATCGGCATCCGCCGGATTGGTGGCCCAGTCGCTCTCGCGCTGGGTTGAGATCTTGGCGATCAGCACCGGCGGTCGCGGCGGGTTCTTCTTCTCGGTCCGGCGCAGCGGCACGACGGGCAGCGGCAGCGGCGGGAGGCCTTCGGACCCGGAGTGCTGCGCCGGCGGGGTCGGCGGCGGCAACGGCGTGCAGGTGTACTTCGTCTCCTCGCGGCTGACCGGGCTGTCCAGGCCCAGCCCGTCGAGCAGGCCAGCCGTGATGTCCCCAGCGCCCCAGGCCACGGCCGCGACCAGAATCATCCAACGCCGCCATGACGTCTTCATAGGTTGCTCCTTGCGTTCCGGCTGCAGGGCTCGTCCCTGCGCACGCAACGCGCGGCTCCGCCCTCTTACCTACTACAGTAATACTCCGCCGCGGAGGATTTGTCCAGTTCCGGGGTGTAATGCGCAGGGCTGTTTCAAGATTCGTGACCAGGCCTTTTCGCGGCGGGTTTGGCTACTTGCCGCCGTTGTGCTTCCGGAACGCGCTTGGGGACATGCCCGTGTGGCGTTTGAAGAAGTGCGAGAAGTAGTACTCCGAACTGAAGTTCAGGGTCTGTGCCACGCCCTTGACTGAGGCGCCCGGGGCCAGGAGCATTTCCGACGCCTTCCTGACGACGCTGTCGGAGATGAAGTCCTTCGGCGTGATTCCCATATCCCGGGTGAACTTTCTGGAGAAGACGTCTCGCCGCATGCCGGTCATGTCAGCCAGCATCTCGACGGTGGTGGCGGCGCTCCCCGAGGTCCGGATGAACTCCGTGGCCTTCTTGTGCTTAAGGCTCCGCACCAGCCGTTCCTGGATGTCCGGTCCGTCCGTCGGTGCCCACAGGACGCACAGATGGAAGATGATTTCGTTGATACGATAGAGTGTCCCGAGTTCCGTGTCCCGCTCCAGCAGGAGTCGCAGTTCGGCGACCAGGTCCGGGTTCTCCAGCATTTTGCAGCGGGGATGGCTTTCAAAGACGTCGAAGCCGTAGAAGAGATCGAGGTTGAACTGCAGGGAAACGAAGTGAAGCTCCGGCGCGATGTTGAGGTCCACCAGGTGGTTGCACGGGATGAAGTAAAGGTGGCCTGCCTTCATCGGGAGCAATGTCCCGTCGCTAACATCGCGGATGGAACTCTCTTCGCAGCGGTCATCACCGCAGACGAACAGCAAACGGTTCACGGGCATCCGGTTGCCGGCGATATGGCACTCGTAGGAGTCGACGAATGCGGCATGGACCAGCCGCAGCCTGGAGAAGGCATGGTGCCGTAAGAGCGTTTCTTTCCGGTAGACAGTCATAAAATAGCAAGTCCTGGTCAATTATTCCCATTCTCAGATTCCGGATGCGGATGTATATATAATCGCATAACACTAACACAGCGTCTTCCTCCGGTCAAAGCGAAGGATTCAGAGATGAACGACGTGAAATGGCTGTTGGCGGGCGCGGGTGACATTGCCACCCGGCGAGTGGGGCCCGCCTTGGTTGCCGCGAAGAACTCCAGGCTCGTCGCCGTTTGCGATCTCAGCCGGGAGCGTGCCGCGGTCCTGGCCGGCAAGCTCAACGTGAAGGCGGTCTTCACGGACTACACGCAGGCCCTGGCGGAGAGCGGCGCCGACGCGGTCTACATTGCGACGCCGCAGGGCGTCCACATCGAGATGAGCCTGAAGGCGCTGCAGGTCGGGAAGCACCTGCTCTGCGAGAAACCGCTCGGCCTCAACGGGACGGAATGCCTTCGTCTGCTCAAGGCCGCCCGCGCGTCTGACCGCACCACGAGCTGCTCCAACTACCGTCGTCTCTCCGAGCAGGTCAAGCTGACCGCCGCCATGCTGGAGCGGCGCGAGATCGGGAAACTGATGGGTGGCTGGGCGGTGTACTCGACGCCCTTCTACAACCCCGGCAAGGCGCCCGTCAGCCAGGCGCGCGGGATGAGCCGGATCAAGGAACTGGGTTTCTACCTGATCGACATCGCCCAGAACTTCTTCGGCATGCCGTCTGGCGTCATGGCGCAGGCCAGCGTCCTGAACCCGGCGGTCATGAACGATGTCGAGGATATCGCTACGGTGGTGTTGAGATTCCCCGGCGGCGAGCTGTTCACCATCATCTTCAATTGCACTTCCCCCGGCACCCGGCATGAGCTGGAGCTCTTCGGCTCCGAGGGGCGCATCTACTGGCCTGAGTGGCCGCCGCACGGTAACGGCCCTGTGGTCAGGATCAGCCGCTCCGGCATGGAGAAAATCGACGCTCACACAGATGAGAACTATCACCTGCCGATGATTGAAGACTACGTCGATGCGGTGCTCAGCGGCCGGCCGCCGGTGTGCACGCTCGAGAGCGCCGTGAAGACGGAGATGATCACCGACGCCATCTTCCGCTCGATGGCGAGCGGCAAACTAGAGCCCGTTGTTTGGGAGGCATGATGTTGAAAGCCCTGTTTATCGGCGGTACCGGCTGCATCAGCAGCGAGATCTCGGCGCTGGCGGCGCAGCGCAGTGACATTGAGCTCTACCTGCTCAATCGCGGCAACCGCCCGAAGTTCATTCCGCCCGGCGCGCACAGCATTCAGGGCGACATCTCCAAGCCGGAGGAGGTCAAAGAGCGGATCCGGGGGATGAATTTCGATGTGGTCGCCGACTTCCTCTCTTACGGCGTCGACCAGCTCGATCGGACTCTTGACATTGTCCGTGGCCACGTCAAGCAGTTCATCTTCATCTCCTCGGCGGCGGTCTACCGGACCCAGTCGGAGAGCGAGATCATCACCGAGGCCCGGACCATGGCCGGCAACACGGTGTGGTCCTACGGCCGGAACAAGATCCTCTGCGAGATGCGCCTGCGCGATGAGCGCGAGAAGAACGGCCTGGACTACACGGTCGTCAGGCCGGCCTTTACCTACAACAACCTCCGCATTTTCCACCCCGTGGGGCCCGGGCACCAGGAGTATTCGTGGACCATTGCCCATCGCATTCTGCAGGGCAAGCCGTTGCTCATGCACGACGACGGCAACGCGCTCTGCACCCTGACTTACGCGGCTGATTTCGCCAAGGCCTTTGTCGGGCTCATGGGCAATCCGAGGGCGTTCGGCGATGCTTTCCACATCACGTCCGACGAGTACTTCACCTACAATCGCGTGGCTGAAATGATCGGCGAGGCGCTGGGTGTTCAGACGAAACTGTGCCACATTCCGGCGCACATTCTGGGTTTCGAACTTGGCGGCGACTTTGGCGAAAAGCTCATCCATTTCTCGAAGAACGGCGCCCTCGACAGCCGCAAGGTCAGGACGTTGGTCCCGGAGTTCGTCTGCACGACGAGTTTCGCGCAGGGCATTCGCAAGTGCATCCAATTCTACAACCAGAACCCGGAGTTCAAGGTGGTGAACCAGGACTGGGACAAGACGATGGATCGCCTGGCCGCGAAATACGGCGACGCCTGGCCGCTGTGATGTGCCCTGGATAGGAGTGCGCAGTGGCTCGGCGCGTCCCGCGCCGAAGCGGAGTGCTCGGGCCGGTCTTGTCCGGCGAAGCTGTCCGGGCGACGTCGGATCCCCGGCCGAGGCCCTCGGTCCGGGACGGACCCGAGTACTCTGCTGCGGGCCCGGAGGTCCCGCGCCACTGTCAACGCAAGTGAAGGACAACAACCATGCCGAAGCCATTTGATACGGTTCGCAAGCCGTTGGAGCGGCAGTACCTGGACGTCGAGTTCGACCTGGCCCAGTTCCCCAACGGCACGGTGCTGGACATCATGCTGCATCCCAGTGTCGTCCGGGGCGCCGAGGGCATCCAGACGATCGGCGCGATCATCCGGAGCCACTTCGCGCAGGGCGGCATGTCCCTCCAGTTCAACATCTTCGACGCCGCCGTGCTGCGTGACGCCAAGCGGCACCCGGACAAGTACGCCAACCTGCAAGTCCGGGTCTGCGGCTGGAACGTCCGGTTTGCGGACCTCGCATCCGCGGAGCAGGACATTTTCATCGCCAAGGCGGAGGTGGCCTGATGAACGGACACCGGGTTGACATCAAGCGTCTTGCGGTTCACGACGGCCCTGGCATCCGGACGACCTTGTTCCTGAAGGGGTGCCCCCTGCGTTGCCGCTGGTGCCACAACCCGGAGAGCGTGTCACCCAAGCCCGAGATCGGGTTCCTGCAGCGGAAGTGCGTTGGGTGCGGGCGCTGCGCGACGGTCTGCCCGACCGGGGCGCATGTCATCAAGGACGGGGTCCACACGTTCAATCGCGAACGCTGCACGGCCTGTGGCAAGTGTGTCGAAGCCTGCCTGGTGAACGCGCTGGAATTCTACGGACGCGAAATGTCCGTCGCGGCGGCCGTCGCGGCGGTGCTGGAGGACAAGACGTTCTACGCGCAGTCCGGCGGCGGTTGCACCGTTTCCGGCGGCGAGCCGTTGTTGCAGGCCGACTTCTGCGCGGCGGTTTTCAAGCGTTTGCGGGCCGAGGGTGTGCACTGCGCCGTCGACACCTCCGGTGCGGTGACATGGGAGAGCTTCGAGACGGTCCTGCCGCACACCGACATGTTCCTCTACGACGTGAAGCACGCCGACGACACGCTGCATCGCGAACACACGCGCAGTTCGAACCGCACGATTCTCGAGAACCTGAAGCGCCTCTCCGAATCCGGGGTTCCGATCGAGATCCGTATCCCGACGATCCCCGGCTTCAACGCCGACGCGGAGAGTCTGGCCGCCATTGGCACGCTCCTCAGCGGCTTGCGGAACATCGTCGGGGTGCGTCTGCTGCCGTACCACCTGGCGCGCTTCAAGTACGAGACGGTCGGGCACCCGGACACCATGCCGCGCGTCGCCGTTGGCGACGAAAGGCACACCCGGATGCCGCTCGGGCGGTGGAATTGCGGGGGCATTTCTGGCGGCCGAGAGCTAGTAGAGCGCTATATGGCCATCGCCGGTCCCGGGCTGCCTCTGTCGCTTGTCATCCCCTTGTTCCGTCATACGGTAGGATCAGAACGCGAAACGAGCCGGGTCCCCTCGGGGCAGGGGACTTGCGGCACGGCCGCATGGCCGATGGAGTTGCTGAGTTGCGGGGATGGAGAGGAACATGCCTACAAGAAAGACTCTACGGCGGGATTCACTTGGCAGGACAGCGGCTGGACCCGTGGGGGGGGCGGCATCGAGACGTGCGTCCTCGACCGGTGCGGCTTCGCGCCTGAGCGCGGGGACCGGTCGCGACGGGGTGAAGGCGACGGCCGCTGCATTCACCCGGGAGATGAAGCGTGTGCTGCCAAAGGAAGCGCCCTACGCCTATCACAAGCACCTGAGCGAGGCGCCTGTGCACGTGGCGCGGCGCGCGGCCGATGCCGCCCCGCGACCCGGCGAAATGGCACTGCCCGACCAGGGCTGGACGCTGGTCTGGAACGTGCGCAGTTCGCAGGTCCTGCAGAACGCCGTTGAGGACTTCCGGGATTACCTCGCCACATCGATGCAGGTCCGTGTTGAGGTGGACGGCCGGGATTCGCTGCAGGGCTGGCGCAGCCTGGGTCAGTGCATTGTCGTCGGGACGCGTGAGCAGATGCCCGGCTGCGGAGCGGCACTGAAGGGCCCCAAGGATTACGCGATCGTCGCGACGCCGGAGCGAGTGACGGTGTGCGGCTACGACGAACGCGGCGCGATGTTCGGGCTCTACAACCTGGAAGCGCGCCTGAACCTGCGCGAAGCGCCGTTCCTGCCCAAGGACCTGAAGGCGGTCCGGCACAGCCTCTACGACACGCGCATGGTCCAGTCCTGGATGGGCTGGATGGAGTGGCCGGACCGGCTGCTCGCGCACCTTGCGCACGATGGGTTCGATGGGATCTTCGCCTCGGTGTACACGAACCCGAACGGCGATCGCACCACGGCGGACAACTCGACGGAGTTCTACGCACGGCTGTTGCACAAGGTGCGGCACATGGACCCGGCGCGGATGCGGGACCTGGTCAACCGTGCGGCGCGGTTCGGCATCAAGGTCTACGCGCAGATTATCTACCAGTACCTGGGCACACCGGAGAGCGAAGAGGGACTGCGGCGGTTGGTGCGTGCGATCCTCAAGGACTTTCCGGACATCCAGGGCTACGTGCTGCTGACGGAGGGATTCTGGTACGCGAAATGGGGCGGCGGGCACGGCGCGAGCAAGGAGTACCTGCAGGACTGGGCGCGGAACTGGAGCAAGGCGGTCGGCATCGTGGCGGACGAGTGCCACCGGGTGAACCCCGCCATCGAGATACTGCCTTGGGAGTACAACATCGACTTCCGCCCGCAGAATGTCGAGATGAAGCGGTACTTCATCCAGCAACTGCCTGCCGGCACGATCCCGTTGCTCACCTGGGAGAATGGCAAGAGCTTCGAGATGGACGGCATGCAGGGCTTCCTGCGCGACTACTCCCTGAACCAGGTCGGCCCCGCGGAGGTGACCGACGCGCAGATCGCGGAAGCACGAAAGCGCGGCATGAAGGTCTATTCCAAGGCGGACTCGTTTGCGTCCTGGCAGTTCGGGACCATTCCGTACCTGCCGTTTCCGTACCAGTGGTACGATCGGTACACGGCGCTGGCGAAGTACGGGGTGAACGGCACGCTCGAGAGCTGGAGCAGCGGGTACAAGCCGAACTTCATCGCCGATCTGCGCGCCTGGACCTGCTGGAGCGACGCCCCGTCGCGCGACGAACTGCTTGGTGCCATCGCGGCTCGCGACTTCGGAGCCGGCGGGGCGGCCAAGGTCGTGAAAGCCTGGGATCTCTTCAGTCAGGCGATCCGGCTCGTGCCCGACACCGGGCCGCACATGGGCACGAACAACGCCGTCGGCAATCCGCTGTTCTTCGATGAACCGCCGGCGCGGACCGTGACGTTCACACACTCGTGGACGGACCATGCAAGTTGGATGGGCTACCTGGGCAGCCACGTCATCCCCCAATGGCCGTTCACCGTCTTCTACCTGGTGTTCTGCCCGGATTTCACCAACAAGACGAACCGGGCCGAGCAATACGCGCGGAGCGTATCCGGCGTGCAGGTCGGGCCGGAGAAAGCGTTTCTTCCGGTCTTTTTGAAGTACCTGAAACGCGCGTCGAACCTGATGGGCGAGGGCTTGAATCTCTATCGAGCCGCGGCGCTGGCGAGTCCGCAGACGAAGCGGCAGAAGGCTGTACGCGAAGTCGTGGTCGCCGAGCAATTGCAGCGGATGATGCAAAGCGAGTGCGCCATTCTCGAGTTCGAGGACCTGCGCGTGAAGCAGGCGTCGGAGCAGAACGGCAAGAAGGCCAGGGCGATCCTGGACCGGATGGAGCACATCCTGCGCGAGGAGATCGACCGCACCGAACTGTCGCTGCTCGCCGCCACGCGCGACTCGCGCCTGGGCTTCCAGTTCGAACAGGACTACGTCTACACCCCGTACTCGCTGCAGGAGAAGCTGCGGGTCCTGCGCGAGACGCTGAAGAAGCAATTGCCGGCCGCGCGCCGCCGCACCTCGGCCCGCCCCGCGCGGTAGGGGGGCGCCGCCGCCCGTTCGCCGTCGAGCATCGGCGGTTCTGCAATGGCTGGATGGCCTGCGGATTCCGCGCGAGCGGAAGTGCGGCCGCGGTGGCTCGGCGCGTCTCGCGCCGAAGCGGGGTGCGTCGGCCGGTCCCCGGCCGCGGGCCTCGGGCCGGGCCGGCCCGGCGTACCCTGCCGCGGTCCCGGAGGCACCGCGCCACCGCCGGTCAGGGCTGTTTCAAGATTCGTGACCGTCGCGTGCGGCGAGTACCCCCGGCGTGTCCCCACGCCGGGGGGGGGCGGCCTGAGGACAGGCCGCCCCTACTTGGTGTGCGCGGAGGCGTGGCCTTCCGAGACGCGGCGCCGGATCTTGAAACAGCCCTGTCCTTCGTAGCGCGGGGCTTGACATGTGTACCATTGTGGAATATATTATGGCAATAAAGAATATTATAAAAGTACACACTACAAGGAGTGAGGGATGCAAGACCTTGGATATGACTTCACCGTGATGCGCCTGCTCAGGAAGCGGCGGCGTCTGACCCTGCGCGCGCTTGCCGCTAAGGCCGGACTCTCGCTCGGAGCCGTGACCAAGGTTGAGTCCAACCGGGGGAATCCGGCTCTGGACACGCTACGGCGGATTTGCGGCGTTCTGGGAATCACGGTCTCGGACTTCCTCGCCCTGGCCGAGAGGTGCAAACCGTGTCGGGCCAGGGGGCGGCCCTGCAAGATCGGGGGAACGGAATTCACGGCCTACGATTTGACCGACAGCGCGCTCTTCGTCGGCAGACTCAAGAAGGGCTGGAAGGAATCGACGCCGTCGATTCATGGCAATGTGCAGGAAACCTGCATTGTGCTTACCGGCAAAGTGGCGATCAGCGTCCACGACACTGTCTACGCGTTGGGGGCCTGCGAGGTCCTGCAGTTCGATGCCGTCTTCGACCACGAGTACTCGGTGCTCGAAGATGCACTCGTACTGATCGTCCACGGGCCACGCGCGGGGACTGCAAACCGGGTAAGGGAAAGGAGTGCATCGTGAAGGCGGCGTTCAACACGGAACCGAGGCAGTTTGAGATTCGCGATGTGCCGAAACCTGAACCCGCCCACGGCGAGGTGCTGGTTCGTGTGCGGGCCTGCGGGATTTGCGGGGCCGACAAGCACGAGTTTGCAGGCAAACGCCCGGCGCGCATTGCCGGGCACGAGTTCGCGGGCGAGGTGGAGGGGCTGGGGCCTGGCGTACCTGCGCACGTGAAGGTGGGGCAGCGTGTCTGCGTGGCGCCGATCACCACGGCGGGTGTTCTGGGCTATTCCCGGCCGGGCGGCTTCGCGGAATACTGCACCGCCCCGGCTTCGGCCCTCGTGTCGTTGCCGGACCATGTTTCCTTTGCCGATGGTGCGTTGACCGAACCGGTCGCGGTCGGCGTCCATGCATCGACCCGAACCACTGTGGAGGGTCGGACCTGCGTGGTCTTCGGTGCAGGGACCATCGGCCTGGTAACGGCACTGTGTTGCAGGGCCAAAGGCGCGCGAGAGGTGTGGATTGTGGACGTTCAGCAACGATATCTTGAGGTCGCAGCGGCACTGGGTTTGCGCTCCGTCAACAGCGAATCGGACTCAGATCTGAAGGAACTGCCACAAGGCGGGGTAGAGGTGAGCTTCGAGTGCGTCGGCAACGTGGATGCGGTGCTGGACGCAGCCTTGCGAGTTACCTGCCGATCGGGCAGCGTTGTTGTCCTGACCACGGGGCACACGAAAGGCATCCCGACCCATCTGCTCCTGTCGAGGCAGCTCACGGTCTACGGTTCCATGGGCACCACGATGGACGAACTTCAGGAGGCGGTTGGCCTGATTGCCAGCGGTCGTGTGCCGGTGAAGCCTCTGACGAATGTGACTTTCCCCCTCGGACGGATGAATGAGGCCTTTGCGGCGACCGTTGGCGCACAGAAGGTGATGGTGACGCCGTAGGCAGAGGTCACGCTTCAGCGGCGGGTTCGCAGCGCCGAACAAGGAGACAATCCCATGCCGATCAAACTGACGGCCTCGACGTTCTCGTTCTGCCAGGCGTTTCGGGAGAAGCGCCTAGACATTGCGCGATACATCGAGACGTGTGCGGATCTGGGGTTCACGGCCATCGAACTGAACGACGGCTTCCTCAAGGCGGACCCCGCCATGCCGGTGAAGGAGACCAAGCGCCGCGCCATTGCGCTCGGGCTGGATGTGGCGGCGATCGCCATCGAGTCGGTGTTCGTCCGCAACAACGCCCGCGAGATCGCCCGGGAGAAACGGAACATTCTCGACTGGCTGGAGACGGCGTACGCGTTCGGGGCGCCGGTCCTGCGCGTGAATACCGGGCAGATGGTCAACACGCTGGAGACGCTGCGGAACCGCCGCGTGACGTGGGACACGGTTCGCGGTTGGGTGGCGGACACCTTCGAGGCCGTAGTGCTCCGCGCAGAACGGCTCGGGATCGTGATCGCGATGGAGAACCACTACTGCGCGACGCGGACCGCTGCTGACACGTTGGCGCTGGTGCGGCGCATCGACTCGCCGTGGTTCAAGGTCAACATCGACACCGGGAACTTCTACGAGGACATTCGGTACGGAAACGATTTTGTCGCGCACCCTGAGATCCTCGCGGACGCGCGGCCGTTCGAGGACGTGTATGCCGGGATCGACGCACTGGCGGCCGAGATGATCTACTGCCACGCGAAGATCTACAAGCTGGACGCGGCCGGCGAGAACGACCTGCTCCTGGACTACGACCGCATCTTCCGCATCTACCGCCAGCACGGCTACCGCGGCTACATCTCGATCGAGAACTTCTCAGCCGAGGACGCGATCGACATCAACTCGCGTGCCGCACAGATGCTGGCGCGGAAGTGGGACAGGTGCTGCGCGCGGTGAACCGGGCCGTTGCGAAGTGCCCCACTCGCCCCCCGACCCCCGACCCGGTTGCCTCACGCGTACTTCTCTGCCAGGCCTATGGCGAGGCGGGCCCAGTCGCGCAGGCGCTCGGGGCGGTTGGACAGGGTCTGCAGTTCGCGCAGCACGACCTGGTAGTGATACCCTTGCAGCCGCCGCAGGCCGGACTCGAGGTGGCGGCGGTGTTCGTCGAGTGTGGCGTTGATCGTGACCTGTGCCGAGGACTGGCGCCACATGATGGTGAGATCGCGGCCGCAGCCTTCGAGCACCTTGTCCAGGTCGGTCCAGAACGAGCACACGAAGATGCGCAGGTGCGGAATGCGCCGGACGATGCCGACCTTGGTGGTCAGGTTCTCGCAGCAGCCATACTGCACGGCGCCGAACTGCTGGAAGAGGACCTTCTGGTAGCTGAGCAGGAACTCTTCCTGCATGTCGGGCGAGATCAGGTCGAACTCCTGGCTGTTTGCGGCCGTCCATAGGTGGTGGAGCCGGAGTGGCCCACTGGCGGGCGGCGAGTTGACCGGATCGCTGCAGAACATGGGCTCGTGGTGGTTCGGTGTGAGCACGCCAGCGGACTCCGCAACGCGCACGGCGCGCAGGATGCCTTCGGTCAGCTTCGCCATGGCGCGGTGCACGACGTCGGGCCGGAGCGGCTCGCTCCGGCGCCT
>MHBL01000476.1:25455-67020 GCA_001803235.1 Lentisphaerae bacterium RIFOXYA12_64_32
GCCTGCGGGAGCGAGCCGCTCCCGCCACTTTGCCAAGACGCTCAGACGGAGGCGAGGAACGTCCGCATATGATTGGGCGGTATTCCGCCTCAGGACCCGCTGACGCATTCCCGCGCGCGGAGCGACTCCTATGGACTATTTCGCGGCGACCGGTATATTTCGTGATTTCACCGGTTCATCCCTGCTTCCCGCACGGGAGTACGGAACATTCTCCTGTGTCTGGGCGGCATCTTCAACGCAAAGGAGTGGTTATGAGTTTTCTGCAGTCACTTCGGGACGGGAAATTCACGATCGTGGTTGAGTTCACGCCGCACGGCGCGGCTGAGGTCAAGCACGTGGCGAGCATCGCTAAGGGGTTGCCCGAACTGAATCGGAAGTATGCAGACTCGGGCATCGTGTTTTCGGGTGTCTCGCTGACGCAGAATCCGGGCGGCAACGCGTCGTATGATCATTTGGCGTCGCTGGCCATCCTGGCGGAGAACGGGTTCCCCGCCGAACTGGAGGTCATGCCGCACGTCACGGGCAAGGACATGAATCGCGACGCGCTGTGTGTGCTTCTGAAGGCGCTGATGGAGCGCGGCATCCGCACGGTCCTGGCCATCACGGGTGACGAACCACTGGCCGCGCAGGGAGTCTTTGAGGTTGACTCCATCGGCGTCCTCGAGGCGGTGAAAGAGGTCGGCGTTTCCAGTCTGAAGTCGGCGAAGAACGCCAAGGAGTTTTCCGCCCTGCCGTACCTGAGTGCCGGCGCGGCTGTGTCGCCGTTCAAGTACACCGAGGGTTCGCTGGCGATGCAGTTCATCAAGGCGGCGAAGAAGATTCGGTCTGGCGCGACGTTCCTGACCTGCCAGTCGGGTTGGGATTCGCAGCGTTCGGAACTGCTGGTTAAGGAGATGGGCGCGTGCGGTGTGCCGTTGATCGGCAATTGCCTGGTCGTCAACACGGCCGCCGCGAAGTTCATGCAGACGTTGCCCGGCGCCGTGATTACGGATGCGTTCCTGGCCAAGCTGAAGGGCGAGAGTTCGGCGGACAATCTGGTTCGTGCGGGGCAGCAGATGGCCATGTTCCGGGCTTTGGGGTATGGTGGTATTGACCTGGGCAAGCCGGGTGAGTTCAAGTCCATTGACGAAATTGTGAAGGTGGTGGACACTGCCCTGGCCTGCAAAGACTGGCGTGCGGTCAACGCCAACCTGCATTTTCCGGCGGCCGAGAACGCTCCGCCGTGCAATGAGCGGGTCCCGCACGTGTCGCTGTTGGGGCACAGCATGGTTTTCGAGAAGTCTGGATCTCTGCACGGTCTGGCCAAGGCGGTCTTTGGGCCGTTTGAGAGTTCCGCGGCGCACGAGGGGTTCCTGTATCATCTGTTCGAGGCGCAGGAACTCTGGGCCAAAGGCCTGCTTTACGAGTGTGAAGCGTGCGGCGACTGTTTCCTGACGGAGAATGAGTACCTGTGCACGAAGGGCGGCTGCGAGAAGGGGCTGCCGAACCCGCCCTGCGGCGACGCGGACCCGAAGGGGCGTTGCGGCAACAATGCCAATCGCATCTGCGTCGGGGAGCGCCTTTACTACCGCTTCCTCAAGTGCGGCAAACTCGACGAATTGAAGAACATGATCCTGCCGCCGCGCATGGCGAAACTGCAGGACACCGCGTCCATCCTGAACTACTTCTTCGGTCGCGATCACATGGCGCCGCCAAAGCTGCGTACGGCGCCGTTCATCCAGATCGCGGAGATGCTGCACGCGTCCATCCCGTTTCCTGGCGCCGCGATGCGGCACCTGCAGACGTTGGGTCCCGAGGGCTGGACCCGGCCGAACCGCGGTCTGACAGCCGTTGAGCACTTGATCCGTTCACAGGCCCAGGAAGGGGCGTACTTCATTGACGTCAACATTGACGCTTTGAACGACCCGGAAGCGCCGACGTTGATGCGGCGCTATGTGCGCCTGGTCCAGCAGATCAGCGGCGGCGTGCCACCCTGCATCGACAGCTCGGACGGCAATGTTCTGGTGGCGGGCCTGGAGGAGTGGTACAGTCGCGGCAAGGCCCCAGCCAAGCCCATGGTCAACTCCATCCCGTTCGTCGAGATGGACAAACGCGTTCCCGTCTACGAAATGCGGAAGAAGTATCCGTTCAACGTGGTGTGTCTGCTGGTCGGGCCCGAAGGACCGATGCGTTCCGCGGACGAGATGTACGATGCCGCTAAAGTGATGTTCCGGAAAGCCCGTGAGGCCGGGTTCGCGCCGGACGAGATCTACTTCGACGGCGTCACCCTCGGCATGTCCACCGACGGCTGCATCGGCGGCGACGGCTCGAACAAGCCGTCGCACACGCACAACTCGTTCCACGCCATCAAGCGGATCAAAGCAGATCCGGAAATGGCCGGCGCGCACGCCATCCTCGGCGTATCCAACTGGGTGTACGGGGCAAAGAAGCGCCGCATCGGTCACCTGCGCGCGTTCGTTGCCGTGGCTCAGAAATACGGCTTGGACGGCGGCATTGTCGACGTCAGCAAGGCGTTGGGTGTGGAGCCCGCCGTGCCGGAACTCATGGACTTCGTGGAGATGTACGTCAGCCTCGACGGCAGCGAGGATTCCATGACCCGGTATGTCGAGAAGATGCAGTTCATGCGCGACAACGACTGGGTGTGAGCCGACGGCGCCCAACTTACGCCGCCACAATATGTGAGGACGCGCTGACGAGAGCGCGTCCCTCCTGTGGTCAACCTAACGGCGGCGGCTTGTGCCTGTCCCGCAAGACGGTGCTCCGCAACGTAGCCGCATGGCTACAGCCTTGCTGTCCCCCCCCAATCCACTCCCGATGCGGCACCTGCAAAAAGCGATTCCTCCTGCTTGAAAAATCGATTTTGGCGACGTATCGTCTCTACATTGGTACGAGGTGGTGCATGGGCGTGTCTCTCCGACAGGTGGCGCAGGAGGCTGGGGTCTCGGAATCCCGTGCGTCCATCGTTTTGAACGATCGTCTCGACATCTCGGTCAGTGCGGAGACACGGCGGAGAGTCAAGGCCGCTGCCGAGCGGTTGGACTACCGGCCGAACCCGATTGCCCGTGCACTGCGCACGCGCAAGTCGGGGATGGTCGGGTTAATCATCCCGAACGCGACGATTCCCTTCTACAACGAGATCATCCAGGGCATAGCGATTGCCGCCGCACAGAAGCACTACTCGCTGGTCCTGGCCTGTACCGAATTCGAACCGCGATCGGAATTGCACTACCTGACCGACATGGAGCAGCGCGGCATAGAGGGCATCATCCTGGTGGCCCTGGACCACGGCGACGCTGCGGCTGTCCAGGAGGTGGCGCGACGTCTGCCCATGGTATTTGTGGATTCGTACCTAGCCGACACGGACATCAGTCATGTGGTGACGGACAACCGGCGCGGCGCGCAACTGGCGACGGAGTACCTGCTGGGGCGTGGGTGCGAGCGCATCGCGTTCATGGGCAGCCGCCGCGTTCCGGTTCTTGAGGAGCGTTTTCATGGCTTCTGCGAGACGCTCGGCCAGCACGGGGTGGTGTTCAAGCCGCGGCGGTACCTGCAGCGCGGCGAGGCCGAGATTGCCCGGTTGGTGCAGAAGGAGCGCGTGGATGGGATATTCGTCTCGTCGCTGCATGGCGTGGTAGAGGTGCTGCGGCCGTTGTGGCAGTTGGGCAAGCTTGTCCCGCGCGATGTGGTGATCACGGGGTTTGACCGGCCGTTCTTCCCGGCAGACTCGGCCGAGGCCCTGCAGGTCATGGGAATTGTGCGTGAACCGTTGCCGCACGTCGAGCAGCCGCGGTTGGAGATGGGGCGGCGCGCGGCGGAGTTGCTGTTCGAGCGCCTGGCGCACCCTGGCGGTGAGCCGGTACGGCAGATGCTGGCGCCATGCTTCCGCGAGATTTTCGCCGAGAATGGAGCGGGACGATGAGAACTCACACGCTCTGGATTCGCTACCGCCATGTGTGGGCGTCGAACAAGTGGACGCCGAAGAGAGGAACCGGGGAGGGGGGGCGTCGGTTCACGCTCGTCGAACTCCTCGTTGTCATCGCCATCATCGGCATCCTGGCGTCGATGCTGTTGCCGGCCTTGTCGAATGCGAAGGAGAAGGGAAAGTCGTCTCTTTGCATCAACAACCAGAAGCAACTCAGTCTGGGGTTGCTGATGTACGCCCAGGACTACGATGAAGCCACTGCTCCCTATCAGGGCGTGGGCCCGTCCGGTACAAGCACGCGCTGGTGGCAGTACATTCAGCCCTACGTGAGCAGCAATGCGGACATCATCATCTGTCCGTCCGGCAAGAACACGAAGACCGGTTACGGCGTCAATCGAGCGGTGCATCGGCTCACGACCTGGTCGCCACCCTCCATCAAGATGGTGGCCGTGAAGAAGCCGGCTGAGACGATCGACGGCTGCGACGCGGCCCGCCTCGATCGTGATACCATGACGTTGCCGCCGGACATGTGGGGTGAACTCCCCAATCCGACCGGGAACGAGATCGTGTGGTTCTTCACCACCCCATTCTGGCCCATCGGTCCGCCCTATGCGGTGGACGGGAATTACACGGACACGACGTTGGCCTGGAACCCGTCGCGGCCGTTGTCGCGGCACCACCGCATGGCGAATTTCTGGTTTGTCGATGGGCACGCCACGGGCATGCGGGTGGAGTCTACCATCAGAGCCGATCCCAACACCACGGACACGTTGTACGACCTGAAGTGAACCGATGCCGCGCCAGACTCCGGGCTGGCGGCAGGCGCTGGGAGGGAACCGCGGATGCAGCATTTCTGGCTTGGCGATGGCAACTGGTACAAGGGCAATCTGCACACGCACACGACACAGTCGGACGGTGCAGCGACGCCCGATGATATGATGGCTTGCTACCGCAAGGCCGGGTACGACTTCCTCGCGCTCTCGGACCACAACCGGTTGACGCGTGTGACCGCGGCGCCGGCCGGACTGCTGCTCATTCCGGGCGAGGAGGTGAGCGCCGGAATTGCCGAGATGGGCGGCGAATTCCACTTCGTTGCGGTCAATCTCCGGGAACAGATCAACCCGCGGGAATTCGGGACCCCGCAGGCGATCATTGACGCGGTTCGAGCGCAGGGCGGTGAGGTCGTGATCGCGCACCCGTTCTGGTCGGCGCTCACGATCCGCGACCTGCTGCCGTTGCGGGACTATCTCGGCATCGAGATCTACAACAGTTCCTGTTTCTACTCGATCGGCAAGGGCCATTCGCTGGTGCAGTGGGACGACCTGCTGATCCGCGGCTGCCGCGTGCTCGGGTTCGCGCACGACGACGCGCACTACCACTTCAACGACCACCGGCCCAACGACGCCGCCGTGGCCTACATCATGGTTAAGGCAACCGCGCTCACGGTGGACGGGATCATGGCGGCGCTGCGTGCAGGAGAGTTCTACGCGTGCTCCGGTCCGGGCACGGGACCGGAAATCAAGGATTTCTACTTGGAAGACGGATATGCGGTGGCACGCACGTCGCCGTCGGCGGTGATCACCATTGCGACCGAGTCGGGGCGCGGGTTGGGTGAGAGTTTTACGGCCTCGGCTGGGGCGACCATCACCGACGCGCGCTACAAGCTGCGGGGGCGCGAGAAGTTCGTGCGCCTGGAAGTCACGGACCGCGACGGCAAAGCCGCGTGGAGCAACCCGCTGTTTACGGCTTAGCTTGGAGGGCGAGCGGCCTCGCGAGCCGCTTCTCGGGTTCCCATGGACAGGCCCTCGATCCGGAAGTTGACGCGACGCTTCGGCGAGCGGTGCTCGGCGTTGCCAGGCGCACATGTGCCGACTCTTGGGGTTGGGTGCTGAACCCTGAACCCTGAACCCTGAACCCTGAACCCTCCCCGGACTGCACGTCAGACAAGAAGACAGGAAAAGGCATGACCTGCGACAATCGCAATTGCGGTACGGTGTGCCTGGCCGACGACGGTGTCCTGCTGCGGCGCGTCGCGGACCCCGTGCACCAGGTTGCCTACTGCCCAGGGCTCGAACGGCTCGCGTCGGGCCGGTTGGTGGGGACCCTGCTGACGCACGACACGCGCGAGAAATCCGGCTCGGGCCGTGACTGGGTGGTGGGCGTTTATACGAGTGACGACGCGGGGGCATCCTGGGAGCACCGCAAGGACCTGCCCATGGTCGACGGACAGCCGTTCACCGCGGGCGATGCCGTGTACGTCATAGGTGGTCGCGAAGACCTCATGATTTCGCGCTCCGATGACCAGGGCTCGACCTGGTCCGATCTCGTTCCGCTCGGCACTGGCCGGTTGTGGTATTCTTTCCCCGGCATGCCGGTGCGCGCGAACGGCCGCATCTACATCGAGAAAGAGTGTCGCGCCGAGCCGGTGCTGCACGGTTTCCCGGTTTGGATCCTTGCCCCGGTCGTCATGTCGGCGCCGCTCGATGCTGACCTGACGCGGCCCGCCGCCTGGACGTTCAGTAATGTACTCAGCTTTGCCGACGTGCTGGCGCGGCACGGTGGGCCGCACCTGTGTGGGGTGCCGTTCTACGCGCCTGGCGTGCTTCTGGAGCAGCCGGTGCGGCGGGCCATGGGGAAGATCGGCTGGGGTGAGGGGAACCTGGTGCAGATCCATGATCCGTCCCATGTCTGGCACGATCCGACGGGGCGCACGTTTCATATCTTCCTGCGCGCCGAGTCGGGGACGGCCGGTTTCGGGTGCCTGGCCAAGGCCGTCGAATCCGATGACGGTCGCATCACGGTCGATTTGGAGCGGGCCCCGTCGGGAGCGCCGACGCTGTTCATTCCGTTGCCGGGCGGGCAGGGCGCGTTCAACATTTTTTACGACGACGTGAGCCGGTTGCACTGGCTGATCTCGTCGGCGTCGATCGATTCCATGCGGCGGGTCGAGACACTCGACCCGTGGCACTACGGCATGCCGTACAACGAGCGCAAGCGGATCGCGCTGTACTTCTCGCGGAACTGCATGGACTGGTGTTTTGCCGGCCTGGTGGCGGATGCCGTCGGCACGAAACGCTCGCATTTCCACTGCAGCACTGTGATCGACGGCGAGGACCTGATTATGCTCATGCGCACCGCCGACGCCGCGGCGGTGAACGAGCACAACTCGAACACGATTACGTTCCACAGGATACGTGAGTTCCGCAAGCTGGCGTACTGAGCACGGAGCACGGGGCGAGATCGTGGCGGCACGGAGCAGTGGCGCGGGACCTCTGGGACCGCAGCAGAGTGCTCGGGTCCGTCCCGGACCGAGGCCCTCGGCCGGGGCCCGGTCGGCGTACCCCGCTTCGGCGCGGGACGCCCCGAGCCACTCTTGGTGAAATCAATTCACATGCACGGGTCGCAGAGCGGAGGGCGAGAGATGTCAGGACGCAGTGAGAAACGGAGTGGTGTGGTTCTTGTCTGTTTGGCTTTGGCCTGCACCGGGGTGAGTGTGAAGGCGGCGGACCATGCCGCGGTCTTCACGGATGAGCAGTTGATCGAGAAGGTCTTTGCCATCACCCGAACTTACCTCCAGGATTGCCAGGACCCGAATACGCATGTCGTGTACCTGCGGCCGCTCAGCACCAAGGCCAAATGGACATCGCCGGCGGACGTGAAAGCCGGCAAGCCGATGCCCTGGGGCTACGGGTCCGGCATTCAGGACACATCGCTGAACACCGGGCAGTTGCTCGGCGCGTTCCTTGCCGCGCATCAGGCGCGCCCCGATCCGTTCCTGCGTGACCACTGCAGAAACCTGTTCAAGGCGATGCAGTTCATCTACTCCTGCACGCCCGTGCCGGGATTGGTACCGCGCGGTCCGCATCCGGACGACGCGACCGCCGTGTACAACGATTCGTCCATGGACCAGCACACCACGTTCATCATCAGTCTGGCGCTGTACGGGAACTCCGGTTTGGCGGATGAGAGCGAGACGGCGTTCATTCGCAACGCACTGCAGGAGGTCGGCGAGCGTCTCGAGAAATACGGCTGGTCGATCAAGCGTGCCGACGGCGAGACGACGTCGCATGTAGGGTTTGCCTGGACGAGTATGGTGCACGAGCATGCGTCCATTCTGTTGCCCACCGTGATGAGTCTCTACCGCGGCACCGGGAACCAGCACTGGCTTGACGTGTACGAGCAGTTTGGCGCGGAGAAGGACGGCCAGCGGTGGAAACTGCTGTTGCCGGGGCCGCACTTTCGGATCAACGGGCATCCCATCTATGCGAATCAGAACTGTTTCCGGCTGGACGCGCTGTACCGTTTCGAGGCTGACCCGGGGCGGAAGAAGATCGCCCAGGATGCCTTGGCGTATGCCGCGAAACTCCAGCTCGAACGGGAGTACCCGAATGAATTCATGATCAAGGAAGTGCCCTGCGACTACCGCAAGCTCGCAGAAGTCTGTGGCTGGGATGGCGAGCGGCTCCATGGCTGTGAAGACGCGTGGCGGCGATTCAATCCGTCATTCTTCAAGTTGCCAGACCACAAGCTTCACGCCAACGCCATGCTGGCGCACCTCCGTTTCCCTTTGGGCGGTTTCCACATGGCCCTGCTGTCCGCGAACCGTGAAATGATCGAGGAACACGTCCCGTCGATCTGGGCGATGATGAACAGCGTTGGCGACGGTGCGGACCCGGTCGCCGGCGAAATCGGCGGTGAGGCCCGTAACCTGCTCGCGATCGTGGCACTGCACCTCTATGCGCATCGCTTTGGGGAGCGCCGGGGCCCGGAGGCAAGACCGTGACGCGGCTCGGGGCCGCAAGACCTCAGAACACTCAATCCAACGTTCATCATTCAAGGGTTAGACGCGCGGGACTTCCTGCCAGGAGAACAAGGAAGATGGCGGACAGCAACACGAACAACATCCTGCTCATCGTTGTCGACCAAGTCATCCGGGACACGCTGTCGCTGTACGGCGGCGCAGTGTGCAGGACGCCGTGTCTGGACGGTCTGTTCCGAGACAGCGTGGTTTTCGACCGCGCTTACACGCCGATCTCGTTGTGCACACCGGCCCGCGGCTCGTTGTTCACCGGCAAGCTGCCGCACCGCCACGGCTTGCTTTACAACGCGACCGGTCACGCCTACGGCCGCAGTGACCTCGCCGATACCGAGACGATGCTGCCCGCGCACTTGACCAAGGCTGGCTGCCGGTGCGGGTATGCCGGCAAGTGGCACATCGGCACGGCCAAGGGCCCGCGCGAGTTCGGCTTTGAAGGTACGCGTTACGCCGGGTACGGCCACCCTAACTGCTTTGTGCCCGATTACGACGAGTTTCTCAAGGCGAACGGCCACCCAGGCATGCGTGCGGTACGGTTCTACGACGCGCTGGCGAGCGACGATACAACCGAGGGCCACCTGCCGACGAGCGCAGACCACCGCGACAGTTTCCTCTACGACGGCATCGTCGACCTGCCCTCGCCCTTGACCGAAGCGGGATTTGTGGCGCAACGGACCATCGACCTGCTGCGCGAGTTCAACGGCAAGCCGTTCTTTGTCACCGCTGCATTCTGGGGCCCGCACCACCCGGCTTTTCCGTCGCCGGAGTTCGCTGGCCGGCACGACCCGGCAGCCATCGCGCCGTGGCCGAACTTCGCCGACGACCTGGCGACGAAGCCGAGGATTCAGACGCGCTACGCCCGGTCGTTGCACCGGCGTTTCACGGACGCGCCCTGGTCGCTTTGGCAGCGGGTCATTGCCCGGCATTTCGACTTCATGGCCATGATCGACGCTGCCATCGGTCGCATTCATGACGAACTTGTAGCGCTCGGGCGCGATAAGGATACCGTGGTGGTTTTCACCTCCGACCACGGCGACACGCTTGGGTGTCATGGCGGGCAGTTCGACAAGGGCCCGTACATGTACGAAGAGACCCACACCGTGCCGCTGTTGGTGCGCGATCCGGCGCTGCGGGGCGGCCGCCAGAAGGCCTTCGTGAGCAACATGGACATCTTCGCGTCGGTGCTCGACCTCGCGGGCGTGGCGGTGCCGGCGGGCGTTGACGCCAGGAGTTTCGTGCCGTTGCTGCACGGCGGGCCGGCCGCGCGCGACTGCGTCACGGCGCAGTTCTACGGATTTGACGTGCGTGGCCTCTACTACCAGGAGATGATCCGCGCGGGGCATCACAAGTATGTCTACAACCCGTCGGATATCGACGAGTTGTATGACCTTGGCGCCGACCCCGCGCAGTTGCGCAACTTGATTGACGAGCCCAGCGCCGCCGGCACGGTGCACGAGTTGCGGCAGCGGTTGCTCGCCGAGATGCGGGCCACGGCGGCTCCCTTTGCCCAGTCGGCGGCGGAACTGATGGGGCTGTGAACAGATCAGAACCGGCAACGTGATTGCCCCCGAATCAGGCCTGAAGGGCCGTGACATACCAGCCCAGGGCAACGCCCTGGGAACAGAACCAAAACGATGATTGCGCCCTGAAGGGGCGAGACAAATCCACATGTCACGCCCCTTCAGGGCTCAAACGGTGGTGGCGGGTCAGCACCTAGGGCGTTGCCCTAGGCTGGTCTGTAACGCCCCAACGGGGCTGAGAAGGTTGAACTGGAGCAAGAACATGCAGAACTCCCCGGCGATCAAGACGTGGGTATTCTGCGTTTGCTTCGGAATCCTTGCGGGACTGCACCCGTGTCCAGCCCGGGAAATCTCCGTCACCATCCTCCACACGAATGACCTGCATCAGGAACTGGCGCCACTGGCACGGATCGCAGGCTACGTCGCCGACTATCGACAGCAACACCCCAATACCGTGTTTGTGGATGCCGGGGACTTTCTGGATCGCGGGTCATCCCTCGCAGCCTTGACCCGTGGCGAAACCATGTTCGGCGCCATGTCGCGCATGGGGTACGACATGGCCGTTCTGGGTAATCATGATTGGATCTACGGCGACCAGCGGCTGCGGGAGTTGCTCGACCTGTACCCGGGGTTCACGGTCCTCGCCAGTAATCTGGGAACCACCAAGGACGCTCTTTCAGGGAATCTCCCTCGGACGATGGTCAAGGAATTCGACGGCATCCGCGTTGGATTTCTCGGGATCACGCTGGACACCTACGGCAAGGACCCCAAGGGCCGGCCTCGCCTTTACGTCTTGGACTGTCGTGACAGCACTCAAAAGGCCATCTCCGAGCTCAAGGGCGGCAAGGTCGACTTGATCGTGGCGGTCACCCACCTGGGGTACGCGAAGATGAAACACGAAAAGGAGAGCACGCATCCCTCGGACGTGGACTTGGCAAAGGCGTACCCGGAGATCAACGTGGTGGTCGGAGGGCATTCGCACACGGACCTTGCCGAAGGCGTGACGCGGCAGACCTACGCTGAAACAGGGTGCATCATTGTCCAGTGCGGTTCCGGGGGCAGCAAGTTGGGCCGTCTCACGCTCGCGGTCGACAGTGAGACACGCCGTATTTCGGGGTTCGAGGTGGAGCGCATCCCCGTAGACAGCAAACTCCTGGAGCTCCCGGAAGTGGCGTCATTCCTTGACCAGCAGTATCAAACATACATGCCGCAGGCCAGGACCATAGTCGGCGAATTCCCAGAACCCATCGAGTTCCACAATCTGGCCTTCTGGGGCGCCGACTTCATCCGCAAGCAGACGGGCGCCGACCTCGTCCTGCTGCCACGTCGGGCGCTCTACGATGAACCGGTGTCATTCCCCAAAGGCAAGATCACGGTGGAGCGGTTGTTCAGTTACTTCTACGACCATTACTTGGTCAAGGCCACGATCACCGGCGCCGAACTCCAGACGTTCTGCAACGCCCAGGAGCGTCGCGACCGGTTCAACCCGTTCCATCACCGGGGACGTCCATTCAGCGGTGACGCCATCTACTACTCAGGCATGAACGTCACCTTCAGTCCGGCAGACTCTTCCGTAAACTTCGCCCTCACTCCGGACAAGGAGTATGTCGTGGTTGTGCCGTGGCCATTTGCGGACGCAGGCATCAACAAGTTCAGGTACCAGCTCCCCGAGCGCGCCAGCGTTCCGCTGGCGGATGTCGTGTCCGGCTTGACCCTGCATGAGCCGGCGTTGCTGCCGGCGACCACGCGGCAGCTTCTGGTCCGGGAAGGCACGTCAAACGGACTGGCGTTCTGCCGTCCGTTTGCTCAGCCCCAACCGGACTGGGATGCGTGGACGAAGTGCTTTGAGGCCAAGTTCAAGTAGCCGCCCTGAGTAGCTTGACTCGGATGCAGGAGGGCCTGGGATCGGCCTGCAAGGTCGACGCTACTGCCGATGGTGCGCTGGCGTTTTGGCTGTAGTGGCCGCGTTGTACGCGGCTTCTGGGCTCCTGCAAGGGGGCTGGCTTACGGTGGTAGGCAACACCAGAAAGAGGAGAATCCAATGCGTGTCACGGGCTGGACGAGGGTGAGGGTATACCGCGGTTGTGGCCCATGGCTGAGGATGGCGCCCTCGGCCTTCACGCTTATCGAGTTGCTGGTCGTGATCGCCATCATCGCGATCCTGGCGTCGCTGCTGCTGCCGGCTTTGAATGCCGCCAAGGACAAGGGCAAACAGGCCGTCTGTCTGTCTCAGCTCAAGCAGGTCGGGCAGGGCCTGCACATGTATGTGGATGAGATGGATGGGAGCCTTCCTGGCTCGTGCTTTCAGGGGATATACCACACAGGCGGCGGCGTGAGACACATCAGCTACAAGTTGAATCCGTATATCGGCGATAGGTCCGTGTGGACCTGCCCGGGCGCGGTTCAGGATGCGGCGCGGCTGCGCTACTACATTCATCGGGGCGGCACGAACTACTTTGGGGACCCGTATATCACGCCGGAGGGCCCGCCGCAACGCCTGGCATGGGCCGAGAAGCAACCCGGCGGCCTGGTCGGCACGTGGGCGATCGAAGACGTCGATTTCTGGAACTATGTCAACGAACCGTTCGCGCCGCCAGTGCCGACACACACGTATGGCCGCAACATCCTGTACTTCGATGCGCACGTCATCTGGAAGCGAAGCAAGGCTGGAAGTCTGCCGTGAGGCGTTCCGCACGGTAACGACTCAGGTGGATAGGCTGAAGGGGCGCAGGCTGAAGGAAGAGACCGACCTGTGCGGGTAAATCCTGAGAGAGAAAAGGACGCGCCATGGACGCCAGGATGCGTCTGTTAGTAGTGGGCTCGCAGTGCGCGGAACGAAGTGGAGCGCCAAGAGCCCAGCCGGCGCGTTGCGGCGGTCTGGCGTGGGGATGGTGTCTTGCCCGGCGGATGACCGCCGGGACTGCGACACCACTACGAACGGTGCGGTGGCCGCATTTACCCGCACAGGTCGGAAGAAACAGGCGGGGATCTTGTCCCCACCGGTCGGGAGGGAGGATTGCATGCGAGTTACGAGTTGGCTGATGGTGGCAATGGCGGCGTGTGGCGCGGGCGCGCTGTGCTTCGTGGAGGGTTGCAGGATGGCCGAAAGGAAAGCCCCCGTTCAGGCGGCCACGCCGGCGTCGGAGTCGGCGCCGGCGCAGTGGCAGTACGTGCCGTTGCGCACGGCGGAGCAGAAGGCCAAGGGCTTCGCGGGCGGCGAGATGGGCCAGATGGCGTTCACGCTGGCGATCAGCCCGTCCGATCCGAACCACATGGCCATGGGTATTGACACGGCTGCGGTCTACACCACCACGGACGGGTCGACGTCGTGGCAGCTCCGGCGTCGTGGTATCCTCTCGAACGGCGTGCAGTCGGTGGCGTTCGACCCGAAGAACCCGCGCGTCCTCTGGGCGGCGGGGCTGCACTCGTCGGCGGGGACGCCGGGCGGGGCCATGCCTGCCGAGAACGAACTCGCCAAGTACAGCGATCCCTTGGCTGATGGCATCTACCTAACCACGGACGGCGGCGAGCATTGGAAGCTCGTCCGCAATGCCGTGTACCTGCGCCGTCACGCTCTGAACGAGTACTTCGCGTTCGATCCGGCCAGCTTCGACGGCACGCAGCATCGCACCGTCTACGCGGCAACGCACTGGGAAGGGCTGCTGAAGAGCGACGACGCCGGCGCCACGTGGCGGGTGCTTGGGTTCCCCAAGACCATCATCCACGTGATCGCACTTCACCCCAAGGACTCCCGTCAGTTCTTCGTCGCCGCCGACACGGGCCTGTTCCGGAGTCAGGATGCGGGCGCCGGGTTCGAGAAGGTAGGCGCCAACCTCCCGGCAGCACCGGTTTTGGCGTTGACTCTCAACGCGAAGGACCCCGCCGTGCTCTACGTTGCGCTCGGCGAGAAGGGCCTCTGGCGTTCGACGGACGGCGGGCGCAGCTTCGAGCGGCGGATGAACGGCATCCCCGAGGGTGCGGCAGACAAGCTTTGGGTGCGGCTCATTTCGAGCCCAGCCAACCCCGACTACCTGTATGCCGACGCTACCCAGTGGGGCGGCCCCGTGCCGTTCTGGTCTCACGATGGCGGCGCGACGTGGCAGCCGAGCGAGAAGCGGGAGGACGGTTTTCAAGGAACGGGCGTTTACTGGGCCGAGGGTATCGTGGCGCATCCGACCGATGCCAATGTGGCGTTCCACCTCAACCCCGTTCGCAAGACGACCGATGGCGGGCGGACCTGGCAGTACTGCGGCGACGGGGTTTCGGGGTTCCGACGCGGCACGCGCACCTCCATTGCCTTCCGGCCCGACGATCCGAAGAAGATGGTCTTCTTCTTCATCGACCATGGCAGTGTCACTACGACCGACGGCGGCGACACGTTCGCCTACGTCCCCCCGCCGCGGCAACCGGACTTGGGCGCCATCACCACGGCTGTGGGCGCCTGCGACCCTACGCCTGGTTCGCGCAAACTCCTCAGTGCCGTGGGCGGCTGGACGCAACAGCGCATCTGCATCAGCGAGGACGACGGCAAGACGTGGACGGTCCAGAAGGACACGGCTGCCAATTACGTTTTCATGGCATTTCACCCGCAGAAGCCCAACGTGGTCTACGCTGGCCGCGGCGGTGACGGCCTGCGCAGCCGCGACGGCGGTGCGACCTGGCAGGTGCTGCCGCACCGGATCCGGGCCATGCTGGCGAACAACGGCGACGTAGTGTTCGCCTCGCGCCCGGTGGATGCGAAGGGATGGGTGTCCGAAGTGCAGAAGTCCTCCGATCAGGGCGAGACGTGGGAGACGCTACCGGGGCGCATCACCGGCAGTCTTGGTGAGATCGACGTGGACCCGACCGACCCGAACCGTCTGTACGCGGCCAGCCACACCGGTGTGTGGGTGTTCGACGGTAAGGGCTGGACCGTGCGCAACGACCAGCACGGCCTCGAAAAGGATGGGTTCGGCGTCCTTAACTTCCGCTGTGTCGTTGTGGATCCGACGCGTCCCAGCGTCGTCTACGCCGGCCAGTGTCACTCGTGGCGCGGTACGGCCAGGGGCATTTTTCGCTCGGTGGATCGCGGCGAGCACTGGGAGAACATCACCCGCAATCTCGGGCCGGAACTGACTGTCTGGGCCATTACCGTCAGCCCGCACGACGGCACCGTCTGGCTGGGCACGGACTATGGGAACTGGAAGCTCAGTGAGTGAAAGCGCGGTTGGCGCGCTGGCGGTGCCAATCCATTCGCATTAGGAGGGTAGGATGATGGCGGGGCTCCAACCGGCACGATGGCACAAGCGACGGAACCTGCGACAATTCGCGGCGATCTTGGCGGTTGCCTGGTTCGGTGTCGTCGAACCGCAGGCGAAAGCCGCGACCACGGATGCCTGCTATGTGCTCGAACCGAGTCACTGGGACACGTTCTACGGGAAAGCCGACCGCCTGTACCTGACCGGCTACTGGAAGTTCAAACCGGTCGTCAATGCTCTCAAGCAGTTGGGGAACAAGGTAGTCCGTGGAGACTCGACGACAGATCCCGGCACGGATGCCGGCATTGAGAACGGATACTTCCGGCCGGACTTTGACGATTCCTCCTGGGACGCGTTGCCGGTACCGTGGGTCTGGAACACGCCGCTAAAAGCCAATGCCCAGGACAAGCCGGACTCGGTTCCGTTTGCCGGCGTCGGGTACTTCCGGACACGGTTCCAGGTGCCGGCGGACCGGAGCGGCAAGCGTGTGGTCATTCACTTCGCGTCAGTCCAGACCGATTGCCGCGTGTGGGTGAACGGAGAACTTGTCGGCACACACGCCAACTCGCAAAGCGAAGCCGGTCCTCCGTGGTCTTTCGATGAGCGGCTTTGGTTGGACGATTTCGACTTCGACATCACCAAGCTGGTGCGGTTCGGCGCGGAGAACGTCGTCGCCGTACGCGTCTACGATGATGGGCTCCCGATCCTCTACGACCGCCACGCTGACGGCGGCGGTATCTGCGGGCCGGTGACCGTGGAGTTCCGCGAGCCGGTGTACGCGTCGGAGATCCTGGTCGACCCGAACATAACTACCGGCGAGATTTCCATGGACGTCCTCCTCTTCAACCACGAGACTGCCCCCCGTACCGTGAAGTTGCAGGCACGGGTTGAACCGTTCACGTCTGCGTTCTACCAGCCGTCTGCAACGGCGCCCGCGGCGGACGCCGAACTGGGCGAGGTCAGTTGTCCGCCGGGCGAGAGCCGGCACTGCGTCGCCCTGCGTGTGGCCGACCCGGTATTGTGGGACGTGAACGACCCGTTTCTTTACCATCTGCGCCTGACGTCCGACGGCAAGCTGCTTGGGCAGACGCGCTTCGGGTTCCGGAAGTTCGAGGTGCGGGGGAACAAGTTCTACCTGAACGGTCATCCCATCCACGTTCTTGGCGCCAACCCCGGCGACAACTGGAACCGGCGGCCGCAGATTTTCTGCTTCAACAAGGCCAACGCCTTGCGTCTCGGCCTGAAGCTCTACAAGGAAGCCAACCTGACATTCGTGCGTGTTCACAACGGTCCGCGGACGGAAATTTTCTACGACATCTGCGACGAACTCGGTCTGATCGTGCAGAACGACTTCTCGCCGCACTATGACGCGCTGAAGCAGGCCGAGACCAAGCGCGCCGAGATGATCGCGCAGGTGCAGGTGGCCTCCTACGTCAACCCCGACGGCTCGCTGACCGAGGCTTTCCGCAAGCTGCTCGGCAAGTGGTTCAACGGCCTCTACAATCATCCGGCCAACTGCATGTTCACTGCTGGCAACGAATTGGGGTACAACCAAGTCTCGGCGCGTGCTGGCGCCCCGGAGCTCGTGGCGTACATGAACGGGTTCTACGAGTTCCTGAAGCGGCACGACGGGCAGAAGCGCCCCGTCACGCCGTCCGCCGGGCTGGCGGTCTGGGATTGGCGCACGCCGCTGGAAGCGGACTATCTTGACCATCACACGTACATCGATGCCGACCTGGGCTGGGCCGATTGCGTCACCGGCAACATGAAGCCTGTCCGCGACTGGGAACGGATCTATGGCAAGCCGATCCGCGACCTGAACAAACCGGTGATCAACGGCGAAACGGTGGGCTACCAGACCCGCGCCTGCTTCGGCCAGAAAGCGACTCGCGAGCTGTTCGCCGACGGCAAGCTCGACAAGGCCAAGTACGTGAGTTGGGCAAGCACGATTGCCAAGGACGCGGGCCGTTCGATCGGGTACTGGGACTATGGCGCGCAGCACTGGTACGTGTGCTGGGCCGGCGTGCGCTCGCTCGCTACGCTTGAGAGTACCCAGAGCGCTACGGCGTACCTGACCGGGAACATGGTCCACATGCTGCGGCGCGACATGGACTTTCTGCAGGGATTCTTCCTGCACGACCTCTGCCCGCAGCACTTCGGGCTGGACTATGGGTTCTACGCCGGCGACGGGGCGGCGATGCACGGCCTGTACGCCAAGGCGAAGAGCCACGTCGAGTTCCTGAGTTTGCAGCGCAGCCTCGCTCCGCAACTCGTAACGCTGGACATGGTCGACCGACACTGGTTCGCGGGCGACACGCTTCAGACGTCCATTCACGTCATCAATGACGCGTTCCGCGACGATGGGAAGGGCTACACCACCGAACTGGCACTGGAGACAGTGGACGGCAAGGAGGTGAACACGGCGAAGTTGGCGTTCGACACCGTCCCCGAAGGCGGTCGGAGCGAGCAGGCGGTTACGCTCGCGCTCGACTCCAAGCTGCCCGCCGCCGACTACCGGCTGCGCCTGCGACTGCGGAAGGCCGAGCGCGTCGTCAATGAACAGGAGTACCCCATCTTCATCGGTTCACGCGAGCGTTCGGTCGACAGGGTGACGCAACGGCGCGTGGCGCTCTACGACACGGCCCCGACTCTGTTCCGGGGCCTGGGTCCGGCCGCGACGGCCCCTGTGCTCCGCGATCTCGGCGTACCGTTCACGGCCGTGAGCGACCTGGCAGACCTGACGAAGTTCGATCTGCTGGTCGTCGGCACGAACTCGATCGACCAGAATCTCATGAACCAAGCGAGCAAGGTTCGCGAATGGCTCGAGCGCGGCGGTCGCGTGCTCTGCCTGGAACAGGTCTACGCCGGGCCGGTGCCGTTCCTGAGCGAGATGCGCCTCCAGTTCTGCGGTAACATGTTCGTGGCCGACGTGATCGAGCCGGACCACCCGGTGGTGCGGGGCAGCCGGCCTTGGCACTGGGAGCTCTGGAACGGCAACCGCGAGAAGATCGATGGTGCCTGGGATGCCGGGCCGAAGCGGGTCTACGACACCTACCTCCTGCCTATGACCGAAGGCGTGGTGGTGGCCGGTGCGCCGCGCAGCGGCGGCTGGTGCCGGAATCTGGTCTTCGGTATGGTCGCCTCCGAGGTGAAAGCCGGTGACGGCCTGGTCTTCTTTTCCCAGGCGCTGGCCGTCCAGCGCTACGGCAAGGACCCGGTGGCCACGCGCTATCTGCGCGACCTGTTTGGGTATGTCCTGGGCGAGGAGTGGCGTGGGCAATTCGCCGTACCCGTTGCCGGCCGGCGGGTCAGCTTCCTGGACCGGGCCAAGTGCTTCACGGTGGATCTCCGAAACTCCGCAAACCGCGGCTTCGCCGACGACGTCGACGGCGATCAGCAGGGCGGCTGGACCGACCAGGGCAAGAACGACTTGCGCACGGTCCCACGCGGCGACGTGACGTTCATGGGTGTGCCCTATTCCATTCTCGACGACGCGGGCGGCAAGCCTGCCTGCCTGGTCCTGTTCGGCCAGAAGCGACCGTACTTCCCCAAGGCCATCGAAGGGATCAAGATTGGCCGCAAGGCGTCACAACTGCATTTCCTGCACGCCGTCGCCTGGGGCGGGGGCAAGGGCACGAAAGCGGCCGAGTACCGCGTCCGGTACGAGGATGGCACGATAGAGACTCTCGCGTTGACCACCGGCGACAACATCGGCGAGTGGTGGTCGCCAGCGGACGCGAAGCAAGCCGCGGTCGCCTGGACGGACCGCAATCCGGCCGGCGCGATGGTCGGGGTGTATGGCTTTGCCTGGACCAACTCGCACCCGGAGAAAGTCATCGTTGCGATCGACTTCGTCTCCGGTGAAACCGATGCGGTTCCGGCCTTGGTCGCCATCACCGGCGTCACGGAGTAAGCGCATGCGGAGTTCCATGGAACAAATTCGGCCTGTGCGGGTAAATCCGGCCACGACCCCGTTCGTAGTGGTGTCGCAGTCCCGGCGGTTGTCCGCCGGGCAAGACACCATCCCCGCACCGCCGCAACGCCCCAGATGGGCTCTTGGCGCTCCACTTCGTTCCGCGCACTGCGAGCCCACTACGAACAGGCGCATCCTGGTGTCCATGGCGGGTTCTCTTCTCTCTGAGGATTTGCCCGCACAGGTTGAACAACTTGCGTGTCGGCTGGGCCTGATCCTGGCACTGCTGGGGCTGACGATGGCACGGGCGCAGCCCGTGCCGGGCGCGGAACCAACCGCCCCCCCCTGGCAGCCGGCGCCTGCGGATGGGTACGAGTACAAGAGTGCCGGATTCGTCTGTCGCATCCTGCCCGACGGTCGCATTCAAGACCTCAACGCGGGCGAACGGCGGATTGCCGATGAGGTCTATGTTCGCGGCGACGCCGCCGTGCCGGGCGCCGAAGCCGAGCGCCTGCTCCTCCTTCAGCGGGACTTGCGTGAGGGGGCCCCGCTGCTCTACCAGGAACAGAACGGCACGGTTCGGCTGCAGAAACGTTGGGTGCTGGGGACCGTCAAGCACCCTCGCGTTGCGGAGTGCGCAGTGGAATACGGTCTCGCGCCCACCACCATCAGCCTTGACTACGTGGCGACGCCATTGGTGGCCCTTACCACTCACGGCAACATGTTCATCACGCACATTCGACTGGCGGAAGCGGCATTTGCCGGCCGTGGGTTTCGCGCCGAGTACCGGCGTGCCGGGCCACGCCTGTGCGTCTTCCCTTTCCTGCAGACCAAGGCAGGCGCCCTGAACCTGGGCGGCGTGAGCACGCTTCGAGTCGGCATGGACAGAGACCTTCTGCGCCTTGACGCGGGCGAGAATTCGGCCATGCGTCTCTTGGACGATCCGGGCTGGGGCGGGAAGTTTTCCGTGCATGTCAACGCCAGCGGCCCATGGTTCGTGCAGCCCGTCGATCAGCCCGTCGGCGAAACGTGCCGCTGGTCAATCCGCCTGTCGCTGACGGATGAGACTCCGGTTGGGCGGGAAGACGGAAAGCGGCCGGACAACCAGAACCAGGAGGTGAGGTGACGTGAAGGCAAGAGACTTCTCCGACTATCTCGCGACTCTGAACGGGGGCTGGGTCGATTACACGAAATCCACCCCGTTGCGGAAGACCACGGCATGGAGCTTCTGGCCGGACACCTGCGGAGTCAGTTCGCGCCGGTGCCAGTTTGTTTTCTCAAGCAGGGTTGCATGTACAGACTGGTCCGGTAGGCAATTCGGAGACCGCACGCATGACTTCCAGGCAATCCACTATCCGTTTAGCGAATAGGGCGTGACGGCAAAGGCCGTCATGGAATCAAAGAAGGAGTTGTTCGTATGTTCAGACACCTCACCGCGGCGTGTTTCATGACTGTGCTCACCGCCGTGCATGCTCAGGAACCCTTGGCGCAGGCGCCAGGGGTACCCGCCGTTCCTCTCCAAGCGACGATTACGGTGGACCTGGGAAAGACGCTGGGCAAGGTCAACCGGCTTCTCTTCGGCAACAATCAACTCGGGTACCAGATGGAGAGTTGGAACGAATCCAGGCTGAACTGGGTGAACTGCGGCTACGGCATCTGGGACCCGGAGCGCGTCCGGCCGGAACCGGCACTGCTGCAATTGGCGAAAGACGTCGGCATGTCCGTCTGCCGCTGGCCGGGCGGCTGCGGCTCGCACAACTTCAACTGGAAGAAGACCGTTGGCCCCGTGTCGG
The DNA here is from genome assembly GCA_001803235.1 of Lentisphaerae bacterium RIFOXYA12_64_32. Lineage (GTDB taxonomy): Bacteria > Verrucomicrobiota > Lentisphaeria > Oligosphaerales > YB12-FULL-65-16 > YB12-FULL-65-16. The sequence goes on from MHBL01000476.1 coordinate 46,657, forward strand.
AGCGTACGAACCAGAAGTTCGGACTGCCCGAATTCATGGCGTACTGCGAGGCGCTTGGAGCCATTCCCATTATCACCGTCGCCGAATACTGGGGCGAAGCGCAGGACGGCGCGGATCTTGTAGAGTATCTCAACGCTCCCGGCGACGGCAAACACCCGTGGGCGACGCGCCGGGCGCAGGACGGGCATCCGAAACCGTACGGGGCCGTCTGGTTCGAGTATGGCAACGAGAGCTATCATGGAAATCACGGCGGCACCCAGTTCGAGGGAGAGTTCAAGATCTTCACAGCCGAGGAATACGCCCGACGCTACCTCGACTATCGCAACGCAATGCGGGCGGTGGACGCGAACATCAAACTCGGCGCTGTCTTCCACCCGAAAGGCTGGAATGAAACGGTCTTGAAACTCACCGGGAAGGACCTCGATTTCATCATCCGCCACCCCTACCTGCCCTCTTACGGTCGCAACGACGGCGAACCGGATGCCGCGACGCTGTTTGCCATCGGGCTGGCGGGACCGAACACTTTCCCGGCGCAATTCGCCGAATGGAAGGAACAGACCAAACGCTTGACTGGACGCGACGACATACCCTTTGCCTTTACCGAGTTCAACGGGGCTTTCGTACAGGAAAAGCCCGTACCGTACCGGCTTTGCCTTGGCAACGCGCTTATCGTGGCGGAACACCTCCGTCAGTATCTGCACGAACCGGCCATCGCCTTAGCCACCTACTGGCAGTTCTCCAACGAGTACTGGGGCATGGTGAAGGGCGACAACGCGCCGTACACCCTTCGGCCCGCCTACTTTGTCTTCCAGTTGTACCACAAGTATTTCGGCGACACACTCGTCGACGCGAAAGTCGACTGTCCGGCCTACGACAATCCCGGCGGGTATGGTGTGATGCCGACTTGGGGGAAACCGACAGCGTTCCAGTTGTTCCCCGGGAATCTTCTGCCTGAACAAGAATGGTTGACGGCGGTGGTCGACGGCAAGGCATCGGATCTCAAGGGGGTCGAACACAAGGAAGAAGACGGTGTTCTCGTCGTCGACATCCCGACGGATGCGAATTTCAACTACTACCACGCGAGCAAACGCATGCCGGCGGAACCCTGTACCGGCTATCGTCTGACGGCCGAGATTCGCACCGAAGGGCTCGACAAATCCGCCGGCGCGGCGATCCAGGTGGGGGACGGGCGAGGTTATTCGGCGACGCGCTCCTGCGCCCTGACCGACGAGTTGAAAAGCGCCGATTGGAAGGAAGTGAGTGTGGATTACATCACGCTGGCTGACACAAAGGACATCATCATCCAAACGCGGCGGCTTTCCGGTGGCAGCAAGGGGAAACTGTATTTCCGGAATCTGCGGGTCGAGAAATTCATTCCTGACAATCCTGGCGCCGCGCCGTACCTCGGTGTGGCCGCGAGCCTGGATTCCAGCGGCAAGACCTGTCTCATGATCGTCAACAAGCACATGGCGAGCGTCTTCGCGACGAGCATCGCCGGTGTTGCCGCCAAACGCGTCGAGGCCTTCTGTCTGACGGGGCCGAGCGTTGACGCCGTGAACGAAAGCGTCACCAACAACGTTTGCGTCCGCCCGCTTCCGGCGACGGTGGAAAGTGGTAAAGTCGTGGTCAACCTGCCGCCCTTTTCGCTGACAGCGGTGGTGTTAGCACCGTGAGGGTCCCTCGCATCGTTCGGGTCGGTTCGGAAAACATAGGGAGACCTGAGCTAATGGGAACCAGAGTTTTGCGGACATGGTTGCGCGGTGTCTTCGGACGCCTCTTGTCGGCCGGCATGCTTGGCGCGGCGGTACGACCTGCCGCGGTTGTGCACCATGCGCAAGGATGCAGTACATGATGAACACTGTCAACCGGAACCGAATGAGGTGCAGCGTGAAACAATTTGCGCTGATCTTGTTGCCGTCTCTGGCGGTTGTGAGTGGATGCCATTCCATGGTGCAGGAGCCGCGGGCCGCTGCAGGCAGATACGTGATCACCAGTGGCCCACTGGAGATCCAGGTAGGCGACCTGGGGGTTGACGCCGTGTTGTGGCGCGACCGGTGTGTGTTTGGCGACTCGTTTGAGCACCGGAGTCCGGTGATCGAACCGCAGCTCATTACCGACCAATGGCAGACATTGGCCCGCGTCGAGGAGTCTCGAAGCCAGATGCTCGAGCAGACGGCCGAGCGTGTCCGCTTCACGACTTGCGGCTCAATGGCAGAAGTCGCCGGGCCTGGACGCTGGCGGTTTGAGCAGGAGTGGACGGTGGAGGCCGCCGGGCGGTTGACGCTGCTGTATCGCTTGCATGAGGACGTCGCGCCCGGCAAACCGCTCCGCCACAATCGCGTCATGTTCCTGGTGGATCGCAAGGAAGTACTTGCGGCGGCAACGGAACACCGTGCGGATACGCCCGGCAACCCGGTCACGATGGTCGAGCGCGGCGGCAAGGAGGTGGCGACGACGTTCGGGGCCGGTGAGGCGAGCACAAGCCAGCCTGCCGCGGTCCGACTGCCATTTGCCGGACGCATGATCTCGCTGCGTCTGAGCGAGAATGCGACCTGGCTTCAGACCTGGAACGCGGGGTGGCGGCAGGCGGTCAACGTGGAGTTCCCCGCGCCGAAGCCGGCTGTCGAATGCCAGGTTGACATCTCCATTTCGGAGTTGGCTGGGGTGGGCGGCCCCTTGACCGTCCAGCGCCTGGAAACGCGTCCTGCGCCGTGGCTCGCGGAACCGATTCCAGCCTTGCCCAAGCCAGCGGCGCCGTTGCGCTTCGTGCAATGCACACCATCGATCAATCAGTGGCACGACGCCGACAAGCTAAACCCGGATGAGACGCGGAAGATGGCGACGGCGCTGGCCAGGCATTTCGACGTCGCTGAGCTATTCGTCGCCTATGCCGACTGGCAATACGCGAAGGGGTGGGACACGGACCCGGCAGCGCGCCAGGTGGCGGACCGGATTGCGGCCAAGGCGCAGGAGTGGATAGACATCGGTCACCAGTGCGGTCTGAACCTGGCGCTGAGCCTGGACTTCGGCGGCGGAGAACCCGGGACGGGCACATCGGAGACGCGCCGTCTGCCGCAGTTCCAGGCCGAGAGGTTCGCCCCCGACACGGGTGAGTTCGTGAAGACGAAGGACCAGTTCGACTGGGCCAACGCCAAGGCGCGCGAGTTCGCGTACCAGGCATGGTTTGCGGTTGCCGCCAAGATAAAGGGGGTGGACTTCCTCTTTTTCAACGAGCCGTTGTACCGGTTGCGCCCCTGGTACCAGGCACCATTTTTCAGCGAAGCCGCGCTGGGTGACTTCCGTGCCTACTGCCGCGATCCGCGGGCGCGGTTTCCGGCGAAACCCTATGCGTGCCCAACGCCGCGGACCGACAACAGCGCCACGCTCGCCGATTGGCGGCGGTGGGAGGATTGGGTGGCCGACGTTTACGTACGACAGATTGCGATCCAGTGCCGTGCCGTCGCCGATGCCAACCGCGACAACCCGCGCTACCAAGGCGCGATCTGGTTCCAGAATGTGAACTGGGTTGGGTCCGACTTTGGAACCGACTTGGACCGGATCTGCGCCATCTCTGGGGTGCGTTACGTCGTCTGCGAGTATTGCACCAGCGCGGCCAGTCCACACTGGAGAAAGTTCCGGTATTTCGCGGCCAAACACGGCAGGTTCGTTGGCAGCTTTGTCAACATTGGCCACTACGACGCGAAGTCGCCGGGTGCAGTGAAGTACGATGGCACGGTCGTTGCCTTCGAGGCTGCCTGTCGCATGGGCGTGGACGAGAACGCCGCTATGGTCGCTCTCTACCCCGCGGACTCTTTCTATCCCTGGTCGCCAGCCTACAACCAGGAACGGGTGAATACCTGGGACAAGGTGATGACCGAGTATCTGCACAAGGCGAGCGAGTGACGAGCAGGAAGTCGAAAGCGAGGATACCATCATGCAACTTCGACCGGCGCGATTGGCCATGATGTGCTCTGTCATGTTTGCCGTTGGCGGCTGCCAGCAGATCGGGACCGTGCCGCAGGCCGGGCCTGCCGCGGCTGCGGCCCCCGGACCTCGGGTCGGCGACGTGGTGTTCCAGACGGATTTTGAAGCACCGGAAGCGCTGACGGGATGGTCGAGCCCGTCCCAACTCGGCCCGGGCTATCAGAGCGCGCGGTCGCTGTTTGTGGAACGTCCGGCTGGATCGTCGGTGGGGTCGACGATTGTGCAGATGCCGTTACCGGTCGAGAAGGTGCGGGGTTGCCTGCTGCATTTCTCCGGTATGGTCAAGGCCGAGAACGTGAGTGAGAAGCCGGCGTCCTGGAACGGCGTCAAGTTCATGGCGCCCATCGTGGCGCCGAGCGGTAATGCCTGGCCTCAGGGCGGAATCGGGGTCGGCACGTTCGACTGGCAGCACGTGATCTTTGCCGTGCGTGTCCCTGACGACGTCACCAGCCTGAGTCTCTATCTGGGACTCGAGTCGGTGACGGGCAAGGTGTGGTTCGATGACATCAAGATCACCGTGCGCAAGCTGCCGCTCGTCGCGGAACTCCCGAAGAAGCACGAAGGTCCACTCTACAAGGGCCACGACCTGCCGCGGTTGCGCGGCGCCATGGTCAGCCCGAACATCGACGAGGAGAGCCTGCGGCTGTTCGGCAAGGACTGGAACGCCAACGTCATCCGCTGGCAACTGGTCGGCTGGAAACCGACGGGGCCGACGCTGGACCTGGCCGCCTACGACGCGTGGTTGGAGGACCAGTTGAAGAAGCTGGATGCCGCCTTGCCGCTCTGCCGCAAGTACGGGCTCTTGGTGGTGGTGGATCTGCACTGCGCTCCCGGGGGCAGTGCGGAGTCTGGCAAGGGTTTGTTCAGCGACGCCGCCTGCCAGAAGAAATTCGTGGAGGTTTGGCAGATGATGGCGCGGAAGTACAAGGGGGCCCCCGAGATATGGGGCTACGATTTGCTGAATGAACCGAACGAGAGTGTGGTGGCCGAGGACCTGGACGACTGGCAGGACCTGGCCGAGCGCACCGCGCGGGCGGTCCGCGCCATCGAATCGGACCGCGCGATCATCGTGGAACCTGCCATGGGGGGGAATCCCTACGGACTGAACGGGTTCCATCCGCTCAGTGTAACCAACGTGGTCTACAGCGTGCACATGTACCTGCCGCACGCATTCAGTCACCAGGGCGTATCCGGCACATGGGCAAAGTCGTACAGTTATCCCGGCGAGATTGGCGGTCAGCATTGGGACAAGGCTCAGCTTGAAGCGGCGCTGAAACCGGTGACGGACTTCCAGGAAAAGTATGGCGTGCAGTTCTACATCGGCGAGTTCAGCGCCATCCGCTGGGCGCCGGACAACAGCGCCTACCGGTACTTGAAGGACGTCATCGACATCTTCGAGGCGCACGGGTGGGACTGGAGCTACCACGCGTTTCGCGAGTGGAGCGGCTGGAGTGTCGAGCACGGCACCGACCGCGACGACACGGCGCGTACGGCCGAGCCCACGGACCGGCAGAAACTGCTGCTTGAGTGGTTCGCCAAGAACGCGAAACCGTCCGCCGCCACGACAGAGAGGAAAGCCGTGCCATGAGCAGACTCCTGAACGCTCTCAGATGCGCCGTGCCGCTGATCGTGACGCTCAGCCTGCCACTCCCTGGGCAACAGGAGACATCCGACATGCGCTTGCGACCTGGAATGCGAGACGACGTGGTCGGGTGTGGTGTGTTTCAGCTCAGCGGTTACGACGACCGTCTGGACGGCATCGCGTGTCCTGATCTCGCGGGGCACAAACTGATGAAGAAGTGGGCGATCCTGGAACCGCAGGAGGGTGTATTCCGGTGGGAGGTGCTCGACCAGCCGATCCAGAAGATCCGGGCCGCCGGAAAGCGGTTTATGATCAGCCCCATCATCCCGGACGGCGGTGTCCCCCAGTGGGTGTACGAAGCGGGCGCTACTTGGATCGGCAAGGCCGGTGCCGATGCCGAGCACCCGGTAGACGGAACGAATTTCTACCTGGACGTCCTGGTTCAAGGTGAAGTCAAAGTCAGTCTCCGGCATCTGCAGCAGGAACTGAAGTGGCACCCGGAGAGTCAGGATCTCACTCCTTTTGCGGGACAGGATGTCGTCTTGCGCCTGAGCACCGACTGCGGCACACGTGCCTACTACGACAGCGGGCTGTGGGGGCGGCCGCGCGTGGTTCGGGCTGTGGCGCCGGGCGATCCGCTGGTGGAAGCCGCGGACTCCGTCTATGACATCTGGCAGCACTGCGACAGCGCCACCACGTACATCGTGGTCGACGGGAAACGGTTGCCGCTGGGGCAGCGGGCGCGTTTCGAGCCGCGGAGCGATTGGGCCTGCGGCGGCGTGACGGTTCCGAGCATCCACATGCATCCGCCATGGAATGACGCGGACGGCAACAAGGTGGAAGGCGAGCCCAAACGGCTCGTCGCCGAATTCCCTGTGAAACTGCCTGACGCCACGCCGGGGCGCTCTCTCTGGTTTTCGTGTGCCTTGGGTATCCATGACGTGCCGCCCGAGTGCACGCTCGGGTACCGGTTCCCCGTGTACTGGCATCCCGTCCTGCGCGACAAGTATCGGCAGTTCATCGCGGCTCTCGGAAAGCGTTACGACGGCGAGGCCGGTCTCGAGGTGGTGTATGCTGGCACGGGAACGTACGGCGAGTCGATCATCTCTCCCGACCTGTGGCCGGGCTGGGAGACCGAGAAAGCCCAGGAATGGCGCCGGGCCGGCCTGACCGAGGAAGCCTGGGTCGGGTATGTCAACGAGATCGTGGACGCGTATGCCGCGGCGTTCCCCCACACGCCAGTGGGGCTCCAGATCTCGAATTCAGGGTTGCCGGATAACGAGCGCGTCGCCCGGACCGTGGCCGAACACGCCGCGGCGAAAGGGGTCTTGATCCAGTACGACGGGGCCATGGGCCAGCCATTCAAGTGGGGTGGCGACGTGTATGTCGACGTGTTCAAGCCGTTGGCCAAGCAGACCTCATGGGGCTTGGAAACCTACGGTCCCAGTCCCGGCGCTGGCGGCGTTAACTGGACTGGCGACTTTGCCGACTTTGTCGACTGCATTGCCAAGCATGCGCCCAGTTACGCCCTGGCATGGTACCAGGACGTGGTCAAAGCCACGTCCGGTAGCCAGAGCTACGACCCGGAGTGGGCGCGGCAGATGAAACGCTGTCGCGAGGCCGTGCGTCCGGGGCCGTCGACACACGAAGTGGATTCGTCCTGGCGGACGGTCCGGCCGCCGGTCTCCGACCGCATTCTCTTCAACCCCGGCATGGGACTGTTCGTGATGAACTGGGGCGCGAAGGATGACCAGTGGTGGACCGAGGTGGCGGACATCGTGTACGTCCGGGACTCGTGGTCGGGCTACGAGCCCGAGGAAGGGACGTACCAATTCGAGAAGCTGGACGCGGAGCTGGCCCGTTGGAAGACGGCCGGAAAGCGCGTCGCGTTTCGGGTCATGCACTCGTGTCCCAATTCGCGAAACACCTACGTCACACCCAAATGGGTCTTTGACGCCGGGGCCAAGGTCATCACGTTGAAGAGACCCGAGAAAGACCTGACGGAGCCGGTCATCTGGGACCCGATCTTCCTGAAGAAGTACAAGGCGTTTGTCCACGCATTGGGCGAGCGCTACGACGGCATGGACGGATTGGAGTTCGTCGACATTCCCATCGGCGCCTATGGTGAAATGTGGCTCAACGGGCCGCGCGTGGACTGGCTGGCGGCCGGCTACTCGGATGATCTCTTCATCGAGACCGCAAAGAAGATCATTGACATCTACAAGGATGCCTTCCGTCACACCCCGTTGTTCATCCCGACCTCATACCCGTGGGCGGGGAATCTGGCCGAGAATCCCGACCGGATACTGAACCAGACCTTCGACTACATGGTGCGAAACGGAGTCAATCTGCGGCACGACGGGCTGTCGTTACCGTGGAGCGGATGGTTCGATCCCCGGGCCAAGCAGTACAACCGACAAGTCAGCATACTCTGGGAGTTCTGGGGCGGTTGGAAGGACATGCGTGACAAGGGCTGGGACGTGCGCAAGGTCATGGACCGCGGGCTGGACTCGGGTATGAGCTACCTGGCCTTGATGGGCGCCGCGGAGGTGGCTGGACTCGACGAGGCCACCCGTGCCGAGATCCGCACCACGGCGAAGCGGATCGGCTACCGGTTTGTCATTGACGAGGTGCGGTTGCCATCGGCGATCAACGCGGGTGCCGGCGTTCGAACCCGCGTGCCGGTCCGGATCCGTTGGCGCAACGCGGGCGTTGCTCCGTGCTACGCCAGCTTCAAGCGTGCTGTCTATCTGACCGCAGCCGACGGTACGGACGCCTTGGTTCAACAGGAGTACCCGGTCGTGCCGACCTCCCAATGGTGGCCGGGGCAGGTGGTGGACGATGGCCTCAACCTGGATCTGCCGGAGTCGTTCAAGCCGGGCAGTTACCGGTTACTGGTCGCCCTGGCCGGGGCGAATCCGGCACGCGCGATCAAGTTGGGCCTCGACGGCGAGGACAGCCAGGGCCGGTATCTCGTGGCCCAGGTCGAGGTCACGCCGCGTCCGCCAGGCCAGGTGAGCGTGCCTAAGCAGGCGCAGTCAGACTTCGAGACTGGCGAAAACGGCTGGCAGGCTGCGCCGGGCATGACCGTGGCGCGCTTGCCGGACGCGGCGCACGACGGTGCACTGGGCGCCTGCGTCTCGGGCGAGCAACGGGACGGCTGGTGGTACGCGGCCACCGCGTCATTTCCCCTCCTGCCCGAGGCCCGGTACCGGCTATGCGCCTGGGTCAGACTGCAGGACCCGCTCCCCGCCAAGATGCCCGGGCTCAAGGCGTCCCTGCAAGACGCTGCCGGCAAGCATCTGGTCAACTGCGCCACGACCGCGGCGGCTGCGATCGATGCCTGGCAGGAATTGACCACCGAGTTCTGGACCCCGGCTGGGACCGTCAGTGCGTTTTTGGCGCTGGAGAAGATGACCAAGGAGCCGTTGAAGGCAACGATCCGCTTCGACTCTGTCCGCGTCGAGTTGCTCGAACTCACGGCCCCGCAATGAATGACGTGACGACGTTCCCCGCGCATGAACCGCGGCGTGAAGCCCCGGTTCCCCGCAACTGGGCGGTGCCAGTGGGGGGGGGCTGGGATCGTGTGGAGTTCTGGCGGTTTGGGAATGGCGAGATTCTGGGCTGCGACTTGGTCTCAGGAGTTGGGGCCTGTCCAGGAGAAATCCGATGATCAACATCGCGTTCGGGTTCATGGCCAATATGAAGTTCTCCATTCTGCCCAGCGAGGATGATGTTGCCTGGCGCGGCTATGGACCGTTGTTCCGGATACTGGCCGAGTTCCCGCAACTGCGTGCCGACCTGTTCTACCGTAACAACAACTACAATCTGCTCCTGCCTGAGGACATGGAGGTTTGGTTCGCCGAACTGGAGCAACTCAAGTCTCAGCACACCGAAGACGTGCTGCTTGCCATCGGTCTGGACATGGAGGCACCGCTGGTCTTGGAGGTACAGGGATACGCGAAGGATGGCACGCAGCAGTTCCGCGAGTTCGCCCGTAGGTTGGCGGCTACGGACGGTGTGCGCTTCACGCTGATGGGCGACTACCTGCGTGAACACCCGCCCAAGCGCGAGGTGTTCATCCGCCACACCACTTGGCATGGGTACGGTCATGGCTTCTGGGGACCGGACGGGTCGCAGAAGCTGATCAGCCTTTGCGAGGCTGCCGAACGCGACATCCTGGACTGCGAGGACCTGCTGGGGGATGGTGCGGAGAACCCCAAATTTCGCGGTGACCTGGAACGTGCATGGGAGCACCTGATGGCCGCGCTGGTCACCGACGCACATTTCACGGACCGCTGGGTGCAGAAGAGCAAGGGGGACAGCTATCCGATGCGCTATCCCGTGGCCCGCGTCATACTTGGCGCGCTGGACAATGCACTGGCGGCTCGTCAACAGGCGCGAGATTTGAAGAGGGCTTTGTGGCTCTCGAAGCAATGAGGTTGCACGGTATGAACGCCAGAGAACGTCTGCTCGCTACGTTGTCATACGAGAAGCCCTCGCTTTTTCATCATGAGATCGGATTGCTCTGGGCGTGGCAGGAGACCACGGCCCGGTGGCGACGCGAAGGTTGGGATGGCAGGGGCTGGTATGAACTCTTCCCGATCGACCGCCTGGGCAGAGTTCCGGTCAACTACGGCCCGTCGCCGGAGTTCGCGGAAGTCACTTTGGAGGAGAATGACGAAACGCGGCTATTCCAGGACCGGGAAGGCGTGATCCTGCGCGAGTTCAAGAAGAACCGGAGTTCGTTCATGCCGGCGTTTGTGCGGTATCCGGTTGCCGACCTGGCCGACTACCGGCGGTTCCGCAAGGAACGTTTCGACACTCCGTTCGAGATGCGAATCATGGAAGGGGAGGGGGCGGGGCACATCGTTTTGAGTCAGAAGGACAAGGATACGCGCTGGCGCGACTGGGTCGCGCAGTCCAAGCATCGTCAGGATCCCACCTTCTGTTTCACGGCGCGGTGGGGCGGGTTCTTCGGACCGTTGCGCTCGCTCATGGGTTGCGAGAACGCCTGTCTGGCCTTCTACGACCAACCGCGCCTAGTCGAAGAGTTCATGGAGGAACGCGCCGACTCGATGATCCGCATCACCGGCGCCGTGCTCGACCAGACGGACGTCGACCTGTTCGGCTTCTGGGAGGACATGGCTGGCCGGAACGGGCCGCTGGTCGGGCCCGAACTGTTCCGGCAGTTTGCGCTGCCGCACTACCGGCGCGTTTGCGACTACCTGCGTGGCAGGGGCGTGAAGTACATCTTCGTGGACAGCGACGGCGATTCACGGAAACTGATACCGCTCTGGATGGACGCTGGCATCAACGGCATTTTCCCCTGCGAGGTGTTCGCGGGCATGGACGTGGTCGCCCTGCGGCGCGAGTATGGCAAGGACCTGCTCCTTTTTGGCGGGTTCGACAAGCACATCCTCGAACACGGCCGGGCCGAGATCGTCCGGGAAGTCGACCGGCTCGCGCCGCTCGTCGAGGATGGCGGTTACCTGCCGTGTCTCGATCACTCGGCGCATGCCGACATACCGTGGGACAACATGCGTTTCTACGTCGAGTATCTGCACCGGCGCCTGGAGGCGTTGCGCTGAAGGCGGAGACGTGAAGGAGTGCAAGCAGTCATGGCGAAACTCAAGTTCATCTTCACCAACGACGACGCGGCGGCGGCGGACGGCGCGAAACCTGTGCAGGAGTTCGCTGCCGTGGTGGAATGGCTCGACAGCCAGGGGATTCCGGGGACCTTCTTCACGGTCCCTTGTGGCGGCGGGGGCAAGCCGGCCTGCGAGCGGATTGGCTGGGTCGAGGCGATCCGCACGGCGGCGTCAACCGGCCACGACTTCCAGCTTCACGGGTACCGGCACGACTCGTGCCTTGAGTTTGGCGTGCCCCAGGAGAGCACGCGGGTTGCCAATCCCAAGCCGTTCGACGAGTACGCCCGGAATACGGCGAAGTGGCAGGGCGAACACAGTGTCGAAAGTCTCTCGGCCAAGATCCGTCATGGCATGCAGATCATGGAGACATTGCTGCCGGGGCGTCCCGTTGTCTTTAGAGCGCCCTGTTTCGGGATGTGCGACAACGCCTACGCGGCCCTGAAGCAGAACGGAATTCTGTATTCCTCCAGTCGCGGCGTCAATCCGACCGCCACGGCGTCCGTCATCACCGGCCGCGCCGATCTCAGGTTGTGGAAGCCGGACTACCTCAAGCCAGTCCGGCAGCCGAACGGCGTGCTGGAACTCCCCTGCATGGAGGATCTGGTGATCGCAGGGACGGGTGAAGGCCGGTACCGCGAAATCCTCGATCTGTTCAAGAGCGAATTGGCGCACTACCTCGAAGGGCTGGGTGGCGCGGGGTACGGCATCTTCGGCTCGCACTACCAATCGATGTTTCGAACGTGGGACCAGACACGGCGTCTGTACGAGGAACTCTTCGGCTGGCTGCGCGATCAGGGCGTGACCGAATGGGTGACGTTCGCGCAGGCAGTGGCGGAGATCGAGTCCTGCAAAGGCAACCGTTCCTGACTCTTGGGGCCAACCGTGACGAGAGGAGCGAACATGGTTTCAGCGCAGCCAAGCCGGTCGTGGAGCGCGCGCGTGGGCGTGTCGTGGCGCCGTCGGGTTGCGGTGCTGCCCAGGGTGCCCGCCTTGCTTGCCTGCCTCGCTGGCTTCGCCTTCTTCCTGGGGCCACGTGCCAGCGCCGGGGTCGAGGTGACGCGAGGCCCGGATGAAGTCCGGCTGCGGAACGGCGTGATCGAGATTGCGGTGTCCGCGGACGGGCGTTTTCTGCAAGCACTCCAGTACGCGGGACAATCGTTTGTACGGTTTCCCGCGCCGCTCTACGAGATGTTACTGGTTGGCGCCGATGGCACGACCACGGTTGTGGACAGCAAGCAGGCGCGCGAGTCAAGTGTCGATGTCGTCGAGACGCCTGACGGCGTGGTCCTCACTGTGACCGGAAAGGACTGCGGCGGGTTTGCCGTTGAGGTCAGGCTGGAGATTCGTGTGGACGCGACGCCGTTCTGCCGCTGGCGTGCGAACATCGCAAACCGCAGCGACATGGCGGTCCGGTCGCTGACTTACCCCATCGTCGCCGCGCCGCGGGCGATCGGTTCCGTTCCGGTGGCCGCCGAGCAGGAGAACCTGGCTGTCAATGCCGGATTCGAGGCGGGCCTGGAGGGATGGGAACTGGCCAGCCCGCGGCAGGGCGAGGGCGATCAGACGGTGAGCGTGGTCCTGGATGCGAGTGTGGCCCGGAGCGGTGCGAACTCCGCACGCCTCGAGTTCGCGTTCGACGAGAACGGGCAGATCTACTGCCCGGTTCAGGCCGTGGCGGTACAGCCGAACACCGACTATCTCCTGTCCGCATACCTCAAGACCGACCTTGCCGCCGGCGATGTTCGCATTGAGATGCAGGACGTGCGGGGGTGGAAGAGTCTGTGCCAGAGTTCGGAGCGGGTTGGCGGCAGGCGCGACTGGGAGCGCTTGACCGTCGCCTTCCGCACCCCGGTCGACACCACAGCGGTTCGGTTTGGCGTGCGACACGTGGGCAGCCCGGGTGATGCGCGGCCGTTGAGGGGGCTGGCCTGGCTCGATGATGTGACTTTGGCACGGGCCGTGGACCTCAGCCCGTACTGGGCGGATGATGCCTTGGTTCTTCCCAACGGTGACGGGCTGCTGTTTCCGTCGCCTGGCGCCACCTTCGGCTCCGCCAACCAGACGCAGGTGGCGCATTACCCCGGCGCATCCATGCAGTTCATGGCTTACCACGACGCAGGCGTCGGGCTGTACATGGCCGCGCACGACCCGGGCGGGAACGTGAAGCGGCTGCAGTTCACTGGTGGCGCCGAGGCACTGCGCCTCAGCGTCGAGCACCTGGTCCCCGAGAAGGCCGGGAACGACACAACCATCGGGTACGACACGGTGCTGGGCGGGTTCAAGGGCGACTGGTACACGGCGGCGGACATTTACCGCGAGTGGGCCTGGCAACAGGTGTGGTGCAAGACCAAGTGGATGGATCGGGCGGACGTGCACGACTGGCTGCGGAAATGGCCGGCCATGGTCAAATTGGACGCCAAGAACTACGGGGAGCCGCCCGCGGAGTTCTACGGACGGCTGGCCACATTCACGCGGGATTTCCGGCAACGGCTCGGTCAGGACGTGATCACGTTCTTCCACGGCTGGGGTGAGAACCAGTGGCAGATGGGTTCGGCGCGGCGCGAGCAGCACGAGCCGTGGGGCGGCGCGGACGTGTTCCGCAAGGGCATGGCGGACATCGCTGCGGCCGGCGGCAGACCGTTCGTGTTCGTCATGGCCGACGGCTACACGCTCGAGGCGCGCGACGGCAAGCCGGAGCCGTACAATGACCGCGAGGTTTTCGAGAAGGAGGCTGCGCCGTTCGGCGAGATGGGGTATGACGGCAAGAACCTGTTGAGACAGTACAGCGACGTGCACTTCCTCGCGCCCATGTGCCCGACCACCGACTACTGGAAGCAGTGCCTGGCCGGGAAGGTGGCGCAGCTCGTGTCGCTGGGCGTACCGTTCGTGCAACTGGATTCGTTTCCCTGCACGCAGGCCAAGCCTTGCTACAACCCGAAGCACGGGCACCCGCTCGGTTACGGCTCGTGGTGGTACGAAGGTTACCGGGACCTCCTCCAGGCGTGTCGCGACAAGGGCAAAGCGCTGAACCCCGAGTACGCGACCGCCACTGAGGAGATGTGTGAGTTCTTCATCCCGCAGTTGGACTTCTACATGAACCGTGTCCACGGCACGCCGAAGACTCTTTACGACAGCTTTCAGGCGGAGGGCATTCCCGCGTTTACCTATGTCTACCACGAGTACTTGCCGCCGTATGCGGGCGAGGGCGATGCCACCACGCTGCCAGGCGTCGCGCCCGTCGGCAAGCCCCAGCCCGCCGCCGCAGGGACGCTGGACAGCCGCGGCATCGCACTCAGCTTGATCTGGGGCCGCCTCTTCAGCGTGCGGGTGCGCGGCCCGTATGAGACTTACCAGCCGGAACCGGCCTTGCTTGACCTGTTCGTGCGGGCGCACCAAGCTGCGAGCACGTACGCCTACGACTACGTTGTGCGTGGGCGCATGCTGCGGCCTTTGCCGCTCCAGACGTCGGAGATTGAGATCAAGTACTGGCGTTGGTGGACCCGGCCCGGTTCGAACGGTACGTTCCGTTCGCCCGCTGTGCTGTCGGCAGCGTGGCAGTCGCCCACGGGGCGCAAGGCGGCGTTGTTGGTCAACATCAGTGGTGAGAACGCCCCGATGGAGTTGACACTGCCCAGCCCCGATCGCACAGTGACGGTCACCCGCAACGGCAAACCCGAGAATACGACGTTTGCGGGGCCGACCGCCAGTCTGAACCTGGCGCCGCTTGAGATCGTGATGGTCGAGTACGAATAGGCGTACGGTCGTGTCGGCGGCGATGGTCGGTTGCGGTGGTCGGTTGCGGTGGTCCGCGATCAGAGAAAGCGACCCGTGCAATGACTCGACCCCACCGGCCTTGCGCTGGTGGTGAAGGAGGTCGGTTGGATAGATGGACCGTTCCTTCGTTTCTTCTTTCTGTTCCGGGCGGACTGCGGCCGCAGTCCGCCCGGAACAGAAAAAAGTGGCCGGCGTCTCGAGTAGCCACGGAACCTGCTTCACCACCGGCACGAGGCCGGTGGGGTCGCACAGACGTCCTTGGTGTGCAGGTCGAGTGAAAGAGAGATCGTCGCTGGGAAAGCCCTGTCGTCACCCGGAAAGAAAACCGAAACATAGGAGGTTCCCATGACCAAGTTGCACCGTCTTCTCTCGCTCGGAACTGTCGCGGTTCTTTCGATCGCACTGGCCAGTTGGGTTGTGTCTGCCGCGGAACTGCCGCCCACCGAACCGCCGCTGCCGCCCGAGGCGGGACCGGTCTGGGACATGGCCAAGGCGTGGACGGCGAAGTCCGACACGCGCGAGCGTTTCTGCGTGAACGGATTGTGGCGATTCCGGTCGCAGACCATTCCGGAGCCCGAGCCGATCTGTGCCGACGGGTTCGATGACGCCAAGCTGTCCGGTTGGGTGCTCTCCGATCCAACCCCGCAGGCCTGCAAGATCCAGTGCGACACGGCCACGAAGAAGGCTGGCGCCGGTGCGTTGCGGATTGACGTCGACATCCCGGCCCGAGTCAACTTCTTCCACCTCACCAAAGAGGTTGCGGTGAAGGGCGACACCTCCTACGTCCTGTCGGCGTGGGTACAGACCGATCTGGAGTCCGGGTACGTCACGCTGGAAGTGCAGGATGTGCGGAACCGTTTTGAGGGCAAGACCAGTACGATCTTCCTGGCCCAGCCCTCGGACAAGATCGCGGGCAAGACGCCGTGGAAGCAGATAGAGATGGATTTCCGCACCAAGCCGGGCGCGGAGCGGTTGCGGCTGTATGTGCGTCACTACGAGGGGCCGGATGCGCTGAAGGGTGTGGTGCGTTTCGATGACCTGCGTATCCGCGAGAAGGCCGTATCAATGGCCGGGATCACGCTGCCGCCTGACGATGCCTGGGGGTTCTGCAAGGTCCCGGGCAGTCCGAGGGCCAACGAGATGATCACGTACTGGAGCGCGAAGGACCCCATGAGAGGGAAGGCCACGGCGCTCCAGTGTGCCTGGTATGAACGCGAGGTGACGATCCCGGAGGCGTGGGCCGGACGCCGCATCGTAGTGGCGATCGACCGTGTCTCGACCGAACTGACCCTGTTCTGCAACGGGCAACCGGCGGGCACGGCAGGCTGGTTCGGCGGCGAGATCGACATTTCAAGTCTGGCCAAGCCTGGCACGACATCACGTTTGACGGCCTTGGTGCGCGGCGTCGACCCGGGCGATGTGTCGGAGCTGTTCGGCGAGCAGGGGCTGAAGGAATGGCAACGGCAGCGTGGGTCGTGCAGCATCGTCGGCGACGTGTGGCTAGACGCGATGCCTGCGGCCGGGCCGCGGGTTGGGCCGTTCCTCGTCGAGACGCGCGTCCAGGGAATGGAGATCGCGGTGCACGCGGAACTGGATGGCGCCGCCGACGTTGGGGCCACGGCGGGGCTGACTCTGCTTTGCCAGGTGCGTGACGGCGAGCGCGTCGTCAAGGAGTTCTCCGCCCCGGTGCCTGCCGGCGCGGCCAAGGCCGACGCCAAGGCGGCCTGGCCGGAAGCTGAGTTGTGGGACATCGGCAAGCCGCGGCTGTACAGCATGAGCGTGAGCCTGACGCGCGACGGCAAGGCGCTCGACCAGTCGCTGCCCGAGCGGTTCGGGTTCCGCGAGTTCGAGATTCGCGGCCGATTCTGCTACCTGAACGGGACAAAGATCAACCTGCATCCGTGCGCGTACTACGTGGGGCAGCTTTACTCGCTGGCGCCCGAGTGCATCAGTCGCTGGTTCGATCGGATCCTGGCCGAAGGCCGGAATTTTGTCTACACCGAGAGCGTCGACAGCCCGAACCGGGCCGAGGCCATTCTGCCCGTGCTGCGGACCGCCGACGAGAAGGGCGTTCTGATGGCGGTGACACCGATGGCGATCAACAAGTTCTGGGAACGTCTCGATGAGCCGGAGGTCCGGAGCTACTACGAGCAGTGCCTCCGCACCCGTGCGCACCGGGTCTGGAATCACCCGTCGCTGGTGCTGTACCGCATGAACATGAACTTCGACTGCTACGCCCAGGATCAGAACCCGCTTGTGCTCAGCGGCGAGCAAGCGCCGCCGCCCGACACGCGCCTGGGCAAGAAGTTCGCGGCCGCGGCCAAGTCGTCGCGGAGCATGAACGCGGCCGATCCGACCCGCAAGACGTACCATCACGCCAGCGGCAACATGGGCGACCTCTACACCCTGAACAACTACCTCTGCTGGCCCGTGCCGCAGGACCTGCGCGAGTGGCTGCACGTCTGGGCCGAGCGCGGCACCAAGCCACTGATGATGGCCGAGTTCGACCTGCCGTACCCGGGCTCGTTCCAGATGCTCGACCCGAGCAACTGGTGGTGCAACGAGCCGGTCATGACCGAGTACGGCGCCATCCTGCTCGGGGAGCGCAGCTATGCGATCGAGGACGACGACTTCGTTGACTTTACCGACATCGCCTGGAACCGCGAGAAGAAGAAGTGGGAGTCGTCGTACGGGTACTTCTGCGGCGCCGTAGCGCCGATCCTCGATGAGTGCGCTTCCTCCTACTACCGGACGGTGTTAGCCGCGTGGCGGACCTGGGGCATCTCCGGGGGCATGAACGCGTGGGAGTATGCCACGGTACGCGACAAGAAACGCGCCGAGAAGCCCGGCAACGGCTGGGGCATGCGGGTGCGGCCGCCGGACTTGCCGCGGCCGACCGACTGGGCGAACCTGCAGCAACCGGGGTTCGCGCCGGATAAGTTCATCTACGACGTGCGCGGCAACGGTCACATCAACACGTACATGTTTCCCGGCCTGCCGTCGGAGTCCGAGTACCTTGAGCCCACGCAGTGGGCCAAGGCCATGGCGGACGGGTTGCGACCGCTGTATGCCTACATCGCTGGCCCCGGTGCCGACTGGCCGGAGCAGGACCACGCCTTCTACGTCGGCGAGACGGTGCGCAAGAGCGTCGTCCTGATCAATGACCTGCGTCTGCCGGCGACATTCAAGGTCCGCTGGACGGCAACGCTGGACGGCAAACCCGTCGGAGAGGGCACGGGCGAAGTGACCGTGAACCCTGCCGAGAGGGGGCAGGCCGAGGTCGAGTTCGCGGTTCCTGATGCAGTTGCACGCGCGGGCGGCGAGATCCGGGCTGAGGTGACGGCGAACGGCATGGCGGTCCCGGTGCCGGTATTTGCGTTCCAGGTTTCCCCCAAGGCCGCAGCCCTGGTTGCGCCAGCGGGGTGGTTCGTCTACGATCCGGTCGGCCGGACATCGGCTGCCCTGGCGGCCGTTGGCGTGAAACTGCCGATGATTCCCGAGACGGGGATTCCCGATGCCGCCAAGGTGCTGGTGGTCGGCAGCGAGGCGCTCGGCGTCGGTGCGCGGCCGGCATTCTTCGGCGAGTTGCCGGCCCGCATCAATGCTGGCCTGCAGGTTCTGTTCTTCGAGCAGACGCCCGCCGCGTTTGAGAGCGTGTTCGGGCTGCGTGCGTTCACGCGTGCCACGCGCCAAGTGTGGCTCCGTGACGCGGCGCATCCGTTCGTGCACGGACTCGGCGACGCGGACCTGGCTGACTGGCGCGGCCGCACCACGCTTGGTCCGCTCGACGGTCCGCCGGAGAACCTTGAAGAGTCTCAGCGCGCCAAGCGGGTTTGGCGCTGTTCGCAGCGCGGCACGGTCGCCTCGACGATCGTCGAAAAGCCGCACGTCGGTTCGTTCCGGCCCATCCTCGACTGCGAGTTTGATCTGCGCTACATGGCTCTATGGGAGGTGTTCGAAGGCCGGGGGCGCATGGTATTCTGCCAGATGGACGTCAGCGACCGCATGGGTAAGGACCCGGCGGCTGATCTGCTCGTGAGCAACCTTCTCGCGGGGATAGGGACGTGGACCGCGCCGACACCAACGCCGACCGCACTGGTGGTCTCGGACGCGGCGCTGCGCGATCTCCTGCCGCTGAAACTCGATGCGGCGGTGAATCCCGTTCTGGTTCCCGGCCCTGAGACGCTCCTGGTGCTGGGGCAGGGCGCCGGGCCGTGGTTGTTCCGGAACCGCCTCATGGTGAAGCAGTTCTTCGTCAAGGGCGGCCGTGCCGTGGCGGTGGGGCTCGACGCGGATGACGCGCAGGTTCTGGCCCTGGCAACCGATGGTGCACTGATCCTCGAGGAGAAGACGCTGTCCACCACTCCGGTTCCGACGCCGGTGCCTGAGGTGTTCCGCGGTGTGGGGCCGGCCGAGACGCACTGGCGCGAGCGCAAGACGGTTCTGGCGGTGGCATCCGTGCCGGCGAACGGCTGGCGCACGCCGGCGGGGACACTGGCATGCGTTCCGGTCGGCAAGGGTGAGATTGCCTGGATTTCTCTGGCCGCCGCGGCGTTCGATCCCGAGCGTCGGCCTGACCTGATCTTCACCCGTGTCAACGCCAACCGCCTCCTTGCGATTACGCTGACCAATGCCGGCGCGTGCAGCGGTGTGCGGTGGACCGCGTGCCTGCAGGCGGCCGAAGCCATGCCGGAGGTCTCGCTGGCCGGCGTCTGGCGCGCCCGCAAGGATCCGGATGCCGTGGGCGTCAAGGACGGCTGGATGAAGTCGGAACTGGACGACAAGGACGCCGCTTGGGTCGACATGAAACAGCCTGGTTGCTTCGGGGAGACGCAGGCTGACTGGTATGGGTTCCTCGGCGACGTGTGGGTGCGGACGCGGTTCAAGGTGCCCGAGACGTACCGCAACCTGCCGCTCGAGTTCTTTGCGAAAGCAATTGATGACGTGGATGACGCCTGGCTGAACGGGCAGCCGCTCGGCCGCACCACGCGCGACACGCCGCAGTGGTGGATCGCCGAACGGCACTATCGCATCCCGCCCGGCTTGCTCAACTTCGGCGACACGGAGAACGTGCTGGCGGTGAAGATCAACAACAACTTCATGGACGCAGGCGTGCTGGAGACGGTGACCATCGGCGTACCGCGCCGGCTCGACCCGTTCCCCGTCCGGCACTACCTCGACGAGCGGAAGCCGCGCGACGACCCGTACGCCTACATGAGGTGGTAGGAGAGTGGCGAACCTGGGATGTGCAGGCTTGTAGTTCCGCGTTTACGCGGTCCGGATTGGGGCGCGTGGCCATGGCGAAGAAAGACCGCCTAACGGGCGTGTCGATTTAGTGCGGCTACAGGCCTTCCAGAGTGGCGGGAGCGGCTC
>MHBL01000476.1:67100-96242 GCA_001803235.1 Lentisphaerae bacterium RIFOXYA12_64_32
GCTCGCTCCCGCAAGCCGGACCGAGCCGGTCCGGCCACTTTGGGCGGGGTTGCGCATCTGAGGTGGTCAAATCGACAGGCCCTAAAGGAGGAACTACGAACCTGAAGGAGCTGTGCATGAGAAGTGCAAGATCGTTGGTGCTCGCGGTCGCCGTGGTCTTCGCCGGTGGCGGGGTGACCACGGCGGCCGAGTCGCCCAATCTGATCGGGGACCCCGGGTTCGAGCAGGGCGAGCCCGCGCCGGGTCTGCCCGCGCGGTGGTCGGCCGGGAAGTCGAAGTTCGACCTGATCGAGCGTACCTCGGCGCAACGGCATTCCGGGTCGTACTCGCTCCACCTCAAGGACACGTCGACCGGTTCCACGAACGAGTTGCTCGAGTGGCGGCCGGAGGCGGAGATCCTGGCGCAGGTCAAGGGCAAGACGCTCCGGTTCTCGGCGTGGATCAAGCGTGTCGCGGGCTCATGCGGCATCTCGCTGTGGACCAGGGATCAGGCTGGAGACGCGGTCTCGAAAGCGACCGGCCCGGAGGGCGGCGATGGCGCTGCGGAGTGGGACTTGTACTCGGTTACGATGAAGGTCCCGGACGACACCACGGTTCTGATCGCGTTCCTGGCGTGTGCCACAGGTTTCGGCAACACCGGCGAGGCCTTCTACGACGATCTCGGACTGACGGTTGTCGATGACCTGCCGGAGACGCCAACCAAAGCGACCGACCCGATGGCCGCGTTCTTCGAGAGCGACGCCGCGACGGGAAGCCGGTTCTACCTCTTCAAGGACGGCAGCCTGCCGAACTGGAGAAGAGTCGCCTGGGGCGGGCTGGCGGTTGAGCAGTGCGAACCGGCGGCCTACAAGTCCAGCGCCGGGCTGCGGGTCAAGGCGGCACAGGACGTCAAAGCCCACGCGGGGTTCCGCCTGACCTGTGACACTCTGAACCGCTATCGCGACGGTTCGGCGTTCGTCGACGCCGGCGGCGCTCTCGAGTTCTGGATCAAGCCCGTTCCTGCCGTGCAGGTTTGGCTGACTGGCGATGGCGACGTGAGTACGCCGCGAGTCAAGGTGGCGGACTACGTAGCGGGAACGGACGGCGAGTGGACGCTCGTGCGGATTCCGCTGGCGAAGTTCGGCGGCGCCGGGAAGTTGCAGCGGTTGCGGGAGGTGGCCTTCCAGACGCTTGCGGACATGCCCAGGGGGACAGGCTTCCTCGTGGACGAGATTCGGCTGGCGTGTGGCAAGACCGTGGAGCGGCCTGGTTACGCCGCACTCGACGCGACGGTCGAACAGACGCTCAGGCGGCTCGGGGGCGGTGCGGAGGTCTTTACTTCGGACAAACTGATCCGGCCGGAGATCAAGGACGGGACATTCGTGGTGGCCGGGAAGCCGGTCTTCTACCTCGGCCCGTGGTTTGGCGACGGCTCGATCGAGAGTGAATTCCAGCCGGAGAGTTTCCGGGAGGCGACCAGCGAACGGGCGTTCTACAACCAGGTGTTCGACAAGCCGATCGCTTTCGAGCTTGGCATGAATTCACTGCAGATCTCGGCGGCGACCCTCATCCCGATGCGCCTGGAGTTGGGTTTGCCGCTCGATCGCCCCAGGCTCCTTGAGCTGGAAGCCCCGTTCTACCGCGGGCTCGGCGGCCTGCCCCTGGTCCTGGACTATGCCTGGATAGACGACATTGACCGCGCGCTGATTCCAGACGGTTCCGCGCCGCCGGAGATCGCGCAGCAGAATTCCGCTTGGCACTCCTTCATCCCGCTCTGTCCCGAGCACCCGCTCGGAGCCAAGATCTACCGGACCTACTGCCAGACCGGGGCGCGCTTTGCCTTGAAACACGGCGGCAACCCCTACCTGTACGAGATCTTCAACGAGTCGAGTTACAACTGCCGCTGTGAGTTCAACAAGCGGATGTTCGTCGAGAATCTGCGGAACCAGTACGGGACGGTCGAGACGGCCAATGCCCGCTGGGGCGTCACGTTCGCCAGTTTCGAAGACGCCGTGTTCAAGACGGCCAAGTACGAGACCTGTCCGGGCTTGTGGATCGACTGGTGCAAGTTCTCGGGCGACCGTTACGCGGCTGTGCTCACGGAACTGTCGGCGGCGATCCGGGAGGTGGATCGACGGCCGCGGGTCTATTTCACCGAACAGATCTCGCTGCCTAACATGATCGACTTCCATGGCGCGGGCATGGACTATCGCAAGATCGCCGGGGCGCTGGATGTGCTCTGTGTCGAAGGTGGCCGCCGCTTCGGCTCGAGCTTCTCCGCCGGCCATGTCAACGAGATGGAAGAGGCGTTGGCGGCCAGCGGCGAGGACTACCTGCTGGTCCTCGACGCCATGGTCGCGCTGTCGAAGTATCAGAAGCCGGTCGTCAACAATGAGCACTACTGCACCCGTTCCCGGTTTGGCAAGCGTCAGCCTTCCCGGAAAGAGGATCTCATCACCGCGATGTGGTCCGAAGTCTTCCACGGCGTCTCGGCAAGCTATGTCTACGCCTGGAGTCGGCGGCCCTGGGAATGGCGTACGTTCGAGGAGGCCCGGGACATCGTGATCAACGGCGGTTACAAGGCGGCGTGTCTGCTCAATCCGTACGCCTATCCGACCGAATCGCTCGACGGCTTCAAGCAGTTCATGCGCGAGTTGGGCGGAGTGTGGGACCTGGCGCTCCCGATGCCCCGGCTCAAGCCGGGGACCGTGGCGTTGCTGCACTCGTACCCGACCCTCCGGATGTCGGCAATCTCCCAAATCGATACGCGCCGGATCCTGTCCTCCTGGTATGCGGCACTGTTGTTCGCCCAGTATCCGGTCGAGGTCGTGTTCGAGGAGGATGTTTTGCCCGCGGCGCTGTCACGGTACCAGGTGGTGGTGGCCCCGTGCGTCAACAACTGTTATGACGGCACTGTCTCCGCCCTGGCCGAGTACGTCACCAAGGGCGGCGTCCTGCTCTGCGGCGCGGGTGCCTTCGCGAGTGACGAGTATGGCAAGCCAGCCGACGCCTCCAAGCTGCTTGGATTGCGGCGAACCAGAGCGGACCCTGCCAAGACGGTGTTGGCGCTTCCCGATACGCCGCTGCAGGTCACCGTCGCCGTCAGCGAGAGGGTTGAACCCGTGACGGCTACGCCCGTTGGTTCGGGCACGTCGCCGTTGTTTCTTAACGTGCTCGGGGTTGGCAAGGTCTACTACCTCTCCGGGGCGCCGTTGGGCAAGGGCTTGGGCGCCGTAGTGCGGCACGTGCTCGCGACAGAGCAGGTCCGCAGGCATGTCGCCGTTGCCGCTGAGGACGGCAAGGCCATGGACCAGGTCGAAGCCCAGGTGATCGACCGCGGCGACAGGAAACTCGTCTTCATTGCCAACTGGGAGGACGAAGGAACACGGCTGGCGCGGGTTTCCTTCCCGGTCGGGGCGGATGGCGTCACGGTGTCGGATCTTGGCGTTCGCGAGATCTACGCCGCGCCGAGCGGCAAGGCTGTCTGGACCGGGGCCGACCTAGACGCCGGTTTGGTGCTCGATCTCGCGCCCCAGACGCGGCGGATCCTGCTCGTTGGCGGCGAACCCCCGGCACCGTTCAGGGCTGTTGCCGAGGCGGATGTCCGCACCCGCTTCGCGGCCGCCAGCAAGGCCGAGGCGCCCGAATTGGAGCGGCTCCGCAAGGAAGGCGAGTCACTCATGAAGACCCGCCAGGAGGCACAATGCTATGCCGCCATCGACGCGGACAAGTGCGTCTTCGTCGACCTGTCCCGGCACGTCAACATGGCGTTCAAGGACGATATCGACGGCGACCGGCAGGGCGGCTGGTTCGACCAGGGGCAGAATGACTTCCGCCGTATGCCGCTGGGACGGCAGGTTCTGGCCAATATCCCCTTCGAAATCATCGACCCGCTCAAGAATGACGGGAAGTCGGCAATCATCATGTTCGGCCCGCCCCGGCCATATTTCCCCGAAAAGGTTGAGGGCATTCCGGTCGGCGTTCACGCCAAGGCGCTCTACTTCCTGCACACGGTCGGCTGGGGGATTGCCGAAGGTCAGCTCTGTTTCAGCTACAAGGTCCGCTACGAGGACGGCGCGGTGGTCGAAGTCCCGGTCC
This sequence comes from Lentisphaerae bacterium RIFOXYA12_64_32, assembly GCA_001803235.1. GTDB lineage: Bacteria > Verrucomicrobiota > Lentisphaeria > Oligosphaerales > YB12-FULL-65-16 > YB12-FULL-65-16. The sequence goes on from MHBL01000476.1 coordinate 71,178, forward strand.
GCTATGGCGAGGACGTGTGCGGTTGGTGGACCCCGTTGGTGGTTCAGAACGCCCGCATCGCTCTGGAGTCCGCCAATCCGGTCTGCGGCAGAATCGGTCTGTATTGCATGCGGTGGGAGAACCCGACTCCGGCCGCGAAGATCGTGGCCATCGACATTGTCGCATCGCGGAACGACGTGGTCCCAGCCGTGGTGGCCATCACCGCGGAAAAGCGGTGAAGGCTGTCGCTTCTGGCTGGTGTATGGTTGTTCGTGGCATGAGGATGAGTATCGGCACTCGCTGGAGGATGCTTGCATGAGAACCGACCGTGACGTAGCCGCCCCGTTTTCGAGACCGCAGGCTGCAGGTTTGGCGGCAGGTCCAGACTGCGTGCGTCGGCGTTTCACGCTGATCGAATTGCTGGTCGTGATTGCCATCATCGCGATCCTGGCGTCGTTGCTGCTGCCGGCGCTGGGCGATGCCAAGCGGCGTGCGAACCAGCTCACCTGCATGACGCAAGTGAAGCAGATCCAGATGGCCACGATCCTGTACGCCGACAACTGGGACGGTCAGTTGCCGGCGCCCGATCAGAACTCCGGCCTGGGGCTGGGAGTGAGCTTCGAGTGGTACAAGCAGTTGGAGGCCATGGCCGTGGGGTATGGCACCGGGGGCAGCAGCGAGGTCACCCGCTGCTCGGAAGCCAAGTTCACTTACACGGCCGGGCCATACCGCACCTATGGCTGGAATGGCGGCGGCAACTCGAATGCCTTACACGTACGGCTGGCGAAGATATCAAAGCCAGCTGAACGGATCTGCCTGGTCGAAGCGCGCCAGTCGGTGGGCGTGCCGGGCTGGGGGGACCCCATCTACTACCCGGCCTCGGCGGTAGGCCGCGTGGACTTTCGGCATGTGAGTGGCGGCGCGAACTTCGCCTTCTTCGACGGCCACGTCCAGCGCATGGGGCTCGGCGAGGCGACGGCGGGCGCGCCGTGGAGCTACCCGTAGAGGCCGGTGCGGTCGTCCGGCGCTCGTCCGGGGAAAGGGCGCGCGGGACGCCGGCGAAACCGACGACAATTTGGGGAGGCTGGAGATGATCATGCGTCACCTGTTCGTCGCTGTGGCGATTGCTGTGATGAGTTCGACCCTGGCCGGGCATGGCACCGGGACGGACCCCGTGTTCTACGCGCCCTTCGAGGGTTCGCCCGATGCGGCACGGGCGGTGGGCGAGGGCAAGGCTGAGTCCACCGGGCCACTCGAATTCGTCTCGGGCTATCTCGGGCAGGGGTTGCGCCTTGTGCCCGGCACGCGGCTTGCCTATCCTGCCGCGAAGCAGGCTTCGCTGCAGGCTGGCACGGTGATGTTCTGGTTTAAGCCCGAATGGGAGCGGGAGAAACCGGGGCGCGTTTTGTTCTTCGATCACGCCGGACTGACGTTGCTCCGGTTCTGGGTGAAACCGAGCACGGTCTTCGTTCAGGTCAAGCTCCGGGTGGCCCAGAAGCGAGTGGTCGATTTCCTGCTGCCGGACTGGCCGAAAGGCGAGTGGGTCCACGTCGCGCTGGCTTGGGACGCGACGAAGGGCACAACCCTATACCTGAACGGCGTGCCAGCCGGCAGCGAGAAGGGAACGTGGGACGCCGCCGGAGTGAATGCCGACGCAACGTTCCGGATCGATGCGACCGTTCGGCCGGATGAGGAGGAGAAGGGGGCGGTCGGTGTGATCGACGAGTATGCCCTGTTTGACCAGGCTCTGGATGCAGACACGATCCGGGCCAGGTGCCTGGACGCGGGTGCGTCGAGCCCAGTCGCGTTGCCTGTCCCAGTCTTCAGCGCCCCGTTCGAGGACAACGTGCAAGCCCAGTTGCGTGGTGCGTCGGTCAGCGGCGAGGTCGGGGTTTCGGCCCGGTTCGAGGCGGCCGTCTCCGGGCAAGGGCTGGCGGTGAGGCGCTATGCCTACGATCAGAAGGCGTCGTTGGCCTACAGAGACCTGCCGCTGTTGGCCGATGCTGCGACCGTGGCTTGCCAGTTCCGGCCGGACTGGAACGGCGCGGACGGGCAAGACCACGAACTGCTCAACCTGCTCACCGAGGGCAGGGGAGTCGAGCTGGTGAAGACGGCGGACAACCGGGTTGTCTTGCGCTTCCGCGCGGGTGAGCAGGAGTGTGTGGCCAGCCTGCCGTGCGAGTTCAGGAAGGGCGAGTTTGGCCTGCTTGCGATACAGTGGGATCAGGCCGCCGGAACGTGTCTGCTGGGCCTCGGGTCACGGACCGCAACCGCTGAGATCAAGGCATTGCCGCCCGGGTTCTTCGCCGGGCCCTGGACACTGTGGCTCGGGTCGCGGACAGCAGACCGGTTTGAAGGCGCCGCGGCCGAAGGTGTGTTTGACGACGTCCGCGTCTACCACCAGGCCGTGCCGCTCGCCGCGTTGGCCGGAGGTTCGAGCGCGGGCAACGTTGTCGCCGGCTGGCACGAGGAGACGATCGCGGTCAATGCGAAGGCATGGTCGGACGTCTGGTCGCGGCCGTACGCAGTGCGGGAGCTGGAGTCGGACCTGGTCTTTTACGCGCCGGGTTCGGCCGGATCGGTTTCCCCGGCGCCTACGGAGTCCGCGACATCCGCGGCTGCGCAACCGTTGCCGTTGGGCGAACTGAAGGCCGGGGACTGGGTGGCTCTTGCCGGAGCGAGCGGTGTCAAGGGAACGGTGGCGTTCTGGGCACGGACGCCGGTCGCTGGCGACCGGCCCGTGCCGATCCTGGCGCTGACCACCGCGGCAGGCAGGTACCGTTTTCTCTACGATCCGATCCTCCGGAAGGCGAACCTGCTGGTGCAGTCCGGCGACCAGACCAAGTCGCTGGCGTCGTTGTACTGCCTGGAGCCGGGCGAGTGGCATCAGTTCGCGATCACGTGGCGGGATGGACGGCTGTGCTTCTGGATCGACGCCACGTGGCAGGGCGTGCTGCGTGCCGGCGTACCGCCGTTGGCAGTCATCGAGCGCCTGGGTTGGGCGACGGCGAACGCGCCTGTGGTCGACCTGGGTGTGTGGCGTGCGGACCTGGAGCCGCCCCAGCTTGCGACTCTGTTCAACGCCGGACTGCGACCGGCGTTTGACGTGCGCGTCCCGACCCCGCGGGAACTTGACGCCTGGGCCCTGGCCGACGCGGACCGGCTGCAGAGCGCCACCCGCGAGCGGATATGCCTGAGCGGGCTGTGGCGGTTTCAGCCGCGCGACCGTGACAACCTGCTGCCGCCACCGGACGCGGGCGTGTACTACAGCCAACTGCCCGGCCGCTGGATCACGAAGCCGTACTATTCGGTGTTTGACGCGGATGGCTCGCGGGTGGAGCAGATTGATGGCCGACCTCTCAACCGCTGGTTTCGCGGCTGGTACACGCGTTACGTGGACGTGCCGGACGGCTGGCGTGGCAAGCCCGTGTTCTTCACCACGACCTACGCGGGTGCGAACGCCGCACGGATCTACGCGAACAACCACCTCGTCCTGACCTACGCCCAGCAGCACGCGGATGCCCAGGGCGAGATGCAGCGCCTTTACGCCGACCTCACCCCGTACGCCGGAACGGGCCGGATCAAGGTCGACGTCTTTCTGTACTTCAACGACTACTTCGACAAGTGGAATACGGGTGACGCGAGCCTGCTGGACGTGGCGCTGGAACGAACTGGGCCCGTGTTCGCCCAGGATGTGCTGGCGTCGCCCGCGGCGCTCGAAGGCAAGCTCCGGGTTGCGGCAACCTTGCGCAATCCGCGCGGCGAGCGGTACGAGGTAACACTGGTCGCACGTGTCCGCGACGCGGTCGGCCAAGTGGTGTACCAGAGCCAGCCGGAACCGGTGGCGTTGACAGGTGCCGCGGAGCAGGACGTTGGATTGACCGTCGCCTGTCCGAAGCCGCGGTTGTGGTCGCCCGCCGCCCCGGCATTGTACACGCTCGCCCTGACCACGTTGGACGCACAGGGCAACGTGCTGGACGAGTCGATGGCCGAGTCATTCGGGTTTCGCGATTTCGCCCTTGATGTGCCGCACTTCCGGCTGAACGGCGAGAAGTTCCGCCTGTTCTACAGCAGCAGCTCCGATGGCATTTGGGAGCGCTACTCGCAGTACTATGCTGCGCATCCCGAGGCAACTGAGGCGGCGGTGCGGACGCTGCAGGACAACGGGTTCAACGCCATCGGCGTGCGGATCGCCTGGCACGCGGACCAGGGCGCACTGGGTCGGACACCGCACGCGGTCGAGAACGTGCTGCGCGCCGCGGACCGCGCCGGTATGCTGGTCGTGTTGTGGGCGCCGCCGCTGGAGCCGTTCATGCCGGACGAGGACTACCGGCTGGCCGTGCGGCGGTACGTGCGCGCGTGGGGCAATCACCCGAGCGTTTGCCTGTATCTGGCGACGTTCAACACGTGTCACTACTCATGGGGGCTGATGCCGTCCATGGTGACCGATCTCGCCTACCAGCCGCCGCGCAAGGAGGAGGCGCGTGCATTGGCGTTGCACTCGGAACAGATTCTGCGCGAGTTGGATCCGACGCGTGTCGTGTACCACAACGCCTCGCTCAACTTGACCCAGCTTTACACCACGATGCAGTACATGTCGTTCGGCATGCCGCTGCAGGAGCGCGAGGACTGGCCCAGTCTGTGGAGCCGCACGCGCCTGACGGCGTACATGGCTTCGGAGTTCGGTCTCCCCTATATCTCGCAGTACTGCGACTTTGCGTTTCCCCGCACCGACGCCATCATGCTTTTTGCCGAACACGCCGCGCGCTACGTCGGTGATGCAGCCTATGGGATGGTCGAAGCAGAGTCGCCCGTGTTACAGCCCTTGGCCAAGGGCGCATTCCTGGATGACGGCCGGCTCCGGCCGGAAGTGCTGGCGGTAAAGTCGCTTTTCGCGCGGAACCAGATCCGTGCCTGGCGGGGCTACGACGTGAGCGGCATGGGCATTTTCGGCGAGGAAAGCGTCGCGTACCAGTATGACTTTGAGAACCGTTCCGTCGCGCCTGATCTCCCGAAGGTGAAGAGCTGGGGCGTGAAGCCGGACCGCATGCACCTTGAGCACCGTCGACCGTTGCTCGACAAGCCCACATCCTATTTTGCCGCAATGAAGGACGCGTTGCGGCCGGTCCTGGTGACGATCGCGGGCAGCGGCGAGAACTTCAACGAGAAGGATCACGCGTGGTTTGCCGGCGCAAAGATCGAGAAGCAGGCCATGGTTGTCAACGACACGCTCGAGGCGTTGCCGCTGGCGATCACGGTTGAATTTCTGGACGCGACAGGGAAGGCCTTGGATCGGTTCGCCTGCGAGGCGACGGTGGCGCCGGGTGAAGTCCTGCTCCGCCCCTTTGTGTTCACTGCGCCGGCTGTGACCGTACGAACCGCTTGCCAGTTGCGTCTGCGCGCCGAGCGGTCTGCCGGTGGCGCGGTCGGCGTGGAAACGTTCGCCATCCAGGTGTTTCCGCCGGCCCCGGCACTGACCGATCTGGTGGACGTAGGGCTGTACGACCCACGCGGTTTGACGCGCGCCTGGTTGACGCAGGCCAGGGTCCGGTTCAGGCCGGTGTCTTTGCTGGCGGACGCCAAGGGACTGCGGGCGCTGGTGGTGGGTCGCGAAGCGCTTGGTGCGGCGCGGGACACGGTCCTGGCCGGTGTCGAGCAGGACGGCTTGCTCGAGGCCGGGCTGAACGTGCTGGTGTTCGAACAGGGCGAGTGCAACCTGGCAAACCTGATCTTCGAAGCGACCAGCCAGAGGTATGTCTTCATCCGCGCGCCGGAACACGCGGTGCTGACCGGGTTTGCGCCGGAGGATTTCGTCAACTGGCGCGGCGCCAGCGACATGATCGAGGCGTTTTCCAAGCCGGACCTGACGATCCAGCATGTGCCGCACTATCCCTATCCGAAGCACAAGTGGGGCAATGGCGGCATTGTCGCTACGCACACGATCCGCAAGCCGCAATACGGCGGCTTCCGTCCGCTGCTGGACTGCGGTTTCGATCTGCGCGACACGCCGTTGCTGGAGTTGCAGCGCGGTCGTGGTCGAGTGGTCCTCTGCCAGCTTGACGTGACCCGCCGCTACGGCACCGATCCGGTGGCGACACACCTGGCGCATCGCCTGCTGCGCTACGTGGCGAGCCCGGCCGCGGCGGCGGCCGCACCGTCGCCTGTCGCCGCCGATTCCGGTGTCGTCTACTACGGCACCGACGAAAACTGGCTGGCTCTGACCGCCGCGAGGGCCGCCGTTACGCGCAGCCAGGACTTGAAGGCGCTCGGGGCTGCACAACTCCTCCTGCTTGCGCCGGGCGGCGCGGCAGCCCCGGGCCAAGGCGACGCGGTGTCGTCGTTTGTTCGGAGTGGGGGAACGGTCGTTCTCCTGTTCCCGGCGGGCGTGAGTGACGTGGAGGGGTGGCTGCCGTCCGGCGGCACGGCGACGCGCGCGGAGGTCTTCAAGGTGACGCCAGCCGTCGGGCGTGCGGAACTGGCCGGACTGGGACCGTCGGACTTCTACTGGCGGACGCGCAAGTCGGTCACGGTGTTTGGCGGCGCCGTCGAGCCGCTGGCTGAGCCCGCGGTCGTCGCTGTTGCGCGGCAGGGGGCGGGGCGGTACGTGTTGTGTGGTGCCGATGCTGCCGCGTTCACCCCGCAGCCGTACAAGATCGGCAACCAGGAGGCGTACTCGTTCATCGACCAGGAAGTGCGGCAGAAGGCGCTGCGAATCTGGCTGGAGACGGCCCGGAACCTGGGGCTTGCCTTCGACGCCATCCCGCTTTGGGTGAACGAGTGTTCCCAGAACAACAGCAAGGATTCGCGCGGCGGGACGGCGGTCCCGGATGCACCCCCGCCCGCCGACGCAGCCTGGTCCCCGTATGTGAAAGAGTTGTCGAACTACGACGTGAACGCGTTTCACAATTGGTGACCGTGTCCGAGCAAGGCCGCCTGAAGGCGGGACTACGAACCTGGGCGACGCGAGGCTTGTAGTTCCGCGTTTACGCGGTCCGGATTGAGGCGCGGGGCTGAGCAATACACAAGGAGAAGAAGTCATCATGATCCGCAAGACTCTGATCTCGCTGTTGTTCGGCGTCGCTGCGTGTGCGCAGGAGGCGAGCCTGGACCGGGGCGGCAGTCTGACCGTGCAGTACGCTGGGGTCAAGGTGCTGACCGGCGACTCGCTGCTGCTCATGGACGCGAACTGGAAGAACCTGGACGGGGCGCGCCCGGAACCGAAGATCACGCGTCGTGAGGGTGTCACGGAGGCGCGTTACGAGTCGGCGCTGACAACGTTGACCAAGACGCTGACTACCGGCCCGGCTGGGGTCGAGGTGCGCTGGGATATCGTGATGAAGCCCGACCCGCGCGGCGCCAGTGTCGAGCTGTGCGTGGCGATCCCCGCCGCGGTGCTGGCGGACATCAAGCCGACGGGCAAGACACACGACGTGCAGCGCAGTCAGGAGGAGTTGCGCGTCTCGTCGGTCCTGGGCGAGTTCACGTTCGACGTGCGCGGGTCTTCGGCGCCGTGGAGTCTTGATGACATGCGCAGTCTCGAGTGGTCCAAGGCGTTCCGGTTGCGGTTCGCGCCGGACTACGATCCGGCTACGGGGCTCCGCGCCACAGCGGTGCTGCGGGTCAAGGCGACGCCGACCGTGTCGCTGGCGTTCGCGTGTCTGGATGTCGGCGGGGTTGGCAATCGCGGCCTGCGTGACGACGTCGCCGCGGACGGGCAGGGAGGCTGGACGGACCAGGGCGACAATGATCTGCGCCTGTTCGCGCCGGGCCGGCATGCGTTCGCCGGTGTCCCGGTCGAGGTGGGCGAGCGCGCCGTGGTGCTGCAGGGCAAGGAACGGCCGGCATTCCCTGCCGACAGCGGTTCGATTGCGGCGGCGGATGCGAAGTTCGCACGGCTCTACTTCCTGCATACCACGGCCTGGAGTGGGCAGTACCGCGAGCCGATCGCCGAGTACGTGGTGACCTACGCCGATGGGCAGACGGTGCGCGTGCCGGTGCGCTACGGCGTGGACATCAGCGACTGGTGGGGCGCGGGCGAGGCGCTCGAGGCGCGCCTGGCGTGGAGCGGCAACAACGGGAACGGCTCGGCGACCGTCGGTCTGTCCCTGATGCGCTGGCAGAACCCGAAGCCCGATGTGCCGATCCGGTCGCTGCAGATGCACTCGCTTAACCTCGGTGCGGTGCCGGTGCTGCTCGGGGTTACCGGGCTGGTCGCGGGGCAACTCCTGCCGGAACAGATCGAGCTGCTGGACGCCGCGTTCGCCGACCGGGGCGACGCGGTTGTCTCCACGAAGGACTGGATTCCCGCGCCGATCGCCTGGTGCGACGGCATTGAACCCGGTTCGGCGCTCGACGTCAGCTTCCTCAACGACGGACCTGCCGGGAAGTACGGGTTCCTGGGCGTTCGTGACGGGCACTTCGTGTTCGAGAAGGGCGACGGCAAGCCGGTCCGGTTTTGGGGTACGAATGCCGCGCTGTACGGCCCGTTCCCGACCAAGGACGACGCGCCGGGGATTGCGCGGTGCCTGGCGCGACAGGGCGTGAACATGGTGCGGTTGCACCTGTACGCCGTGTACGAGGATACGATGATCGCCAAGGACGGTTCGTTGAACCCCGACTCGCTGGACCGGTTCGAGTTCTTCATCGCGCAGTTGAGGGAGAACGGAGTCTACTCGTACATGGACCTGAACGACGGCATGTTCTACGACCGGCTCGTTGGCCGCGCGCTGCCGGTCGGGAACGACAAACTCAAGATGGTGTCCTTGTTCAGCCGTGAACTGATCGAGGCGCAGAAGCGGCTGGCGCGGCAACTTTTCACACACCTCAATCCCTACACCAGCCTGCGGCTGTGCGACGACCCGGCGATTGCCGTCTATGAGATCACCAACGAGAACTCGATGACCATGGGCTGGGGCAGTCTGGCGGAGCGTGTGCCCGAACCGTATTACACCGAATTGCGCGGGCTCTGGCGCGACTGGCTCAAGACCGCAGGCAAGCCGGACCGCGACCTGCCCGAGACCCTTGGCGACCGCGGCAGCGACGAGGACTCGCGCCGGTTCGCGGCCGAATTGCAGCGGCGCTACCTCGAGGAGATGCGCGGTTTCCTCCGCGAACTCGGCGTCAAGGGGCCGTTGTGCGGCACGAATATCACCTTCACGCTCGGGGACTTGTGGGCCAGCGAGAGCATGGACTACACCAACGACCACGCGTACTGGGACCACCCGAATGTGAGCGCACGGCCCATGACGTACACGAGCCGTCCGTCCGTGACCGCCCCAGCCTGGACGTGCCACATGCTGCCGACCTTTGCGCGCGCCAAGATCCGCGGCAAGCCGGTGTCGGCCAGTGAATGGAACTACTGCTTCCCGAACGACTACCGTTGCGAAGGCTTGCCCATCATGGCCGCGTACGCGGCGTACCAGGACTGGGACAGCCTGCTGTTCTACTGCGCCACCGGGTCGTTCGATGCCGGGCGCTGGGCTCGGTTCCACGATGCGCCGGGGATCCTGATTCACTCGCAGCAGACCGACCCGGCGACCTGGGGCCTGTCGCAGGTCTCATCTCTGCTGTTCCGGCGCGGCGATGTGAGTGCAGGGCGGCGCGTGGTCACGCTCTGCCATGACCCTGAGAGTATATGGGGCAACCGGTCGCCCCTAAGCCGGATGCCGTTCCTGTGCGCCCTGGCACGGTTGGAGACGGTGCTGGTGGACAAGCCGGTTGATGCCTGGCCCATGAGCGTGGCGAAGTCTGCCGATCCTGGCGCGAAACCGGCCGACATCTACGCCGCGGCGTTGCGTGAACTCGGCGACACGCGCAGCACCGAGACGCGGACGGTGTCCGACACGGGTGAACTGATCCGCGACGCGGCGGACGGCATCCTCACCGTGGACACGCCATGCACGCAGATGGCTGCCGGCGCTCTGGCGAAGCGCGACGAGATTGGGCTGGCAAACCTGAGCATCCGCTGCGAAACGCGGTTTTCGACCATCGCCATCGCCAGCCTCGATGGCAAGCCCATCGAGACGTCACAGCGGCTTCTGTTGACGGCGGTCGCCAATGCCCGTAACGCCGACAGCAAGCTCGAAGGCGGCCGCATCGAGAGCATGGGCAAGGGCCCGGTGCTGGCCGAGCCGGTGACTGCGAAGCTCGCCCTGCGCGTCGACCGGCCGGACGCGGTCCGCGTCCAGGCGCTCGACACGCTGACCGGCAAGCGCGTGATTCCGGTCACCGTGGAGGTGCGCGACAAGGCGCTGTGTTTCGCGATTGGGCCGGAGTGCAAGGCGATCTACTACGAGATCTATCGCGAGGGGAACGCACCGGAGCGGCCCCGCGCCGCGCCGTTCGGGCGTATTCTGCGCCTGTTCCGCCGCGACACGCAGCGGTGAGACGCCGCGACAACCAGGCCTGCCGGTGGGCCTTCAGCGGTTCCGGTGCACCGTCCCGGCCTGGGTGCGGGCGAGCGTGGCGCGGATCGTACGGGTAACCACGGCCGGAGCGCTCCGCGCCAGTGGCGCGGGCAGGCCGTAGGCGAACGCGGAGTCGACCGCCTCGTAACCGCCCTCACGCTGGATCTGTGCTGTGGGGATGTAGCACTCGACGGCGTTCGAGTAGCCCAGGACCATGCACTCTCCGCCGGCCAGGCTCCGGGCCAGCGGTCCGTAGGCGCTGACCACCTCGCCTTCGAGCGCCACCACGGCAAGCTCGCCGCAACGCCACGCCTGGACGGTATATGGAATTGCTTTTCGCGGATCCGGGACGCGCAGGTGTTCGCGGGCAAAGTGGCTATGGAAGACGGACGATGATAGACCCCAGGCCCATTCCTCCAGGCGCTGCCGCGAGTGCCGTTTGCCGAGTGGGAGTTCGGCGCGCTCGATGGCGGCGGAGACGGTGCCATCGAGCACTTGCATGCGCTGCGGGGCGAGAAGCTCGGTCACGGCGCGGGCCAGTTGTCCACCGTGCCGCACGTAGCCGTCGCCCGGCGCTTCGTTGACGTCCGCGCCGCAGCCTTGGAGGAACATGACATGTGTGCCGGCGCGCTGGGACGTCATGCAGCGGCGAAACTCGCCCGGGAAGTCGGCGCTGTAGCCCTCGGCCGCGCAGGACACCGGGTGACAGCCGTGCGCCAGGATGACGGTTTCCGGGCTGTCCTTCGCAACCGGCGTCGCCCAAAGGCAGACGGTATGTTGGTCGTAATGCCCAGCAGGATTCGGCCGCATCTGTATCTTGCCGTCCACGAGAAGGCGCCGATTCTCGCCCAGCTTGATCTGGAAACTCCCGTAACGGATTTCGGCCGGACAGAGTTCCTGGCGTGCCCGGCGCACGGTCGTGACGGCGGTCTCCTCGAGCCAGGACATGTACCATGGGTCGACTGGGCCGGCTGCCGGCGTGACCGAGTACTGGGTTGGCGGGCCGAAGTGCGTATGGCTCGCGTTCAGCATGACACGCTCGGGGGCAAACCCCTCGGCGGCCAGGGCTCGCCGGACCCGTTCCGTCGTGGACCGGTCGAAGCCCAGGATATCCGCGGCGAGCAGCGCGTGCGGATGCCCCGCCGCATCCTCGATCACGACGGCCTGGAGCAGCAGCGGCGACGTGACACCCTTCGCGTAGCGTCGGCGTCCGTACCCGCTCATGGTCGACATGCCGTCGCGCGGCGAGATATCCGTTTCGGCAAAGCCAAACTTCATCACCGTGCACCTCCAAAGTTGCCCGTCGCTTCGTCTGCCACCGGCTGCAGCCCTCGCACCGCAGGGAGTCTACGCCGTCGTTGGGTCCAGGTCAACTGCGGTGCGAGCGTTTGCGGCGGGCGGGTATGACGGGTAGGATATGGGTGTGGTGTGGGCGCCGGGCAAACGGAACGGACGAAACGGACCCAACGGACCCAACGGACTCCGGCAGGGCGTTGGTGACGGCAGGCGTCTGTCCGTTCCGTCCGTTGGGTCCGTTTCGCCCGTTGTCCGGCGGGCCCGCGGCTCGGCACCTGGGAGACAAACCGATGCAGAAGCGTCCCCTCGGGAAGACGGGTTTGATGGTGACCCAGATCGGGTTCGGTGCGATTAAGCTTGACGGGCTCGATGCGAAGGTCGCGTCCGACAGCCTCAATCGCGCGCTTGATCTCGGCGTCAACTTCATCGACACGGCCCGGAACTACCGCAGCAGCGAGGCCAGGATAGGCGCGGCGCTCAAGGCCCGTCGTCACGAATACCATCTCGCCACGAAGACTGCTGCGCGCGACGCAGCCGGGCTCATGGTCGAACTCGAAACCAGCCTGCGCGAGCTTCAGACCGACGTCATCGACCTCTATCAGCTCCACACCGTCAGCGACCGCGTGACCTTCGACCAAGTCATGGCTCCCGGCGGTGCGCTCGAGGGCGCGAAGAAGGCTCAGCAGCAAGGCAAGGTTCGCTTTATCGGCCTCTCCTGTCACCGCGATACCGCCGTCATGCGCGACGCCATCGAGTCGGGCGCGTTCGAGACCATCATGGTGGCTCACAGCCTCATGGACCCGGAGAACGTCGAGGCCGACGGGGTGCTTGACCTGGCGCGGCAGAATCGCATGGGTGTTATTGTCATGAAAGCCCTTGGCGGCGGCGCCCTCCATTCCCCGGCCCCGGTCGGGCAGCGCGTCAAGGACGACCCCATCGTGCGACGCGTGTTGCGCCACCTGCTGCGCAACGATGCGATCAGTACCGTGATTCCCGGCATCACGTGTGTCGCGGAGATCGAGGAGAATGTGGCCACGGGCAGCATGATCGAACCGATCAGCGACGCGGAAATGGCCCAACTCATCCGCGACATCGGGGCGTTGGGCAAGGAACTGCGCTACGGCCAGCGATGTCTGCGCTGCGGCTACTGCCAGCCTTGCCCCCAGGGCATCGTCGTTCCGGACGCGTTCCGGGCGGCTGACATGTACCGGGGCTATGGAGACGAGCTCAAGTACATGGGCGTCGAACTGTACGAGTCGCTCGCCCCCAAGCCCGACGTGTGCGAGGAGTGCGGTCGGTGCGTGAAGAAGTGCCCGGCTGGGCTCGACATTCCCGGGAAGCTCAAGGACGTGGTGGAGTTGTTTGGCGCGATAGAGGGGTGATGACGCGGTTGAGTCCGGATGGGACAAGGAGATCGGCGGTTCTATGCGAGGGGTTGCGGCGCACCATGATGACGTCTCGCGAGGCGGTTGTTCCGAGGCCCCAGGCTGTTCGGAGATGGCGGCGTGTTCCCCTTCAGGCGTCTCTGGTGTCTCCTGTCCCGGGGGCCAGCTCCCGCACGGGTTGCTGTACGTCGTGCGTGCCATTGTCGTGGGGGTGCCGATCCTATGGCTGTTCGCCGCGGCGCTATGGTTGGATGTTGAGGGTTACGACGGCTACGACACCATCTGCAATACGTACTACTTCTGTGGGCGCAGTGATGCATATCTGTCCAACCGTGCTCCATTGCTGGCATGGCTGTTGATGCCGGCCAGCGGGATCCGGTCCGGCCTCGGCCTCGATCCCATGGACTTGCGACCGTATCACGTGGAGATGGCGCTTTTCCACGCGATCTTCCTGGTGTGCATCTATCGGTGGCTGGAGCGAAGGCTGGGGCGGACTCTCCCAGCTCTGGTCGCTTTCACAGCGGCCATGTTGCCTTTCGCCTTCTTCTCGTTTTCGCCGTACCTCAGCCACGACATCCTGCCGGGGGGGCTGTTCCTGCTCATGCTGGTTCTGGCAGAAGAGTTCCGGCAGACCCCCTCTGCAAGACGGTGGTTGGCGCTCGTCATCCTTGGCGCGTCGGGGCCTTTGATAAAGCAGACCTACGGCGTGTTCTGGGTTGGAGTTCTCGCGGGTTGTGCACTGCCGTTGGCGTACCCGCTGCGGGGGATGCATCGCGGTTCCTGGAGGGTTTTCTCCCTGCTCTGCCTGGGGGCCGTCTCGAGCCTCGGTTTCTACTGGGTGTGCATGGGGTGGGTCTTGGGCGGCTCGTATCCCACGCTGCCATTCCTCGTTCGGCCCTGGGAGCAGATCACGAACATGCTGATGTTCTACCGACGCAGCGAGAGCCCCCCATATTTCCCGGTATGGGTGTACGTTCGCAATCTGCCGTTCTACGGTGTGCTGATGTGCATGTTGGTCGTGCCGGCCCTGTTCAAGGCTCTGCGCGGGACCCGATTCATGCAGTCTGTAGCAGTCGCCTGGCTGGTGTCCGTGGTTGCGCTTCATGTGTACGACGACAGAGAAGTGCGCTACCTGGCGTTCCTTATGCCCCTGTCGGCGGTCCTGATCGGGCCGATTGTGGTCGACTGGGGGCGTCGCAGGGACTACCTCATCACGATGGTGTGTGTCCTGTGCATTGACGTCAGTGTCAGCATCTCCGAAGCTGCACATGTCTTCGATCCTTTCTACGGCAGGAGTCAGTTGCGGCAGATGTTGGATGTCCTCGCGGATGATTCGGGCCCCCGGCTTCCCGTCTGGTTCGCCAAGGACAACTATCCGGTTTTTCTGCCGCCTCAGAACAGCCCTTTGGCGGGTGACCGGTTCCACCGTTTGTTCTACGTCGCCCCTTTCCACATCGCCATCCTCCTTGGCCGGGCCCCCGGGACCGTCGTCAATATCTACGACTTCAAGTATCTGCAGCGAGTCGCCGGCGAGGAACCGCGGTCTGCCCTGCTCATGGTCACCTGTACGATCTACAGTTCGTTGAGTCTATCGCCAGAACCGCCGACGAATCTGGACAAGTACGCTGTGTACGCTTGCCAGGCCGAACGGCTGGCCGTAACGGTCGGTGTTGATGGCCTGACAATGCCTGACGGAAGCTTGGCTGAGTGGAGCCTGTGCGCGGACTCTGTCCCGGACGTCGGAGCGGTGACCCTCGAAGGCGATCGGCTTGATGCACTCATCCTGGGGCAGTATCTCTTTCCTGTGCTGCGAAACATGCGGACGCGCGAATCGTGGCCATTGGTCAGGGATGCGCAGGGGCGTTATTCCCTCAATGGGCTTGCCCGCCGCCCCGGGGGTGGCACGGCGCCGGACCTCCACCTCTACGCATTCCGTATTCGTCACGTCTGCTCCGCCGCCGAAGACCGTCCCGGAACCGTGGTCCGCGATTTGCCCCCGCGATGAGAGACGCGTGGCTGAAGGGGAGTCGGTGTCCAGGTGAGGAGTCAGGCGGGGCAGGCGATTTTGCCGCCGTCGTTGCGTATGCTTTCGCGTTGCACCGTGTCATCTTGCGGTTGACACGGACTGGAAGGTAGTGTAGAATCCCGGTGGCTCGATGGAATTGCGCTCGGGGTCGGGACGGCAGGGTGCCGTCCGGAGAGGCAGAACTTTTCAAGGTTGTCTTTCCCGCGTCCCGCGGGCAACGGAGCGCAGCGAAGGTTCCCCGTGGTCTGGCGTGTGGAACCCCAGGGAAGCGCCTCGTGTCTCCACGGGAATGCCTCGGGTGGCGCTTGGACGATCGAACTGGTGGTGCTCCAGATGAGAGAAGAAACAATGTCTCTTGCTACCTCTGCACATTCCCAAGAGCAGCGCGGCGGACTTCAGCCGGAGAGCATTGCTGACTTGCCCGTGAAACGAAGCGCGATCCTGCCGGTCGCGCCGGTGCGGGCGGAGGGAGCGAGGGGCACGGCGAAGATGACTTTGCGCGATCATGGGTGCCGTCCCTTCACCTTGATCGAGTTGTTGGTCGTCATCTCCATCATTGCGATTCTCGCGTCGATGTTGCTGCCGTCGCTGCAGAGTGCCCAGGAGCGGGCGAAGCGCAGCACCTGTGCGAGCAACCACAAGCAGATCGGCATCATCAACCAGCACTACCTGGACGACTACGATGGGTACAACTCGGATAACTACCCGATCTCGAGTGGCGGCACCGGCTATACAACCAACCATCTGACCTGGTACATGAAGTGGAAGGGGAATTACCTTTACGAGACCCTGCCCTGTCCGTCCAAGCAGTCGACGGACATCTATGTTTGGCATTACGCTTTCAACGCCCACTGTATGCTGAAGCGTATGGACCGGATCGGCAAGGCTAGCCAGTACGTCTTCGGTCTGGACCACCAGCAGCGGAGCTTCTGGGGCAGTGGCGCCAAGTACCACAATCCGTACGAGGTCGATGGCCAGGGGCGCAGCGCCTACCGCCACAACGATGGCGAGAACCTGCTCTACCACGACGGTCACGTGGACTATATGACGCGCCTGCAGGTGATGGCCAAGCGCATCGAGTTGTTCTACTGACCGACTTGGTTCCCTCTATGACCTCAGGCCGTGCGGCGGCGGCCACACCCCATGGGCGTCTGCCGTCGGAACCATGCTCGCACCACGTTGTCTGCTCAAGGAAGGACTCCCCATGCACGCAGCGTTGCCCCGGTTCGGCGGGCTCTGGTCAATGGTCTTCGTGGGAGCACTGGTTGCCCAGGCGTTGGGGTGTCTGGCGCAAGGCACGTCGTCGGGGGGGACAACCGAGATGGCGGAGCAGACCCGCGTTCTGTACGGCAACTGGCAGGAGCTGAAGAAACGGCAGTTGCGGTTGTTGCCAGTGCCGAAACGGATTGAGTTTGCCGGCACACCGATCACGCTGGCGGGCGATGGAGCGGGCGACGTTGTGATTGTGCTGGGGCGGGACACCGAACGTGGTCGGATCGCCGCGGCCGAGATCACGTCGCGCCTGGCAGACTTCTCGCTGCGTCGGGATATCCCGGTGGTTTCCGCGGCGTGCGAGGGCGCCTACAACATCGTGATCGAAAACGAGTGGCCGAACACCTTCACCCGCGATGAGGCCCGGCCAGACGCGGCGCGGACCACGGACCAGGCGTACGGGCTGTACCCTGCCGCCGACCGCATCACTCTTTCCGGCCAGGGCGAGATCGGGATGATGTACGCCGCCGTGACGCTGCGTTTCCTCATGGCCGAGGTGAACGGCAGGGTGGTCCTGCACCCGGCGCGTGTCACCGACTGGCCGGACTACAAGCACCGGCACATGGGCACACTCCTCGCGCCGTACCAGACCTGCACGGTTCAGGATGGAACCGAGAAACATCTGGCGAATATGGCCAGGCACATTGACTGGCTGTTCCGCATGAAGGCGACCGGGACATTTCGGCAGACGCTCGGGTCTGTCGAGCACTCCAGCCTGCCCGATCAGGTCGCCGGTTCGGACGGGCAACGTGCTTGTGCCAAGGCGGTCAGCGATTATGCCCGGCAGCGGGGCTTCGTGACCATGCACAACGGCAGCGTGTCGCTCGGCTTGTTTCCCCAGGACAAGGACCGGCCCGGGTTCGACCAGATGATGCTGGACAAGGGCCGCGGCCACTACCACTCGTGGGCCCGTCACGACTTGCATCTGAACCAGGCCCGAAACATGGCCGAGTTCTGCAAGCAGTGCGGGTTCGACCTTTCCTTTATCCACGCCGTGGATGCCGGCGGCGTTCTGGATCCCGAACTGTGGTCCAAGCGTGACGAGTTGACCCGGCAGAAATACGGTGACGACCGGGTGCAGGCCGATGCCGACATGTTCAACATCTATGCGGAAGCAATGAAGAGTGTTGGCGCCGAGGTGGTGTTTGTGGCCTATCCGTATACCGCGTCCTACCTGGACCCCGCCAAGGTGCTCACGATGCTGGGTATGCCGGACAGTCCTGCCGCCCGGCAGCGCGCCGAGGACCTGGCGGCGCAGACGCGTGCGTGGATGACGGGCGTCAATGGCAAGCTGGCGCCCCGAGTCCGGATGTGTATCCGCGAAGGGCCTCGTCAGGAAATGGCGGAGTACTACGCGGCGTATCCCGGACGGCCCATGTGGATTTACTGGGAGGTCACGCACTACGTACGCAGCATCTACCCGCTCATTCCGACCCAGGTACGATGCATCGGGTGCGGCTACTCGCCGGACCGGTCTGCCGACGATATCATCTGGGTGAATGACATTGACTACGTGTGGTTCAGCGAGCCGGTCAGGGCGGTCGGCTGCGAGTATGCCTGGAACACGCAGTTCCCCGGGTGTTCCGAGTTTGATCCGGAATACATGCACGAGGGCGAGACGCAGATTGATGACCAGGCGGCCCTGGACATCATGGCGGAGCGTGCGGCGACGGGTCTGTGGGGCGCCGAAGCGGCCGATGATCTCAAGGAGCTGTTCCGGCACCACCTGAGCTGGCGAGTTGCCGCGGATCCGAAGGGCACGACCAAGCGTCTTCCGGCGTCGGTGCTGCCGCCGTTGCTGAAGACGAACCGAGACGCCGCCCAACGCGCCTGCGTGGCGTTGGACCGGTTCTGGGAGAAGCAGAAGCGGGCCGGGGCGTCTGGCGGCAAGCTTCTCGATGACTTCTCCCGTCCGTTCTTTGTGCAGTTCTACGCTATGGCCAAGGCGGCCAAGGCCTATGCGAACGTCCACGGGGTTGAGGCGGATGCTCTGGAGAAGATCCAGGGCGGCGACCTCGATGGTGCAACTGCGGACCTTGGACAGGGGCGGCAAGTGCTGGCGTCTGACCGGGCCGAGTACGACCAGACCCTGGCCGAACTGAAGGACGAGCCGTGGGTGATTTCCCCGGCGAGTACGGCCAGAGGCGTGACCGGTCGTGTCGAATTTGCCTTGCTTCGTCCCGATTTCGCGGCACTCGAGAAGAAACTCACGGACCTGGACCAGGACAAGACGCGGATCTACGAACAGCACAACATTCCGGGGTGGTTCCGCAAGTGGTTCACCGGGCGAGAGGTCGTAGCGGTCAAGACGTCCGAACCCGTTGTTCTGGACGGGGAGTTGTCCGAACCGGCCTGGAACACCGCCCCGCCCATCGAGCATTTTGTGGGGCATGGGCAGTTCAAGATGATGTCCACGCCTTGTGCCGCCCGACTTTTGTACGACGGCACCTGCCTGTACCTTGGCGGCACGATTGTTCAGCCGTCTCTCGACAAGATCCGGGAGGAGCCGCGAGCGGCGGACCAGTACGCGTTTACCGAGGCCGTGGAGTTCCTCTTCGTCCCCGGCGAAACCGGGAAGACGGACTTGTTCCAGTTCGTGGTGGACACGGCTGGCAACCTCTTCACCATGCGGGAGTTCGCCACGCCGCAGGGCGAGGCGAAGCGGATCGAGGGCTGGGACTCGGGCGCCACGGTTGCGGTGAAGAAGGGCGATGGAGTCTGGGCGTTTGAGCTGGCCATTCCCTTCGACCGCCTCGGTAAAACGCCGGCCAACGACTGGCATGCGGTCGTCGCCAGGAATGCGGTCGAGCCCGCAACCCCCGGGACCGTAGCGACCTATGCCTCGGCGTTTTTCGACGGCGCGAGCTACCAGACGGCCACGGTCTACCCGCCGTTGCGGTTCGCCAGCCAGGTTCCAGCCCCCAAGGAGTACCGGCCCAGCTTGCGGTGTGTTGACCCCGGGATGCAGACGCGGACCACTCAACGCGGTGCCGGCAGCGAGATCCGGTTTGGGGTCAACGTTGAGACCCTGTATCCGTTGCTCGACGCGACGGTTGGCGTGGACGTTCTCGACCCTGACGGCAATCGGGTTGGAGGCGTGACCGTGCTGGAAAAGCCCGTGCTGCCCCTGGCCTGGTCGACAGCTAAGCCGGTCCTGATCCAACTCGACAACGAGTACAAGGCAGTCCGGTTGCGGCTGACGTTGCGCAACCGTTCGATCTGCGGCGGTCCGGAGACCTTGGAGAAGATCGTTTGTCTCGGGGACATCAGCGCGCTGTTCAACGACCAGCAGGTGTTCCCGGACGGCGTCCTGCCCGGCACATGCGCACTGGGCGCGCCCATTCTCTTTGACGCGAACACCCCAGCCGGGAGGATGACGTCGCTGGAACGAGGCACGATCGAGTTCTGGGTCAAACCGGAGTGGGACGCAGCGACCGCAGACCCGAAGGAGAGAGACGCGCCGCGTAACTACTTGTTCCACATCGGACCGCTCTTGGGTGCGGAGCATCCCAAGTCCGAGAATCACGACTGCATGGTGTTCTGGCGCGAGACATCGGGATACGTTGGGTTCGAGATCATGAATTCCGACTACGACCGGCGCCTGGCTCACGCACGACTGCCGGATTGGAAGCGGGGCGAGTGGCACCACGTCGCCTGCGTGTGGGACCTGAACGCGGACGGCAAGTCACGGCTGGAACTGTACCTGGACGGCAAGCTTGCCGCGAACAAGGTTCGGGGAAAGAAGGATTGGGACGACAGCAGCATGAAGACCCCGGTTGAGGCGTATGCCGTGCAGGTGGGCAGCCTCAACTCCGGACACTGTCCAGCCGCGGCTGCGGTGGATGAACTGCGGCTCTGGAATGTGCCGCGCTACGCCGCCGGGTTCGAACCGGCCAAGGATGTCGCCCAGCCTGCCGACGGCGCACTCGTGTTCCGGTTCGAGAAGACGTTGGCGGGCCAGTACCTGCTGGGGGGCAAGACCGGGGAAATCGCCGCGCGCGTCGGAGCGCAACGCAGCCCGTGAAGGGCCATGCCCGCACGTCACGCCCGCCTTGCAGTCCCGATGGTTCTGACTCCTAACCCGGCGTAGCCGGAACCAAGACGAACGTCGAACGCCGAAGTCCCCCCCTCTCGACCCCCGACCCCCGACCGGCGTGGTCGCTACCGTCACAAAGTTGCCCCGAAAACGCGAGTTTGGAGTCGTGGGGTACCATGTTACGCGTGGCGTGGATGTTCGTGTTGCGGCGTCTCTCTCCGCGTGTTCGGCACGTGTGCGGACGGCAACGCCGTGCGCTCGCTCGCTGAAGCGTCGCTGCCACTTCCGTCCCGCCCAGCGGGCGGGAGCGGTACTCAGACGGAAACGCCAGAGTAACAGCTTGACATGATCGGGCGGTCTGCCGGCTGGGAGCCGCTGACGTATTGCGGAAGTGGATACCCCCATACGAAAAAACGGTTTGTCCTGTTGACAAAAATCGATTTTTGTAGTAATATCTTCCGGCATGGATGAGGTGGCATAGCCGGATTCGGCTTCGGACGGTTCTGAAACAGAAGGATACCCCGAGCACCATGAAGAAAGTGTACATGTCGTTTTTTCTGCACGGGAACATGTGTTACGATCGGTACACGAAGCAGGAGATTCGTGAGAAGTTTCCGCAGATCTATGCGTCGGGCATTCGCTCGATGCACCGGTTTCCGGAGGTCACGGCGCACATCGACTTGCCGGGGCTGACGGTGCTGAGTCTGAAGCGCCACGCGTCATGGTTGGTCGACCAGATGAAGCCGCTGGTGCAGCGCGGCCAGTTGGTGATGGTTGGGTGCCAGTACGCGGCCAGCCATGCGTTGTGTGCGGACGAAGAGAGCGACCTGCTCGCCAGCCGCGTCACCATGGAGATGCTCAGGGACGAGTTCGGGTGCGATATCAACACGTTCTTTCCGCAGGAGAGTCCGTACCACCAGCAGGCGCCGCTGATCATGGACCGGATCGGCGCGAAGAACCTGGTCATCTGGACGCCAGAGTGGAAGCGGCCGTTCCGGACCCGCGGTCTGTCGGGCGGCGAGGTGATCTTCTACCCGGTTGACCCCTGGAATTGCCGGCTGGACAAGCTCGAGGAGTTCTACGACGCTCACGAGGACGGTGACTTTGTCATGACGGGCGGTGACTTCGAGGGCATTGGCAACGTGCAGCCGTTCGTTGACAAGATTGCGGAACTTGCGAAGAGGGGCAAGATCATCGAGTGGATGACGGTGGAGCGGTACGAGCGTGAGATCGGCATCAAGGATTGTTTCGACACGCCGACGCCGTTTGGTCAGGCGACCGAGGACCGGCGGCCGAGCCCGAGTTTCTCGCGCTGGGTCGGCGACCCCGAGGACGTGATTTGGCACGGGCACGCCGTGACTGCCATGGAGGCGGTTCGCGCGGCGGGGTTCGCGGCGGCGGTGGCCAAGGTGCATCGGCTCGGCGCCGTCGACGTGCCGCTGTCCGCCGCGTGGACGACGGCGCCGGACAATGTGTGGGACCACCACTTTGAGGAGGTCACCGAGTTCCCCGAGACGGAGTCGAAATACCTGAGTCTGGGGGGGGAGGCGACACTGTTGTCGCGCGCCTGGCATCAGCTCATTATCGGGCTCAACTCCGACTCGAGCGGCTGGTTCCCGTGGACGCCGCGGACGCGGCATCGGTCGGTCGCGCTGCGTACGGCAACGGCCTTGGCACGCGAGGCGCAGGTGCGGTGTGCGCAGGCCATTGCGGCGAAGCTGTCCAAGCGCAGTCTGCCCGCGACCGAGTTCGTTCTCGCCCTGAATCCCGGGCCGGCGCGTACCGTGGATGTCGCGGTTGACACGGCGTGCCCAATGACTCTGGTCGCTGCGGACGGCGCGCCGACGCCAGCCGCGACGCTGTGCCTGGAGGGTAAATGGTCGGCGTCGGCGCGCGTGGCGCTGCCGGCGTATGGGTACAAGCTGCTGGGGTTGCGGAGTACGCAGGACATCACCGTGCTCGACTGGCAGTCGGGTGCTGCGGTGGCCGGGCATGGCTGGGCCGCGGACTTGACCGATGGCCGGCTCCACCTCGTGAAGGACGGCGAGGCGATCGAGGTCAATGTGGCACCGTTCCGGCTGTCGGACCCGTCCGGCGCGGCCAAGACGGAGGAGGTCACGCCCGACTGGAAGCGGGCGAAGACGCGCGTGCGGCAGACGCCGTTCGGGCCGGACCTGGAGGTGTTTGCCGAACTCGCCTGGGCCGTGTGGCTGCGGCTGGTGTTCGGCGTGCGCGAAGACCGCGTCGAGGTGACGGCTGAACTGCACGTCGACATGCCGCGGCGCATCGGCAAGCTGCACTACGACCCAGCGGGGTTGCTGGTGTGCTTCAAGGGCAAGCCCGGCCAGGTGACGTACGACATTCCGTACGCAACGGTCGAGCACCCGAATCCGGCCGAGACGTACGTTGCGGTGCAGCGGTTTGCCGGACTCGAGAACGCGTCGTTGCCGTTTGGCATCGTGTGCCTGGGCGGGAACCAGTCGTTCATGGTGCACGGCGAGAAAGGCACACTGGGCGCGAATCTTGGGGCTTCAACGCAAGGCCGGCCGGACACGCGACCGGAGTGCGCCATGCGGCCGGACGGCACCGCCGAGCACCGGATCACTTCGGGAGGCGACCCGTTCCTCGGCACGTACGTGAACCGGTTCGCGCTGGTCACGGGCGACCGCACCGTGCTGCCGTTGGCGGCGCGCCGGTTGCGCACCGCGGTGCCGCTGATTTCCGTGACGCCCGGTCGTGGGCGCTGGCCGACCGAGCAGAGCCTGCTGGCGATCGGGCCGGAATCCGTGCACGTGACGGCATTCCGGATGACGAAGAAAGGCAGCGTCGCGGTCCTGAACGAGGTCCAGGGGAAACGTGTCACGGGCGCGTGCGCCGGCAAGACGGTGGCGCTGGTTCCGTATGGCATGGCAGACGTTGCACTGGCGAAGTCCGCAACCGGTTGAGTCGTGACGGCGGGGGTGACGAACACACGCCGTGCGCATGGCGCCATCCCTGACCTGTGATGGCCGGCGTCCGTATCTCGTTCCCTCAGTATGCAGAGGAGTGATTGCGCGGATGGACTGCGCGGAGGCCTTCATGCCTCTCAATCTCGAGTGCAGGGGCGTCGGGACCAGCCCCGAAGTTCCCTTGCCGTCCACCTATCAGCCGCTCGTCGTTCAGCGTGGCCTGACGTGACCTGTCGCCGTCATTGGCTTGGCAGGCATGGGGGGGCTGCCGCAGGACCAAACGAGGGGAGGTTGCTGGAAATGGGGCATGGCGACGCTTAGGTTACCGAACGCTACGTTGGGTTGTCGGGCGGCGGTTGCGGAGGCGCGGGTTCCTTTTTGCTGAACCCCCGAGGGTTGGTCTGCATGTTCGGGTTTCTCCCCAAGTTCAAGGGTTCGGTCGGCGGCCTGGTGCGTTGGCCGTGGCACACGAACGGCGTTGCGGCGCCGTCGCCTGTCGAGACCGGTGCGGTGCCGTCGTCCGCCAGCAAGACGTCGAAGTTGTCCGAGGCGATGCAGCAAGGCTCAGACGCCCGCTACTTCACGGGCCAGTTGACGCCGAACCTGGACCCGGAGAACGAGAAGCCCTACTGGTGGTACTGTCCTGAAAAGCCCCAGCCTGAATTCCCGAGCTTCGAGAGCATCGACAGCGGAACGGTTCTGGCGGAACTGCGGGCAAAGGTGCAAGCCGGCACGTTTCGGATGATCGAGATTCCTGCCAACCTGATGCGCGTCATCCGTATTCTGGGCAATCCCGAGTTCAGCTACTGCGAGGTGGCGGGGTTGATTTCGCACAGTCCGGCCCTGGCGGGGGAGTTCCTCACCGTTGCCAACTCCGCACTGTACAACCGCGGTGTCGCCATCAGCGACCTCAACGTGGCGCTGACGCGGTTGGGGCACGCTCGGATCCGGACGATGCTTTACATAAACGCCTCCAAGATGGCGCTGGCGCCGCATCCGGTGCTCAACGACCTGGCGACGGACATCATCAATCACTCGTACACTGTGGCTCTGATCGGGCATTACCTCTGCCAGCGTTTCTATGCCGACCCTGACAGTGCGTTCCTTGCCTGTCTGCTGCACGACATCGGCAAGTTGGCCATTCTCAAGGAGATTGCGGAGGAATACGAACTGCCGGCGGATGTGCCGTTCAGGCTGACGGAGGACGTGCTCAACGACATCCTCCCGCCGCTCCATGAGGAGGTCGGCGTTTTCCTGGCTGAACGGTGGAACCTCGAACCGGCGATCACTGAGGCCATTGGGCACCACCACGCGTGTGACGAGGCGGGTGGCGCTGACGAGATCGGCCTGGTCCGGGGCCTGGCTGCCCTGGTGCAACTTAGTGACACCATGGCGCGGATTCTGGGCAAGGGGCGGTGGATTTCGAACGTCGCGTTGTTTAACCATCCCGCCTGTGAAATCCTCGGCATCGAGCGGAATCAGGCGACCATTGATTTCCTCCTGCCGATCGCGCAACTGGCCGACAGGTCTGCGTTGGAGCGCCGGTGAGGAAGGGTGCGGTTCTCTCGCAGGCGACGGTTCGTGGCGATGCTCCCAGTGCTGTTCCTTCGGACCTGCGCAATAAGGGGATCAGGACCCGTCACCTTCCGACAGTACCGCGGGCGGCCCCCCGCCCGCTTCACGGTACGCACATAGAACAAGGCTCGTATGGCGGGCG
>MHBL01000477.1 GCA_001803235.1 Lentisphaerae bacterium RIFOXYA12_64_32
TTCACGGTACGCACATAGAACAAGGCTCGTATGGCGGGCGGAGGGCCGCCCGCGGTACTGTCGGTCAGGAGGGCCGGCCTGGACTGGCACCACACCGCGCCTCTTATTGCACAGGTCGTTCCCTTTTTTTGCTGCGTTGGCCAGCGGCCACTTGCAGAATGGTCCATCGGCGCTATTTTTTAACGTGTGCTGCACGGATTCCGGATGGAGAATGGAGTCGACTTCCCGGTGTTCGAGGCAGGGCCTGTCGAGTGGCCCCCTGTCGACAGGCCGGGGGGGCTGCGTCGTGGGGGACGAATTTCCCGGGTGTCATGGCTGTCGCGAGGAAGACCCAGACGTGCACGATGTAATCGCTGTGGATGACTCGTTCGAGGTCCGTGAACTGCTGAAAGTGGCGCTCGGCATGCAAGGCTTCGATGTGGCGGTGTTCCCCTCGCCCATTCAGGCCCTGCCGGAGATCGAGACGACCGGGACGCGCGTCCTGATCACCGACATCAACATGCCGGAGATGAACGGTGTCAAGTTCGCCCACGACCTGCGCGAGAAGTACCCTAACCTGCCGATCATCGCTCTGACCGCAAGTCTCGAGTTGCGCTCTCTCGACCGGCACGATTTCACCGCCGCCCTTTCCAAGCCCTGTCCGTTGCCCGAACTGATCCGCGTCGTTTCCGGCTACATTGCGCAGGCGTCGCCCGCCGCTGTGGCCCAGGTGTGACGCTGCCGGAGCTCGGCGCGTTCTCCTCTCCCTCTCACCGAATCAGTCGTTAGGGGTATCCCCTTGACTCCAGCGCCCCCTACCGGTTGTGTCTGCCGCTCCTTGCTGCGTCACCTGCCAGCTCGTCTGGCAGGAGCGAGTGTTCCCTGGCTACCATCGGACGGCGGTTTGTTTTCCTCCCCGCCCGGCCGCCTGCCACAGGCGGCCGGGCGGGGAGGAAAAGAGGCCTGCGGCGTGGTTAGCTGCTGAACCTGTTCACCTGCCGCGCGAGGCGGCAGGGGTACTACAGGTTGTGGCTACTGGAGTCAAGGGGATACCCCTATCAGTCGTACTTCCTGGGGTTCCAGTGTCAAGGCTTGCTCGTGGCCCTGCCACGTCAAGGACACCGTCTGCTTGTCTCCCGTGCCGTTGGCGAGGATGACCGCCTCCGTGCCGTCCGGGGCGCGGAAGGCGTTGTGCAGGACGGCAGGCATTGTCTTGCCATGCCAGGCGATGGTGGCGGCGGAGAGCGGCGGCGGGTGCAGCATGCGGCCGAAGAGCAGGTACGGTTTGCCGTCGCCGTGGAACCGTCGGATCCACTGCTCCATGAGCCGGTGTTCCGGCGGTATCCCCGGTGTTATTGCCAGCGCTACGGTCCCGTCCGTCCGAACCTCCTCGAGCACCAAGTCGTCCACCCACGCCTTGGCCGGGCCCTCGACGTGGATCATGATGCGCAGGAATGTCGTTCCCTCGGGAACCGTGAACTCGATCGCGCCCAGCGTCCAGCCGGCGCCGGGGGCGGCGAACGGGATGCGGCCGCCGCCGCCCGTCGACTTGGTATCGGGCGTGAACGTGGCGACCCCGATGGCGTTCTCCTGGGCCATGGACTCGGCCTTGGTCCAGGCGGAGAGCCGGTAGTGGTGTCCGACCTCGAATCCCGGCCTGACGACCACATTCTGCGAGACCTGCACCACGTCGCTGTCGGCGGTGTTTTCGAGCCGCAGGCTGACGCTGCCGCCGTGCTTCTCGTCGGTGTCGGGGCTGGCTTTCCCCAGGTAGTTGCGGCCCTGGTAACCGGCGAGGCGCTCCCAGCCGGAGAAGGCCTGCTGCCCTTCGGGCGTCTCGAAGTCGCCATTGGCGAGGGCGGGGCCTGGTTCCGGTTGCCAGTGCGGGACGAAGTGCGGCATCTGGCCATTGACCAGGCAGTACGCCAGCATGACCGTGTCGCCGGCTCGTGGATTGCTTTGAAATGTGGGCAGGAATTCATGGTACAGGTAGTTGAACACCGAGGCGGGTTCGAGTGGGGTTTCACAGTCGCGGTAGTCCTGAATCCCGACCCGATGATTGAAGCGCTCATTGGGTTCTTCGAAGCAGACGACGGAGTCCGGTTCGATCCGGCGGCACGCTTCGAACTGGGTCTGAAGCTGGCGGGTGAACGCGTCCGTCATCCACGGGCCCGGCCCGGGCGCGTGGGCGTGTCCGGTCGCGAAGCAGGGGGGAAAGGCGCCGCCGACGACTTGGTCGACCTGGATGAGTTCGCAGCCGCGCTGGGCGAGCGGCACGGCGATGTCGTTGTTCCACCATGCGATGGTCCACGGATCGCCGGGGCACATGCAGGACGTCTCGCCGCCGCGCAGCCAGCTTGGGGCGCGGGTGTACAGTTGGCCAGCCCGAGTGGTGATGGCGTGGGCGCGTGCGATCTCGTCGAAGCGCTTCCGGTCATCCCAGCGGAAGCTGCCGTCGGACTGCTTGTCGAACGTCAGCGTCCAGTGGTACCCGGACGGCCACGGGAAGGCATGACAGCCGAACTGGCGTGTTCTGGCCACGAGTGCGGTGAACTGTTCGTCGGAAGGGAACAGGGGGAAGTAGTCGGGGGTCACCCAGCTCTCGATCTTCTCCCAGCCCCAATAGGCCGTGATGAGTGGCACGTCGGCGAAATGCGCCTGCCAGTACTTGGCGAGCCAGTTGTCGATGGTGGCGGGGTTCGCGAGCCACTTGCGGTTGAAGCGGATCATGGCCGGACCGGCTTTCATCCAGGCCGGGATGTCGGGGCGTTGGTCATAGGTGAAGGCGCACCAGGGCTGCGTCAGGGCCCAGGTCTTGTAGACGTCCGCCGCGTCGCGCCAATCCGGCGTGGCGCCGGTGGTGGCGCCCGTGAATGTCGTCTGCACGATGTCGAACTCCAGGGCGAACGGCGACGCGTTGCAGACCTGCGGGTTCCAGAGCAGTTCGGCGCCTTCCGCGGTACGGCGGAGTTCGACCTGCTTCGGCCGGCCAATGCTGTCGTATGTCGCCGTGTAGAAACCGGCGCGCTCGCCGTAGTAACAGGCGAACTGCGCGGCCAGGCTGCCCGGTTGTTTGCCGGTGACGCGCTGGCCGGCCTTCTGCTCGTACGGGCGGCGGACGACGCCGCCCTTGGTCAGGCCGAGAACCGCTGCGTCGTCCGCGCCCGTCCCGGTGAGCGGTGCACGCAGGCTGACGCAGGGGAAGAAGACGTCGTCGAGCATCAGTGACTCGGGGAACGTGACGCTGAGCCGCCAGCGCACCAGCGGTTCGGCGGCCGTGACGGTTGCCACGCACTCGACACGGATGGGCTGGCCTTTGAACCCTTCGTGGACAAGCCGGGCACGGTGGCCGGTCTCCGTCTGTTCGACGGTGCCGGTGAACGTATCTGCCTCGCCGCTCGTCACGGTCAGGCGTTCGCCGTTGGGCTGGCTGCGCGGCGTGAACGCGAGCTGGAACAGGCGCGGCGTGGCGGCCGGCGCAATGAACTCCACGCCCGTGGTGTTGTCGACCAGCGACTCGATCGCGCCCTTTGGCGTCTTGCCGAGCGCCAGGGTCAGACGCGCGTTGCGCAGGACGAGTCGCGTCGGTTCGTCCGTTGCCGACGTGTCCGGTGCGGCGGCAACCGTCGTGCTGCCCAGCGCAAGCATCGCACCCAGAAGTCGCATCGTGTGCATGGTGTTGTCCTTGTGGCGTTGATGGTGTCGGGTGTCCCTGCTTCGTTCAGAAGTTACGCCGCAGCGCCAACCCAGGCGTCGGCCAGGTAGACGGACTGGCTGTCGGCAGCGTTTGGCGGAGGCGCGCGTTCAAGGAGATACAGGCAGGCGCGGGAGGAGTTTCCATCCAACCCGCGTGCCGGCCTGAATCCATGTGGGAACCATCCACGATCAATGTTCTGTTCCCTTACCTAGCCTGGATTATTCACGAGCGAACCGCAGATTGGCGCAGATGAGCACAGATGGGATTCCCCTGGCTCGGGCGACAGCGACGTGGGTCACCCTTCATTTTCTGAGGCCACAACACCTTCAGAATTAGATACATGCATCTGCGATGATCTGTGTGCATCTGTGGTTCATGAATAGATCAGACTAGAGCCCCCGGGCGCAAATAACGGTCTGTTGGCCGGGCAGATGGTCGGTGAGAATCCGTCGGCAGGCTCAGAAGGCGATGCCGAACCATCGTTGATGAGCCTGCCGATGGATTATCGCGACCAGGTGCCCGCCCGCCAGGGTTGCCATGGTTCATAGCTGTTGTAACTTGTCCTACCAGAGGGGCATCTTGGGACAGATTGCTGTGTTGACCCGACTTTACGTAGCGGCCCGCCCTTGGGGTTGCCATCTTTGGGCGCCCAGCCGCTCCGGGTCTTCTGCGCCGTACGTCCGGTACGTCTCGAAGGCCCCGAAGCGACTGGACATCCCAGATATGGCAAGCCAACAGGCCGTTATTTGCGCCCGGGGGCACTCGGGCGTGCCAGCAGGGCGTCGACTTTCTTCAGGAGCCGCTGCAGGTCTACAGGCTTCTCGAGGAAGTCCTGAACCGGCATCCACTTCGGGTCGATGTCCTTAGGGGACAGTTCAAGGGGGAATTCCTGGTTCACATTTGTCAGGAGGATCACAGGCAGTGCCTGGGTCGCCTGGTCCTGCCGGATCTTGATGGCCAGGTTAAGGCCTCCGGCCGCGTCCTCGGGGAACATCACGTCCAGGACGAGCAGGTCCGGCTTTTCGCGAGTCAACTGTTCGATAGCGCCTTCCACGCGGTTGTACGTCTTTACCGAGTGTCCGGCGGACTTCAGCATGGCCGCCAGATCGTCTGCCAGTTCCACGTCGTCGTCGATCACCATGATTCTAGCCACTGTTTGTTTTCCTCCTTTGTTCCTCGTGGGTTGCCTGTGCCGGAAAGATGATCTCAAACGTTGTGCCGACACCTTCCTCGCTGGTCACCCGGATCGTCAGCCCGAACCGCCGGGCAATCTCCTTGACGATGGCCAGCCCGAGGCCGGTGGACATTCGGTTGAATTCAGCCGCTTCCTTGGTGCGGAAATAGTCATCGAAGATATGCGGGAGGGCATCGGCTCGGATCCCGATGCCGGTATCCGAGACGGTCACCAGGATGTCTTTCTCCCTTTCAACCGCCGAAACGGTGACCCTGCCGCCGGCACGTGAGTATGTAAGGGCATTTGAGACCAGATTCAAGATCAGGATCGAAAATTGCTTGCGGTTCCCGAACACTTGGATCGGCGGCGCGTTGACGGTGATTTCCAGGTTCTTGTCTTTGTGCTCCAACCGCCGACATGCCTCGACGGCCTCCTCAATGACGGATGACAGATCGACCGTGTCGAGCAGTTCGTCCTGCGGTGCCTGGGACCTGAGGTCGCCGAGCAGGAGGATGTCCTCGATGCGTCGGCGCAGCGTAGCGGCGCGACGTTCGATGCGTTCGATGATGGCGTGCACCGGCTCGCTCAGTTCCTGCCAGTGTTCGAGGCGCAGACGCTGGACGCAGCTCTCCACTCCCGAGAAGGGGACTTTGAGGTCGTGTGTCGTCTGCAGGACCTGTCGATGCCGTTCCTGGTCGGCCTTGAGGACGCGGTGATTGGCTTCATCCAGGATCTGGTCTCGGATGCGAACGGCCTCGGACAGCGTCGAGACCAGATACCAAATTACCAGCCATACGAGGATGGCTGACACGGCAAAGAGGAGTTGCAGGTAAGGACACTGCTGACCATCGTAGGCAGCCGTGATCAGGAGTCCGCTGGGCGGCAGGACCCGGGTGATCTCCAGCAGGACGCAGGTCAGGTACAGGGCGATAGCCAGCACCGTGACCAGGAAGCTCTTGCGCGGCGGCAGCAGGACGCAGGCCAAGGCGATATGGAACAGGTAGGCGAAGGCGATCAGGGTACTCGTGCTTCCGACCAGATGCACCAGGGCCGTGAGGACGCCGAGGTCCATCACGATTTGCAGCCAGAGACTGATTTCGATAACGCGACGCGGGGCATCGTCCTGCAGTCGGCTCAGGCGGAACAGGAACAGCAGATTGCCCAGGAGCAGAACTCCGGCCAGGACCCACGGCCAGCGTGCAGGCGGGACCAGGTTCAGGCTCCGCATGAGGTCCGGCAGCAGGCGGGCCGTCAGTCCCAGCAGTCCCAGCAGGGCGATGACGATCCACCGGAGTTTGACGAACCAGCGGGCATTGGCAAGCAGGACGGTACATCCCAGCCCCATGGGTTCGATGGGGTCCGGGATCCCGCGTTCGCTTGTCTCTGGAGCCAGTTCAAGAGTGCTCATGCCGCCGCCGTCCTGCTGCCAACCCCACGCGCGCATCCCAACTTGGCGAGACAGGCCCGACTGCCTCTTGCAGCGGGGCTCTTACTGTGCCGCTTCAGCGGTCCTCGGATGTGGCGGTTTGACCCAGATGGTCCCGATGGCCGCCAGAATCAACAGGATCGAAGCCCCGTAGTAGGCGACGTTGAAGCTGTGGGTCTTATCGTACATCTTCCCCGCGAGCAACGCGAGCGTGAAGCCACCCATTCCCCACGCGGTGAAGACAAGCCCATAGTTCACGCCGAAGTTTTTCAGGCCATAGTAGTCTTTGGTAATGGACGGGAAGAGCGCCAGGTTGGCGCCGAAGTTGGCGCCGATCAACGCGGAGACTACGCACATGACGGCGGCGTTCGCCAGGAGAGTTCCTGCTTGCGTCCGGGACAGCAGGAACACCAGGACGGCCTGCATCACGAAACAGATGAACAACATGAATTTGCGCCCCAGCTTGTCGGAGAGCGTGCCGACGATGATGCGGCCGCCGCCGTTGCCTATGGCGAGCATGGCGACGAGAACGAACCCGATCTCGACCTTGGCCTGGATTTTGGCAATGGCGGCGAGCTTGGCGATGATCATCAGTCCCGCCCCGGAACCGCAGGCGAACAGCAACCAGAGGATGTAGAACGTCGGGGTGCGCAGCATCTCCTTGGGAGTGAAGTCATCCGGTTTCTTGGCTGGGGCTGCGGCCTGGGTCTTCAGTTCGCCGACCTGGCCTAGTCCCTTGATGAACTGCATCGCTTTATGCGGCGCCCGGAGCAACTGCGCCAGTCCTACGACGACGATCAGGAAGGCGACGCCAAGGATCCGCATCATGTTGGGCAGGCCATACTCGGCCGCGAGCCACTTGGCCAGAGGCGCGGCATACACTGAGGCCAGGCCAAACCCAGACACCACGATGCCGGCGATCTGACCCGTCTTTGCCGGCGGGAACCACTTCACCGCAGGGGGCGTTGCAGATGCGTAGCCAAAGCCGATTCCAGCTCCGGCCAGGACGCCGAACCCGATGACGTAGCCCATCGGCGAGGTGGTCATGCTGGCCAGCAGCATGCCGACACCTACCAGCACGCCGCCGCCGGTGGCCACCCAGCGCGGCCCGATCTTGTCCTGAAGGCGCCCAGCCGGAACCATGACCAGGGAGAAGATGAGGCAGGCGATCGCATACGGCATGGACTTGTTCGTCTCGTTCCAACCCCACGCTTCGGGCACCCCCTTACTGATCACACTCCACGTGTACAGGATGCCAAGTGCCAGGTTGATCCCCATGCCCGCGAATGTGACGCGCCAGCCAATGTTGACTTCGCCCTTCTCCTCGTCTTCAGTTGTCGCTGATGTCATGGTCCCCTACCTGTGTCCTTCCTTAATGTAGTGTACGATTGCTGTAATGTGACACCTGATCCCAAGGCAAATTGCTAATGTACCGCGGCGACGCACGTGTGCAATGCCGGGTGGGCGTATTCCGGGGAATGCGCAGGGGGGGGGCGGGGGAGGGGGTAGGCGATGGGGGTGGGCGAATGCCCCTGGCTCGGCGCGGTTCTGAGGCCGGAATACGAACGTCGAACTCTGAATGTCGAACCCCGAACGCTCGAGTAAGACGTGAATGGAGGTTCGCACAACAGGGTCCCATGGGCATACGGATTTCTCCAAGCCAAATCCGCGAGGCGCGAATAGCGCACGCACTGCTCGGTCGGCGTCCGCAGCCACACGATGTCGGCTATGTAAACACTCAAGTCAAATATGGGTTGACAATTGCCGCCGCAGCAGTATCGTCTGCCGGCGTGGACGCTCGCAGGCGATAGCGCCGAACCGAGGAGGCTCTCTGCGTTCCCGCAATTCCCGAACCCAGCGAGGCGGATAGAGCAAATGTCAGACAACTTGCTGAAACAGGCCCTCGCGCAGGCTCGCGAGCAGGACGTGCTGCTGTCGCCGGAGGCTGCCCTTGAAGTGCTCCAGGTCCCGGCCGGTGACTTGCCGGACGTGCTGGCTGCTGCCAACGCGGTACGCCGCCGGCATTTCGGTGCCCGCGTTCACTTGTGTTCCATCCTCAATGCCAAGAGCGGCCTGTGCCCGGAGGACTGTGCGTTCTGCGCTCAGTCGGCGCGACATCAGACCGCTGTGGTGGCATATCCTTTGCAGGACACGTCCGCCATGGCGGCGGCGTACCATGAGGCGGCTCGGTTGCCGATTGACCGTTTCGGCGTGGTCACCAGCGGGCCGCACCCGAGTCCCGGCGACCTGGCGCGGATCGCCGGACTGATGGCGGCGGAGAAGGAGCCGCACGTGGCCTGGTGTGCCTCACTGGGGGCGCTCAGCGTGGAGCAGCTCCGGGAGTTGAAGCAGGCGGGGTTGCAGCGGTTTCACCACAACCTCGAAACGGCGGAAAGCTTCTTCCCCCAGGTTTGCACGACCCATTCGTACGCCGACCGGCTCGCAACCCTGCGCCATGTCCGCGACGCCGGGTTGGAGATCTGTTCGGGCGGCATTCTGGGTCTGGGCGAGACGCTGGAGCAGCGGGTCGAATTTGCCCTGGCCTTGGCGCAGGAGCAGGTTCACTCCATTCCCCTGAATTTCCTGGTGCCGGTGCCGGGCACGCGGCTGGCCCACATCCCGCCCATGAAACCGCTGGACATCCTGCGCAGCATCGCCATGTTCCGGCTCGTCAACCTGCGCGCCGAGATCAAGATTGCGGCGGGGCGGGTACACTTGCGTGACCTGCAGTCCATGGTCTTTTTTGCAGGTGCAACCGGCATGATGATTGGCCCGTTGCTGACCGTGGCCGGCCGGGACGTGGAACTCGACCGGCAGATGCTGCAGGATCTGGAGCTGCTCGGGTAGGCTGTCGGTAAGAAACCGATCTGCACGGGCGAGTTCACATAGGGAGAAGGTGGTGCAATGGGCACCACGGTGAGCCCGTCCGCCGTTGTTCGCCGCCGCGGACAGTGGCGCGGGACCTCCGGGACCGCAGCAGCGTGCTCGGGGCCGTCCCGGACCCAGGCCATCGGCCGGTGTCCGGCCGGCGCCGGAACGGTTGCCCATGCGCTTTATGAGTACCATGAACGACGACACGACATTCAGAGCTGCAGCGGGCGCCGGGGAGGAGTGGGTTCACGCCGAACTTCGGGCCCTGGCGGATAAGCAATTGCTGCGGCAGGCACGGACCGCCGCGGAGTTGCTGGGCCATGCCGCCCAGCGCCCCGACGGCGGGCCGGTGCTTAACTTCTCGAGTAACGACTACCTGGGCTTGGCGCGACATCCCGATGTGGTTGCTGCCGCGTGCGAGGCGGCGCGCAACTGGGGCGCCGGTGCCGGTGCCTCGCGTTTGGTCAGCGGCACTCTGGAACTGCACCAGGACTTGGAGCGGCGGCTGGCGGTACACAAGAATTACGCGGCCGCTCTGCTCTTCGGGAGCGGCTTTTTGGCCAACCTCGGTGTCGTGAGTGCGATCGTGGGGCCAGGCGACACCGTGTTTGCCGATCGGCTGGTCCACGCCAGCCTGGTGGACGCGGTGCGCCTGAGCGGGGCGGAACTGCGGCGGTTCCGTCACAACGACTCCGGGCACTTGGAAAACCTGCTTCGGAAAGAGGGTCAGACGCCGGGGCGCAGGTTGGTGGTTACCGAGTCGGTGTTCAGCATGGACGGCGATGCGGCACCGCTACCCGAGTTATGTGCGGCGGCCCGGGCTGCCGGGGCCTTGGTCCTGGTCGACGAAGCCCACGCGACGGGTGTGTTTGGCCCGGGTGGCGCCGGGTTGGTCGCCATGCACCGGTTGGAAGGCGATGTCAACCTGGCCGTGGGCACTCTCAGCAAGGCCCTGGGCGCCTACGGCGGGTTTGTCGCCTGTTCCGGTGCGCTGCGCGAACTGCTGGTGAACCGGGCGCGGCCGTTCATCTATTCCACCGCGTTGCCGCCGCCGGCTGTCGGTGCCGCGCGCGCCGCGCTGGAGTGGGTGCAGGCGCACCCGGACGCGGGGCGCGAACTGCTGGCTCGCGCCACGGTTTTCCGTGAGCGTCTGACGGCGGCCGGGCTCGATACGGGCGTTTCGTCCAGCCAGATTGTGCCGGTGATGATCGGGGACAACGGGCAGGCGTTGCGGGTGGCGCAGTGCTTGCGCGAGCAAGGTGTTCTGGCGGTTGCCATTCGGCCGCCCACCGTGCCCGTCGGCACGGCGCGCATCCGTTTCTCGTTGTCGTTGGCACACTCCGAGGCTGACCTCGAGTATGCGGCTGCAGTTGTGGTGCGCGCCGTGAGGGAAGGGGCTGTGGCATGAGTCGAACGGACCTGGTTCTGCTGACCGGATGGGCTTGTCCCGGCGAGGCGTTGACGGAGGTGGTCACCGCGCTCGGGCCACAGGTCCGGAGCACGATTCTTGGACTTCCGG
The DNA here is from genome assembly GCA_001803235.1 of Lentisphaerae bacterium RIFOXYA12_64_32. GTDB lineage: Bacteria > Verrucomicrobiota > Lentisphaeria > Oligosphaerales > YB12-FULL-65-16 > YB12-FULL-65-16. The sequence continues at coordinate 10,667 of MHBL01000477.1, forward strand.
ACATGACGGCGAGTCCGAGCCCGGCCCCCGCCGCGGCGCTCGCGGAACAACTGGAACGGCGCGCGACCCCGGTCGTGCTCGGAGGTTGGTCTACCGGCGCACTTGTGGTGCTGGAAACGGCCTTGCGTCTGCCGAGCCTGGTGCGCGGCTTGGTGTTGCTCAGCGGCACGGCCTGCTTCTGCTGTCGCGACGATTACGCGGCCGGCACGCCTGATGCCAACGTGCGGGCGTTGCAGCGCGGGTTGCGGCGCACACCGGCGCCGACGCTGGAATCATTCTTTCGAGACGCAGCGGCGCCCCAGGCCCTTGCCGCCGATGCGCTCCAGGGGCTCGTCGCCGGAGCGTTGAGGCTGGACCTTGATCAACTGCGTGCCGGCCTGGACTACCTTCGGGTCGCGGACGTGCGGTCGCGGTTGGCGGAAATACAGGCGCCCGCCCTGCTGATCCACGGTGCCGTGGACCGTATCGTGCCCGTGGCTGCCGGCGAGTACCTGGCACGCGGCCTGTGCGGTGCCAAATTGGTTATCCTGCCGCAGGCGGGACACCTGCTGCCGTACTTCAACGCCGATGCGGTGGCCGGTCACATGCGCGCTTTCGTGCAGGACTGCGGCTGAGGCCGGCAGGTCGCTGAGCATGAACAGCATGGGCGCGACGATCAGGCGGTACCCATCGAAGGAGCAGTGCTCTCGATGACATCCACGGGAACGCCTGCCTCCCAGAACGGGCGGTAGTGGGCGTGGCAGGTCTCGACGTACTTCTTGTTGCAGTTCGAGGGGCCGCTGGAGGCGTCCAGCGCCCAGCGCGCGTCCCAGTCCTGGATCAGGGCGACGTGGGGCTTGACGCTGGTGCCGAGGACGGCTTCAAGCTTGCGGTTCACGGCGCCCGTCGCGGGTGACGCGGTGGATCTTCGGATAGCCGTACGACATCCAGGCTGGCTTGGCGCCGCTCGGCGTGGCCAGAACGGCTCTGAAGTCTTTCGCCGCCAGGCGGTCCATGATATCGTCGAGCCAGTCGAAGGTGAACACGTCCTCGCGCGGTTCGATCGCGGACCAGGCGAAGATGCCGATCGAGAACGTGTTGCACCCGGCCAGTGGCATGAGCCGGAAGTCCGGGTCGATGACGTCCGGGTACTTGAGCCACTGATCCGGGTTGTCGTCGCCGCCGTGCAGGAAGTGCTTGAATCGCGGAATGAGGGTTGGGAACTTCATTTGACAGTGGTCCTGTTTGCCGATCGGTGCGGTCATCTCCGGTCGAGGGTCACGATGGCCGCCGCGATGGCCTGTACGGTCATGGCGGCGTTGGCGACATCCGTCAACTCGGGGATGTCGCCTTCGGTGTGGTAGTTCGGGTCGCCGTACGGCCACGAACCGATGTTGATGACCGCGGCGGGGTAGCCGGCCTTGACGAACGAGCCGTCGTCGTCCCCCGGGGCCTTGCGTTTCTCACGGCGTTGCTCCAGGCCGATGTGATACTTCTCATTGACTTCGCTCATCAGGTTCGCGAGTTGCTCGCCTTCGGGTGCGGTGTAGGCCGTGACGTTGGTCTTCCGGCCGGCCAGCGTCTGGTCTGCGGGTTTCACGCCGATGCCGTCACTATTGAAAACGGCAATGATGTTGTCGCCGCGCGCCTTGGCGCCGTTCGCGGCTGTAACGCTGGTCCACGGGACGTGTTCTTCATTACAGAGCAGGAACCAGACGGTGCGGTTGAACGCGTAGTCCGCGAAGACGCGGGCGAGTTCGAGCACACCGGCGGTGCCGATGGCGTTGTCGTTTGCGCCCGGCGAGTCGATCCAGCTCATCGAGTCTTTGTGTGCGATCGCCACGATGATTTCGTCCGGGTGTTTGCGGCCGGTGCGGACGCCGTAGACGTTGTACGCGGTGTACCACGGGTCTTCCGGCTTGGCCGCTGAGTACTGCGCGTGCACCGGCTTGGCCGGGTCGCGCCGGAACGCCTGGACCTGCACACCCTCCCTGCGGACTTCGCACCCGGCTTGCGTCAACTGCTCCGCCACGAAGTCGTCCGTCTCGTACAGCGTATTCTTTGCATGCCCGGGCACGGTGTAGCTCAGCTTGCGGAACGGCAGCGGGGCTTTCGACAGGTAGAACAGGTCGCGCGACATGCGTTGCGCGTCGACACGCTTCAGAAGCTTGCGGATGGTGGTGTGAAGGTCCATCGTGTAGGGCTCCCTCGCCAGTGTTCGGTTTCAGGTTTCGGGTTTCAGGTGTCAGCATTCGGAAGGTGAAAATGTAAAACACTAATGCGCTGGATGTTACAACCGTACTCTCTGAGGCCTGAACACTGAAACCTATGCATCTCCGCGCAGCCCTGCGCCACTCTCACTTGCCCATCCGGACCTTGACCGAGGCGATGCCGCGCGCCGGGAGTTTCACGCTGACCGTGTTGCCGCGTGTCTTCGCGGTGGACTTCGTCGTTGGCCGTTCGAGCAGGTCGACCTCGACGGCGTCCGTGACCTTGCCCAGCAGGCGGTCGAGGGTGGCGGTGGCGACCGTGGCCTTGCCGGTCGGGTCGAAGAAGCGCAGGATCAGGGCGTCGTCGTCTTCGGCCTTTTTCACCGTGATGAGAATGGCAGATTCCGGCTTGGCACTCGCGAATGTGGCCGCGGTCGGCAGCGTGCCGTCGTGGATGTCGGTGCCCATGATGCGGAGCGCGTGGTTGAACGCGATGCCTTGGCGGATTGCCTCGGCGACGGGCATGGCGCCGCTGAACGGCTGCAGGGCCAGGTGCACCTCGTGGCGGCCGATCTCGGGGAGTGGGTCGGGGTCGTAACTGCCGCGGATGAGAGTGAGTCGCAACGTGCTGCCGTTCAGGGAGTGGCCGTGCTTGCTGTCGTTCAGCAGCAGGCAGCCGGCGGACTTCGCACCGGCCTTGCCGGTCACCTGCGCCCAGCGCAGGGCCGGGACTTCCTCGCCGTGATTCAGGCCCGGTCGTTCGAGGGCGCCGAATGGGATTTCGTAGCGGGCCTCGGCATTCGTGAGTTGGAGCGGCACGGCGAGCGCGAGCACGGGCACGCCGGTCTGCGGCGTGCCGCGCTGGAACCAGGTCCCGGTCAGGTGCAGGTACAGGTTCGGGTCGTTGGCGCGCAGTTCGTACGTCAGGGTGAATTCCGACTCGTGTATCCGCAGTTTGACGTCGATGGCGGCCTTGTACGGGCCGTTCCATTTGCGCGCCAGGCCGAGCGCCTGCGGCGTTTCGACCGGGCCTGTGTGGTCGATGACCCAGGCGGTCATGCCGTGCGGGCGCTCGACGGCGTACTCGAGCGCCGGCGCGTTCTGCGTCGCGATAAGAGTCAGCTTCGAGCGCTTGTCGATGAGCGACTTGATCGCGCCGGTGACCGGATCGAGCTCCAGACGCAGCAGTGCGTTCTCGAGTCCCTCCAGACTGCGCTCGGACGCGGCGTAAGCGCAATGATGCTTCTGGCCGAGTTGCCAGACGCCGGGCTTCGCCGAAGGGGCTTTCTCTTCCAGGACGGTGTACAGCCCGTATCCACAACCCGACACCTTGACGGGGAACGCGAGGCGCACGAAGTCGTGGGCCCAGTACGCGCCGGTCTCGATCGTCTGCGCGGGGATGACATCGCCGTCCGGATTGCGCACGGCAAACGGAATGCTGTTTAGCTCGTTCCGGCGCCAGCCGTGGACGTTGTCCCAGACGGTGCACTCGGCGACCTCGGCACGATCCTGAACGGTGGGGTTGAACACGAGGAACGGGCGATTGCCGTGTCCGGCGCTCTGTTCGGCGTGGCTCAGGCCGCCATCGACGGTGCCGTAGCCGACGCCCGCGCCGAGTGCGGTCGGCAGGCGCGACGGTGGCAGGTCCGGCGGTTCGGCCGGCCCGCAGTCCGATGTATCGACTTGCGCGGCCAAGTGGCGTAGCGCGTTGGTTTCTTCCATGCTCGTCATGGCCATGGTCTTCTGGAACTGTCCGTGACAGTAGGTGCGCGTGTCGTGGACGCCGGACCCGGGCAGGATGTCGTGGAAGTGCGAGAAGAGCACGTCGCGCCAGCCGTCCTCGAAGCGTGCGGCAGGATAGTCGCGGCCGAGGGCGGCCCAGGCGACGGCGGCGGCGGTTTCCGCATCGGCCAGGCGTTTTTCGCCGAACCGGTTCGCCTTCTTGATGAGGGTCTGCGTCGTGAAGCAGCCGGCGAACTCGACGTTGAGTTCCGTGTCGAGCCGCGGGAGTTTGCGGCCTTCCTTGTCGAGTCGTTCAAAATAGGCGCGTGCCGTCGAGAAGACGATGTTCGGGAACACGGGCCATGTGGTCATGTCCAGGGCGCGCAGGATGTCGCGCCGGGTCGGGCCGCCGCCGTGATCGCCGACGCCGTAGACGAAGACGGCGAACGGCAGTCCGGTCTCGCGGACGAAATCGAGCAGCGGCCCGGTGATGCCGGGCGTGATGACGCCGTTGTAGCCGATCGCCATGTCGTTGTGCACCAGGACCTCGGAGCCATCGGGTGCGCGCCAGCGGAACGCCTTGGGTTTGGGCTGGGTGTAGACGCCCGGGCGGTGCATGTAGACGTAGCGGACGCCGCCGCGCGCCAGGTACGTCGGGATGGTCGCCGCGTGGCCGAACGTGTCGGGCGACCAGTCGATGGGCACGTCGTCGGGCGCCAGGCCGAACAGTTTCTGCATGTAGCGGCGGGTGTAGAGCAGGTGCCGGCAGAGCGCCTCGCCGCTGACGATGTTCTTGTCGTTTTCGACCCAGTGGCTGGCTGTGACTTCCCAGCGCCCCTCGCTGACGCGCTCGGCGATCCGCGTCAGCAGGTCCGGGTTGTACTGCTCCATGATCGCGTAGACGCTGGCCTGGCTCTGGCTGTAGTGGAACGCCGGGTACTCGTCCATGAGCCGCAGGACGGTGGCGAACGTGTCGTTGGTGACCGCGACCGTTTCGGGCCAGGACCACATCCAGTTCATGTCGATGTGCCCGTGCCCGACGGCGTAGACGGTGTAGGCCTTGGCGGCCTTGGCCAGGGGGGCGAGCCGTTTTTCCGCGTCGGCGACGGCGGATTTCAGGCCGGTTGCGGAGTCCGCAGCGGCCTCGATCAGGCCTGCGGCGCGGTCGAGCAGCGGGCGCCAGGCGGCGGCGTGCTTTGGGTGCAGGCCGCACAGTGCGTTGCCGAATGCGATCTCCGTCTGAATGCGCTCCATGTCGTGCGACGCCTCGGCAGTGCGCCGGGCCAGGTGTTGCTTCACGCGCGTCGGGGTGTCTGGCATGATCGTGGTCTCCTCTCTTCTGCTCTCTTTCGATACCGAACGTAGGCGGGCGGCGGTGTCTCGTCAAGTGGTCGGTGTGATTGCGTGGGAGGCTGGGGCTCTGCCCCAGACCCCGCCGGGGGGCGTCATTGACTCCCCCCGGCCCCCCCTCGGATTGCCGGGTATGCGGCGCGGGACGGCACGACACGGGGTACCGTCTCGTGCCGTCCCGCGCCGCGGTGGCCGATCGGCGCTGTCCGCGCCGATGCAGGAAGCGTGGTGTCGGCCCAAGTCACATGCTGCCATGGGGAGCGCCGCGAGGTTTGTAGTCCCGCGTTTACGCGGTCCGGATTCAACGCGCTGCCATGGCAAACGAAGACCGCCTGAAGGGTGCGTCGATTTAACCGATGCGGCACCAAGACAGCCCGCGAGGACGCGGGCGCTCCAGTTTGGATTGAGCACGAAACTTGGAGCGCCCGCGTCCTCGCGGGCTCTTGGTTTGAATAAGTCAACAGATCCTGAAGGCGGGACTACGAACCTCAGGACATGCTTTCCCATCCTGCGCATCCGCGAAGTGCGTGTATTTTCTTGTGGGCGGCATGCGTAAACTGTCCGGCCTGCCGCGTGTCCAATGTTGAAAGCACGAGAGGCGTTGATCGGGGTAACGAGTGCGGGAACAACTGGAACAAGTTTACCGGCAGCATCGGCAGGGGCTGTTCTCAGTGACTCTGTCGATTACACGGAATGTGGCGGAGGCGGAGGACGCCGTGCACGATGCGTTCGTGCGTCTGTCGCGACGCGAGACACCGGTGAGCGGGGACTTGGTTGCGTACGTGTTCGCGTCGGTGCGCAATGCGGCGTTGGATCAGTTGCGGCGTCGCGCGCGCGCCCCAGAACCGCTCGATTCGGTGTTCGACGACCAGGCGCCGCGGCAGGAGTCGTCGGAGGCCGGGTACATCGAGGATGAACGGGAGCGTCTGGTGCGAGACGCGGTTGAGCAACTGCCGGATGCGCAACGGCAGACGGTGGTGATGAAGGTGTACGGTGGCCTGACGTTCCAGCAGATAGCCGAAGCGTTCGGCGAGCCGCTGTCAACCGTGAGCAGTCGGTATCAGAGAGCGTTGGAAGCGTTGCGGAAGCCGCTTGAGGTGGTCGCATGAACTACGACATCGAAGACATCCTGAAGAAGCAGGCGCTGCGGAAAGCGCGCCCGGCGCTGGACGATCGGGTCCTGAGCGCGCTACGCGCCGAGGCCGGTCGTGACGTGCGCAACACGGATTCATCCGTGGGTTGGCGAGTATCGGTCGGTTGGGGGCTGGCGGCTGCGGCGGCTGTTGCCGTGGTTGCGTTCGTGCTGCATATGGGCGGACCTGCGGGGACTCCGGCAACGGACGGGACGGCCACGGGCACGCGGTTGGTGGAGGCGGCACCCGTTCCGGAGCGGGCCTCGCCATTGCCTGTGCCGGACCGCGTGAACGCGGAACTACAAGCCGGGGACGCTCCGCGGTCAGCGCTCAGGGTCACCGGCGGCGCGACTCGCGCGGCGGCAGTCGCCGCGACCGTCGGAAGGCCTGAGGTGGTCGAGACGACCCGGTCGGAGTGGGGCGCAGGGAGTGTTCTGGTCCTGGACGGGAATCAGCCTGTGCAGCCGGTGGTGCACCGGACGGTTCGGTACACGCGGTGGACCGACCCGGCGCGAAACATCAGAATTGAGAGGACGGTCCCGGCGAGCCAGGTGTTCCTGGTCAAGGCGCGGGTGATATGAAGGGAGGGGGCGTGTTCAGTATTCAGGTTTCAGGCGTCGATGGTCCCGATGATCTCGATGATATCGCCCCATCCCAACCCTCGCCGACCTGCGACACCCGACACTCAACCCTCGAAAGACGTTACTCAGCAAGGAGGACTGTGACCATGAACAGCGCGTGGCGGAGTCTGGCGGTCGGTTTGGCGATGAGTCTGGCATTGCCGGTTGTCGGGCAGGACGCGGCCCCGACCTCGAAGAAGGTGGCGTACATCGGCGTGTCCACGTCGCCGGTCACGGACACGCTGCGGGCGCAGCTCAAGGTGCCGGCGGGGTTCGGGCTGGTGGTCAGCTACGTGGCGCAGGATTCGCCGGCTGAGGCGGCTGGCATTCAGGCGCACGACATTCTGCAGAAGCTGAACGACCAGTGGCTGGTCAACAGTGCCCAGTTGGGGACCCTGGTGCGGTCGTTCAAGATGGGTGAGACCGTGCACCTTGACCTGATCCGCGCCGGCGCACCGCGAATCGTTGACGTGGTCTTGGGCGAGACGGAGGATTCCTGGGCGAACAAGGAGATCACCATTGAGTGGCCCGGCGGGCAAGTGCAGCTGCCGGAGATGGGCGTCATTGCGGAGCAACTGCGGCAGCAGTTCCAGAAGATGAAGGAGCAGGGGCAGTTTCAGGGCGAGCAGTGGAAGGAGATCATGGAACAGCTTCAGCAGCAGCTTCCGGCGCAGCTGAAGGAGGCGCTGCGCCAGGCAAACCCGCAGGCGAATCCGCCCGGGTGCGATTCTCAACTCCCGGCGCAAGGCGCCGGAGCGGACGCCCAAGCCCCCACCCAGATGACGGTGACGGTCGTGGCCGCTCCGGACGCTGAGGGTGCGGCGGCGGCGGGCGGGGGCGTCGTCGCGCTCTCCACGTTGGTGGGCTCGCAGACCAGCTTCAGCGACGGTGAGCATAGTCTGACGTTAAACGTTGGCAATGACGGCAAGCGCCTGACGGCCAAGGACGCGGCCGGAAAGGTGCTGTTCGACGGGCCGATCAACACGGACACGGAGCGGAAGGCGGTGCCGCCGGAGGTGCTTCAGAAGCTCGGGAAACTCGAGGACGAGGTCAAGATCATCGTCACCCCGGGCGCTGTGGAGGATCCAGAGCAGTGATCCGGCATGCCCTTCACGGGTAGACGAAGGCGTGGAGGGTGTAGGTCTGGCGTGCGGTCTCGCCGCGTTGTCCTTTGTCGTCTTGCGGCCAACCGGTGATCACTCGATGGCGGCGAGGCTTTTTCCGCGGTACATGCGGCGGCGTGCGAACTTCACGGTTTCCATGACCCAGAAGACAACCGAGGCGGCCAGCACTACGCCGATCACTTCGTGGAAGGTCAGTGGCTGTGTCTTCAGGACTTTCTGGAAGAATGGGTTGTAGAGCGCCAGCAAGTTTAGGGTCAGGGACACCAGCGTGGCGCCGATGAGTTGGCGGTTGCTGAAGATTCCGAGCGTGAACAGTGATTGCGTCTGACTGCGACAATTGTAGGAGTGGAAGTCTTGCGAGCACGCGAGCACGATGAAGCAGATCGTGCGAGCGCGGCCGAGGACCTGTTCCTGGATCTGCGGATCAACCTTGAAGATGGCCTGCAGCGCGGTCACGTCGGCCGCGAACAGGGCGCGGAGCAGTTCGCCGATGCTGTGGCGTCCTTCCATGTAGTAGGCGTAGCTGAAGGCGGCCAGGCTGACCAGGGCGACGATGGTGCCCTGGAAAACCATGAGTCGCAGGCGCGGCATCGAGAGGATGGGGGCCGACGGGCTGCGCGGTTGTCGGTTCATGATGTGGCGGTCGGTGGGGTCGACGCCGAGCGCGAGCGCGGGCAGGCCATCGGTCACCAGGTTCACCCACAGGATGTGGATGGGTAACAACGGCACAGGCAGCCCGAATAACGACGACAGGAACATGACCAGGATCTCGCCGGCGTTGCAGGACAGCAGGTAGTGGATGAACTTCAGGATGTTGTCGTAGATGCCGCGCCCTTCCTCGACGGCGGCGACGATGGAGGCGAAGTTGTCGTCCGTCACCACCATGTCGGAGACTTCCTTGGTCACGTCTGTGCCCGTGATGCCCATGGACACGCCGACGTCGGCTTCCTTGACCGCCGGCGCGTCATTGACGCCGTCGCCGGTCATGGCCACGACGTCGCCGCGTTTGCGCCAGGCGCGGACGATGCGCAGTTTGTGTTCCGGGGCCACGCGTGCGTAGACGGCAATCTGGTCGACCTTGGCGTCCAGTTCGGCGTCCGTCATGTGGGCCAGTTCATTGCCGGTGAGAGCCAGGGAATCCGGCTTGACGATGCCCAGTTCGCGGCCGACGGCGACGGCGGTATTCTTGTGGTCGCCGGTGATCATGACGGCGCGGATTCCGGCGCGGTGGCACAGCGCCACGGCCTGTTTGGCCTCTTCGCGCGGCGGGTCGATCATGGCCATGAGGCCGAGGAAGCACAGGTCGCGCTCGATGTTCTCCGGGGTCGGCTTCTCGGGGGTGGCCGGCAGTTCGCGGCAGGCCACGGCCAGCACGCGCATGGCCTGGTCGGCCAGTTGCGAGTTGACCGTGCCGATCCGGTCGCGGTCGGCCTGTGCTATGGCGCGGCGTGTGCCGTTCTCCACGATCCAGGCGCAGTCGTGCAGCAGCAGGTCCGGGGCGCCCTTCACGTAGGCCACCGTCTTGCCGTCGGCCGAGCGGCGGATGATCGTCATCTTCTTGCGGTCGGAATCGAACGGCAGTTCTTCAATGGCGGCATGCGTGTTCTCGAGTGCGGTCTTCTGCAGGCCGGCCTTGGCGGCGCAGGTGAGGAGACTGCCTTCGGTGGGGTCGCCGACGATCCGCCAGCGGTCCGACTCCTGGTTGAGTTGGGCACCATTGCAGAGCACGCCGGCCGTGAGGCAGTCGAGCAATGACGGGACCGTCGTCGGATCGACCTTGCCCGTGTCCGTCTGGAACTCGCCCTGCGGTTCGTAGCCGACGCCGGTGACGCGGTAGAGAGTGCCGCCGGCGTACACGGCCTGCACGGTCATCTCGTTGCGGGTCAGAGTCCCGGTTTTGTCCGAGCAGATGACCGTGGCGCACCCGAGGGATTCGACGGAGGGGAGCTTGCGGATCAGCACGTGGCGGCGCACCATGCGCTGCACACCCAGCGCCAGCGCAATGGTCACCACGGCCGGCAGCCCTTCCGGAATGGCGGCCACCGCCAGGCTCACGGACGTCAGGAAGACGTCCAGGAGCTTGCCGCCGCGAACCATCTGCATCGCGAAGACCATCAGGATCAGAATAAAGCAGATTTTGACCAGAAGCTTGCCGAAATCTTCCAGCTTGCGTTGCAGGGGGGTCTGCTCTTCCTGGACCGAATCGATCATGCCGGCGATTTTGCCCAGTTCCGTCTGCATCCCGGTTGCACTGATCATGGCGCGGCCGCGACCGGAGACGATGGGGGTGCCCATGAACAGCATGTTCGTGCGGTCGCCAAGTCCGAGTTCCTCTGCGGCGAGTGTCTTGACGTTCTTGACCACAGGCGTGGACTCGCCCGTGAGGCTGGCTTCCTGGGCGGCGAAATTGGCGGTGTGGTGGACGACCCGCGCGTCGGCCGGAATGCTGTCGCCCGCCTCGAGTTCGACGACGTCACCGGGCACGAGCTGGGCGGAGGGGAGCACCCGCTGCGTCCCGTCGCGCCAGGCTTTCGAGTTGGGGCTGGAGAGTTTCCGCAGGGCGGCCAGGGCCTTCTCGGCACGGTACTCCTGGATGAACCCGAGGATGGCGTTGAGAATGACAATGCCGACGATGGCGAGGCAATCGATCCACTCGCCCAGGACTCCCGAGACCACTGCGGCGCCAATGAGCACCCAGACGATGAAGTCGTCGAATTGCGAGAAGAGAAGCCGCCAGGGGCCGGGGCCCTTCTTCTCGTGAAGTTGATTGGGGCCGTAGGTGCGGAGCCGCTGGTCCGCCTCGGTCGAGGTCAACCCGGTCTGGGGATTGGACTGGAGGAGTTGCGCGAGGTCCGCAACGTCCTTCTGCCAGGGCTTATCGGGGATAGCGGGCTGCTTGGGTGCGTCCATTTCACATCGTAAAGTTGTGTGTCCCCCTCTTTCCCTGTTACGGGCACCGGCAGGCACCGCATCCCGCCCGGAGGTGCCGGTGCAACCCCATGCGGAACGGTTCTGTCCGGCCGGAATGCAAATATAGCACGGGTTTGGTGCGACGGCGGAACCCGTTAACGATTTGGCGTGAAACGTCAGTGGCGGGTGGAGATAAGGTCGAAGTCTGACCTGGGCTGCTGCCTAAAGTGGTCGGAGCGGCTCGCTCCGACACCCGCGGGAGGGAGCCGCTCCCGGCACTTTGGCCATCTACCGCCCAACCGTGCACCCGCAACTCCCATGTTACTCGCGTGTCAATCTGCGCCGCCGCCTGGCTCGTTCGGGCGGGGCGACGATGGGGGGAAGAGGGGCGGGCCGTCCGCCCTCTTTCCCCCGATCGTCGCCCCGCGGGCGCCTGCCTTCGCGGAGCCGCTACGGCAGGCATGCAAGACCCGCGGTGGCGCGAACCGGCACGAGTAACACCAACCTTATGATCGGCCGGTCCGCCGGCCGGGGGGCGCTGACGCATTACGACGCTTCACGCTTCCGCTCTTGCATCGTTCCGGGCTCGCCGCTATCTTGCCAGCCGTGTCGTCGTCCGGATTTCAGTCAACTCAGGGTGGAGGGTTCAAGGAAATGAACGTACGCAACACGGGTCTGCTTCTGTGCGCGATGGTGGGGATGCAATCCTGCGTGACGGGGCCGGCGCGCGTCGACGCGCCGGCGCCTGGCGCCATGTTTTACGTTGCGCCTGGCGGGAGTGATGCGAATCCCGGCACGAAGGCCAAGCCGTTCCTGACGCTGGATCGGGCGCGTGACGCCATTCGGGCGCTGAAGAAGACCGGGCCGTTGCCGCAGGGCGGCGTGGTGGTTTCCGTGCGCGGCGGCGTCTACGAATTGGCGCGGCCTTTGGAGTTCACCGCGGAGGACTCCGGCACCGAGGCTTGCCCGATCGAGTACCGTGCCGCAAAGGGCAAGCCGGTTCGCATCATCGGCGGTAAGACCGTGACCGGTTGGGTGCCGGTCACTGACCCGGCGATCGTGGAACGGCTCGACCCGGCCGCGCGAGGCAACGTCTACCAGGCGGACCTCAAGGCCCTGGGAATCACGGACCTGCAGGGCATCAACAATGCCGGGACGTACCGGTCCGACCCGGGCTTGGAACTCTTTTTCAATGACAAGCCGATGACCTTGGCGCGCTACCCGAACGAGGGGTACATGCACATCAGCGCGGTGCTGGACGCCAACGGTGTGGTCAAGAAGGGGCAAGCCGACACGCCCGAGGGCCGGTTCGTGTGTGACGACCCGCGTCCCGGGCTTTGGGGCAGGGAGAAAGACATCTGGCTGCACGGGTTCTGGGTCTGGGACTGGGCAGACATGCGGCTGCCGCTCGGCAGCGTGGACGCGGCATCGAACACCATCAGTCTGGCCGCCAAGCCGGACCCGGCCCGGAAGTACAACGTTCGCAAGGGCCAGTGGTTCTATGCCGAGAACGTGCTGCCCGAGCTCGACACGCCCGGCGAGTGGTACCTGGACCGGGACACAAGCGTCCTCTACTTCTGGCCGCCGAGCGCGCCGTCGAAAGGAACAGCCGCTGTGTCCGCGGTGCGTGACCTGTTCCAGCTCAACGACGTGGCGAATGTCACCTTCCGCGGCCTGCTCGTCGAGGCCGGGCGCGGCACGGCGTTTGTTATCAAAGGCGGCACGAACGTGCGTGTTGTGGGGTGCACGATTCGGAACATGGGCAACTGGGCGGTGAAGGCGTACGGCGGGACGCGGCACGGCGTGATCGGTTGTGACGTGTACCAGACGGGGCAGGGCGGCATTCACCTGGAGGGCGGCGACCGCAAGACGCTTACGCCTGCCGGGCACTATGCGGACAACAACCACGTCCACCACACCTCGCGCTGGGACCCGGTGTACCAGCAGGCGATCGCGTTGCGGGGCGTCGGCAACCGCGCCACTCACAACCTGATCGACCATGTTCCGCACATTGCCATCGGTTTTGCGGACAACGACATGACCATCGAGTACAACGAAATCCACAGTGCGGTCTTTCAGTCGAACGACGCCGGCGCGATCTACACCTCGCCGCCGGACGAGACCTGGTCGATGCGCGGGCACAAGATTCGCTACAACTACCTGCACAACATCCACGGCTTCGAGGGCAAGGGCTGCTGGGGCGTGTACCTGGACGACTGCTTCTCGTCGGCGGACATTTCGAGTAACATCTTCTACGACGTCGCCGGGCCCATCCTGATCGGCGGCGGCCGTGACAACCCCATCACCAACAACATGTTCATCAACTGCCCGAAGGCGTTCAGCATCGATGCGCGCGGCCTGGGCTGGGCCAAGGGCGTCGGCACGTTTGCCACCAAGGAGCTGCACGACCTGAACTACCAGCAACCGCCGTGGTCCACGAAGTACCCGGAACTGCTCAACATCCTCTCGGACGAACCGTTGGCGCCGAAAGGCAACGTGGTCGCGCGCAGCGTCTGCTGGGGCGGCAAGTGGGGCTGGACGGAGGGCAAGGCGGTGCCGTTGGTCAAGTTCGAGAATAATCTGATTGACGAAGACCCGCGGTTTGTCGGCAAGCCGCCAGCGGATTTCCGGCTCAAGGACGACTCGCCGGCGATGAAACTTGGTTTCAGGCAGATCCCGTTCAGGGAGATCGGGTTGTATGCCAGTCCGGATCGCGCTTCGTGGCCGGTCCGCACCGTGCTGCGCCAGGACCCGGTCCCGCCGCCTGCCAAGCCGAAGCCGCCGCGCGTGGCCGGCCCCGCGCCCGTGTTCGACGTACCGCGACTCCCGGGGGCGGTGACGATCGACGGCAAGTTCACGCCGGAGGAGTGGTTTGGCCTTGACCCGACCAAAGGCATCGTTGTGCAGGAGGGCGTCGAGGGCGAGAAGGTCGCGTTCCCGTCCAAGGCCTGGCTCGCCTGGGACGACCAGGCGCTGTATGTGGCGTTCGACAACGCGGTCAGCAAGGACATCGCGATGGAGCGCGACGACGCCTGGGGCGCCAACGACGCGATCGAGGTGTCGCTGAGCAACCCCGCGCTAGGCGCCAAAGCGCCGACCCTCGTCCTGCGCGGGTTCACCAGCGGCAAGGTCAGTTCCAGTGACGAGGCCGGTGCGCCGCCGGACGCCGTCCGCAAGGCGGGCGAGAACGTGCAGTGTGCGGCTGCGGTCATTGACGCCGGGCGCTGGGTCGTGGAAATGCGCATCCCGTTTGCGTCGCTGGGGATCGACCCGAACGCGAACTTGAAGTTCCCGTTCAACCTGGCGGTTCGTAAGCAAGGCGAGGACCCCTGGGTCATGTGGCGTGGCACCGGCAACTGCACCTGGTACGTGCCCGAAGCCGGCCTGATCCGGTTCGTGCGTTGAGGGACGCGGGGAGGGGCAAGAGCGGGCGCACGTCACAACCATTCAGGAGGCGCAACGATGTTCATCGACATTCACGGTCACACGACGACGTACCCGGAGTTGGTGTTCCCCGGCCGCAAGGAACCGTTTGCCACGCCGGAACAGTTGATCGCCATGTATGACGAGGTGGGGATAACCAAGGCGGTCCTGTTGCCGTGCGTGAACCCTGAGTGCTTGCACATGGTGCAGTCGAACGAGGAGATTCTGGATGTTGCCGCGCGGTACCCGGACCGGTTCATTCCGTTCTGCAATCTCGATCCGCGTCTGATGTTCAACACGCCGAAGGCTGACTTCTCACCGCTCTTGGAGCACTACAAGGCGAAGGGCTGCAAAGGGATCGGTGAAGTGTGCGCCAACTTGTGGTTTGACGACCCGCGCGTGACGAACCTGTTCGATCATGCGCAGAAGTGTAGCATGCCGGTGACGTTCCACGTGGCCGTGCGCGACGGGAATATTTACGGGTTGATCGACGAACTGGGCCTGCCGCGGTTCGAGAAGCAGGTGCAGGCGCACCCGGAACTGGTGTTCCTGTGCCACTCGCAGTCGTTTTGGGCGCACATGAGTGCGGACGTGACGGCCGAAACCTGGGGCGGATATCCGAAGGGCCCGGTCGTGAAGGGCGGGCGAGTGCCGGAACTGATGCGGCGCTATCCGACCGTGTGCGGCGACTTGTCGGCGGGCAGCGGTCACAATGCCGTGAGCCGCGACCCGGCGTTCGGGTACGAGTTCCTCGATGAGTTCCAGGACCAGTTGCTGTTTGGTACCGATGTGTGTTCGCCGGCGAACCGGGCGGATGTCCTGGTCTGGTTGAAGAATGTCCTGGATGCCGGCCTAGCTGAGAAACGTATCTCGCAGGCGGTTTACGACAAGGTGACGCACGGCAATGCGGAGCGGATCCTGGGGCTGTGACGGAGGAAGGGGCGAGTTCGAGCGTGTCGGGTGTCGAGGGTCGATGGTCGATTTCCGCGAGCGTTCTAAAGCGCGTCATTCCCCCCCTGACCTCTGAACACCGCCGCACGCACCTGCACACCCGGTGACGGTTCAGCCCGCGAGACGCGGGCGCTCCAGGGAGGGGGCGGCCTGAACACTGCGGTTCTTCATCCCCGAATAAACCGGACACCTCGTAGACTATGCCTTCCTCCAACTTGCTCCCGAACGGTGGTCTTGTTGCCGAGTCGTTCACCACGTGGTTGCGGTTGCACCGCTGCGAGGTGGATGCGGTTGTGTTCGACGTGGATGGGGTCTTGACTCGGGGCGGGCGTCCTGCTCCGGGCAGCCGGGAACTGATCGCGTGGTTGCGTCAGGAGCAGGTTCCCTTTGCCCTGTTGACGAACGACGGCGGTAACTCGCCGGAGCAGAAGATCGAACTGTTGCGCAAGTCGGAACTGGACTTTGCCTTGGAGGAGATCGTGTCGGCCTCGCACGGTCTGATCGAACTGGTGCGGGAACGAAACCTGGCCGGGCAGCTTTTCTATCTCATGGGCACGGTGGGCACGCCGTGCTACGCACAGCGCGCGGGATTGCGGGTGACGACGGACCCGGGCGCGATCGGGGAGTGCGCGGGGATCATTGTCGGGGAGGAGCGCTACGACTGGGAACGGGTGATCACGGTCGCACTCAACTTCCTGCTGCGGAATCCGCAGGCGCCCATCATCGTACCCAACCCGGACGACGTGTTTCCAGTGGGACAGGGCGGGTTGGAGATTGCTGCCGGGGCGGTGTCGCGGTTCATCCAACTGCTGTGTCGGACCCGTGGTATCGAGATCGCGCCCGTTTACCTCGGCAAGCCTTACGCGCCTATTTTCCGCTACAGTCACATGCGCTTCGAGTCCCGCGTGCAGCGTACGATTCCGCGGCCCCGCGTGATCATGGTCGGGGATTCGCTCACCGGTGACGTGGCGGGCGGGCGCGACTTCGGCTACCGGACGGCTTTGGTTCTGACCGGCATCACAACGCCGGAAATACTGGCGCGCAGCGAGATCCGCCCCGAGCTGGTGTTCCGCGCCGTGGGGGATGAGTAGGGGAGCACGCCACAAGACCCAGGGTCATCCGACCCTGGGCTGGACATGCGCGTCCCCGTTGGGGACGGACGGCGCGATCCTCCAGCACCGAGGCAGTGTCTTGTCAGTAACACCGAATGATCCTGCTTCTTGTGCTGTAAAATGATGTACGGCAGGAAGTAATAATACAAAGGATAAATGCAAAATGTGAGTCAGCAGCATTGGCCTTCATCCCTGACACCTGACACCTGAAACCTCTTACCCTCCCCGTCGCTTCACGTCTCGCGGGTCATTTTCTGTAGCAGGCGCAAGTCGGGGCGTTGTTTCCAGCCGTTGTGTTCCCAGAATGCCCGGCCGCTGTCGTTACTGTCGAAGAGGAAGATATTGCACTTGGGGACGCCCTGGCGTGCCAGGGCATTAAGGCAACGCATCATCAGGTTCTGCCCCAGGCCCATGCCCCGGTGTGACGGCAGCACGGCGAGGTGATGCAGGTAGCCACGGCGTCCGTCGTGTCCCGAGAGCACGGCGCCAACGATACAGTCTCCGTCACACGCAACGAAGCTGAGACGGGGGTTGCGTCTGAGGTAGCGTGCAATGCCTCGGCGCGAGTCACTGTGGTCGTCCAGTCCGATGCCGGGTGTTTGGCGCCACAAGGCGACGACGGGTGCGTAGTCCGCCAGTTTCATATTGCGTATTCGGGGCTTCATGTGCGGTTCCTCTCGGGCGCCGATGCGGTACGGGCATCGTTGTTCATCCAAGCTTTCAGCGCGGCACGGAAGCGTAGGCATCGGAACCACTTGATGGGTCCGACGCATCCCTCGCGCATGCCGATGCGCAGGGCACTGCGGCCGAGTAATGGCGACGCGAGCGTTAGGCGAGTGTCGGGCGTGAGGATCGAGGAGCCATCGCGGAGCAGCCATGCCGCCCCGGTCGCCAGGACGTCCTGCCGTAACAGGCTCAGTTCGATACTATCGCCGGTGTAGTCCACCCGTGTCGGGGTGAACACCCAGCGACCGATGTCGTCTGCGGTGTCGAGTCGCTCGCAGCCGTGGCGGGGCAGGCGGGGCAGGAGTTGAAGCTCAACTATAAACTCCGTGCGGGGGTCTGCTCCCTTGCGCCAGAATGGCCTAATAAGCAGAGGGTTCCAGCCTTCGTAGACGGGGAACGCGAGGGCGAGGCTGATTCCGGCCATGACGAAGACGAGCACCAGGGAGACCGTCGAACCGACGTAGATCAGCTGCCAGGCGAAAAGGATGCCGATGGCGGAGAGGTGGACTAGGAAAGCGGTCAGGGCGGTGGCGTAGCAGAAGAGGAGTCGGCGCCCTCGGAAGGTTCGGCGTTGCCCGACATGGATCCGGGACCCGTTGGGGGTCGTGTCGTCCCACGGTGGTGGACTGGCGGCAGGCGGGAAGGCGAGGATAGTCTGGGGCGGACGGTACGGGTTGTCGTCGTCTTTGGGGAAGGGGATGGGGTTGTGGTCACTCATACCCCGGTTTCCCTAGTGGCTGTTTGCCCATATGCCCGGGCGGTCACAGGAGATGTTCGGCCTTGATGCGCAGGTATTCGTTGATCAGGGTCGTGTTGAGATTGTCGGGGTGTACGTCGAGGCAGAGAATGCCGGCGCGGCGCAGGTCTTCGACGTGGCGCTGCCGCCAGGTGAGGTACTCGGCGGCGGCCGCAGTGCGGTAAAAGGCGGCGGTGGTATTCGGCTGGGTATTCGCGATGTCTTCGATGTCGCGGTCGCGCAGGACGACGAGGAGCGGCAGGTGCCGTGTCAGCAAGGGGGCGAAATACTTCTTAAGGTCAGCGAAAGTCAGGTCATCGATCGCCTGAGTGATCAGGATCAGGAGTGTGCGCCGGCGCCACTTGCCGTTGAGGTACTCCAGGGCGGCGCGGAAATCGGAGGGCTGGTCGGCGGCGAAGCGGTCATAGCTGGCGTGGATGATGCGCTTCATCTGGCCCGGCCCGCCTTTGGGCGGCAGATAGGACGCGACCTGGCCGGCGAAAGTGACCAGTCCCACTTTGTCGTGATTGCGCAAGGCGATGGAGGTCAGCATGAGGATGGCGTTGAGGGCATAGTCGATCAGTCGGGTTGAGCGCACTTGGCCCAGCATCATCCGTCCGCAATCCAGCATGAAGATGACGGACTGGTTTTCGTTCATCTGGAACATCTTGGTGATGAGTTGGCCCTGGCGTGCGGTGGCGCGCCAGGCGATGTGGCGGAACTCGTCGTCGGTCTGGTACTCTTTCAACCGTTCGAACTCGTTGTCGCCGCCGGCCCGGTGCAGTTGCCGAATCCCCATGAGGCTGACTTGGTGGTGTCGGGCCAGGGTCAGGTAGTCGGTCATCTGCTGCAGGTCGGGATAGACATTGACGACGGCGGGTACGGGGAAGTCGATGATCCGCTGCCAGAGGCCGACGCGGCTTGGCACACGGAGGTAGACGCGGTCGAGTTGATGGCTGCCGCGCGAGTGCAGGGCGAGGTGGTAGTCGAAGGAGACCCGACTCCGCGGCGCGAGCCGAAACCGTGCCGGAGTGCCCTTGGCTTCAGCCACGTCGGGGAGGCTGTCGTTGACCTGCAGGGACAAATCCCGTTGCAGGTGGTTGGTGACCGTGATGGTCACGGGGTAGAAGCGGCTGAGTGCGAAGGTGTGTTGCAGGTCACGTTCGACGGCGAAGTCGGCGCGTCTCGGGATGGTGAGGTAGTCGATAATCAGCAAAGAGAGCAGGATCCCGTCGAGGATGAGGATCGGATAGAGGGTCGTCTCCGCGAACAACACGGACACCGACAACCCGGCCGGCAGAGCGGCCAGGACGACGGCGTTCCAGTTGGGCACGGTGGTGATCTTCACTGGCGCGGGACCTCGACGGATTCGATGACTTCGTTGAGGACACTGTCCACATCGCGCCCTTCGACTTCCGATTCGGGCGTGAGTGCGACGCGGTGTCGCAGGCTGGGGAGGCAGATGGCCCGGACATCGTCCGGCGTGACGAAGTCGCGGCCCCCGAGCACCGCCTCTACTCGGGCGCCGCGCAGCAGGGTGATGCCGGCGCGCGGTGAAGCGCCTTGGTACATGTCGCGCCAAGAGCGCGTGGCCCGCACGATCTGGTTGGCGTATCGGATCACGGCCGGTTCGACGCGGACGGTTTCGAACTGTTGGCGCAACTTCATGACCTCAGCACTGGTCACGACGGGTTGCAGTGTCTCCAGGACGCGTTCAGGCGCCGACGTGCCGCTGATGGACAGGCGCAGGATTTCTTCCTCGTGGTCTTCCGGGGGGTAGGGGATGAGCAACTTGAACATGAAGCGGTCGATCTGGGCTTCCGGCAGCGCGTAGGTCCCCTCCGTTTCGAGCGGGTTCTGCGTGGCGATGGCAAAGAACGGTGGCTCGAGCGTGTACGTCTTGGCGTCGATCGTGACTTGGTGCTCTTCCATGACCTGGAGCAGAGCGGAATGGGTCTTGGCCGGCGCACGGTTGATCTCGTCCGCCAGGATGATGTTGGTGAATACCGGGCCGGGATAGAAGTCGAACTCCTGCGTCTTCATGTTGAAGACGTGTGAGCCGGTGATGTCCGACGGCATCAGGTCCGGGGTGAACTGAATGCGGTTGAACTTGCAGCTGATCAGGCGGCTGAGCGTCTTGGCGAGAAGGGTCTTGCCCAGGCCAGGCACGCCTTCGACGAGTACGTGGCCGCCCGCGAAGAAGGCCACCAGAATGCCCTCGACGACTTCGTCCTGACCGACGAAGACGCGGTGCAGTTCCGCCTTGAGTTGGGTCAGTTTGGTCGAAACAGCGGTGAGATCGCGATCGGTTTCCATCGTACGTTGCTCTCCTGACTTTGCGACCTGCGCAACAGCCCGACCCCACCGGCCTTGTGCCGGTGGTGAAGGAGGTCGGTTGGCTGGATGGACCGCCGCCCCCCGTGATTCCCTCTTCTCCGGGCGGACCGCGGTTGCGGTCTGCCCGGAGAAGAGGGGGTGGTCAGACGGCCGGGCTAGCCCTCGGACCTGCTTCAGCTTCACCACCGGCGCGAGGCCGGTGGGGTCGCCGAGCCGCCCTTATTGCACAGGTCGCTCCTTCGTCTTGTGTCGGTTTCGATACTCCGTGATGAGTTCCTGGGCATACTCGCGGTCTCCGGTGCGCTCCAGGAGTCGTCCGTACGCCTCAATGTGACTGGCGAACCGGTGTCGGGGCGCTTCGGCGCCGCCCCGGGGTCTGCCGAAGATGGGCGCTCGGCAGGCGAGGAAAATGAGTCCGACGGCGAGCCAGTGCAGTACAACGATAAGGATGGGGCCCTGCTGCAGGAACGCGAACGGGTTGTACAGCTTCAGGGTCCACAGATCGCGACGTTCGCGGCCACGTTGCAGGGCGGAGCAGAGGTCTTCGGCCTCGAGGAAGCAGATGCGTCGGTTCGGCCCAAGGCGGTCGGCCAGGTTTGCGGCCATGATGCGGTTCTCGTGGTCGATCAGCGAGTAGTTGAGCAGGAATGTGGCGTTGGCGAGGATGAGCACCTTTGCGGGTCCGAACTTGGTTTCGATTGCGAACGGCCGGTCGCCGACGTGCAGCAGGGCCGTGTCGGTGTCGGAGCGCGGCACCGGATGCGTTCTCAGCAGCAGGCTGGTGCCCGGTTGTACGTCAGTCGCCAGGGGATCGGCGGGGCCGACGGGAAGGCGCGCGGGCGGGGGCACATGCTCCTGCGTATCGGCGAATGGGAACAAGCCGCCCCAGAACGCGCCGGCGGCGCGGGCTTCGTCGATCTGGGCTTCGATTTCCAGCCGCGTATTTTCGGCGAACACGAGGAGTTCCCACTCGTGCGCCTCTTTGAGTTGCCGACAGACGTCGTTCCAGAACAGGATGGACGCATCGAGGTCGCGGGCGACAAACACCAGGGTCCGGTCTTCGCTGCTGGTCAACCAGCAGGCGAGCCACTCCTCCAGCATGGGCGGCATCCCGGGCGCCTTCTGTATCAGGACTGCCACATCGGCGTCCTTCAGGACTTGAGCATCGAGGCTGAAGCAGCGGTTCACGGTGTGCCCGCGTGTCCGCAGAAGGTCAAAGAAGACTTTCACTCCGTTGACGCTGCGACCATTGGTCTTGCCGTAGTCGAAACGGTACCGGCCCTGGCATCCGCACAGGACGGTGAGGAGGAGCAGGGCGGCCAGCGCCAGGCCCGCGTTCCGGGCCGCCGGCGCAAGAGAACAGGGCTTGTGACGTGGGTGCGTCATGCGGGTCCTGCTCCTGGCCGGGGGGTGCCGTGGGGCGGTGCCACGGCGGGCTGGCCGGCGTCCGTGGCCAGAGACTCGTCGAAGTTCAGGACCAGGGTCATGGCCTGTTCATAGAGTGTCTGGTCAGCGGCGCGGGCGCCGAAGACCACGCGCTCGAACAGGCGCGCGAGCTGCTGGAAGGTGTCGCGGTGGCAGCGGTCTCGGATTTCGTAGAGGTACTGGCGGTTCGTGCGTCCCGGGTGCAGGCGCAGGATATGGTGCCGATCCATGCGGGCAAGGAGGTGGCCGAACAGGTGGACGACAGCGGTGCGGAAATCCCCGCGTGTCGCGGCTGCCTGGGCCTCGGCAAACGGGTCGAGAACCGTGGGGTCGGGGAGTTGCAGGGTGCGCGCGGAAGCGCCGCCAAGCCGGCGGATGGGTTTCCTGACCGGCACGGTGGGCCGTTGCGCATGGCGCGAGTACTGGATGAGCCGCATGAGGGTGAAGGCGAGGCCGGTGACGATGAACGCGGTCACCAGCATGGTCACCACGTGGTAGAGCCAGAATTTCAGGGACATCTCCCGGTCTTCGAGGCGGAGTTTGAGCCCCTTGGGAGCGTCCTTTTCCGGATCGTACCAGGGGTAGCGGCCGCGGGTCAGGAGGTCGCGGACTTCGCGGATGGTCGTTGGCCGGTCGGCGGCACGTGGTGCGGGCGCGGCCAGAGGCAGGAGCAGCAGAGCAAGGATGAAGCACCGGGCGGGCAGTGCTGCCGCGCTGAATGCTCTCCAACTCAAACCGGAACGGGACCCGCTCAGGTTGGTAGTCCCGCGTTTACGCGGTCCGGGTTGCGCGCGGTTACGGGAAAAGCGGGAGCGGCTCGCTCCCGCATGCCGGACCGAGCCGGTCCGGCCACGTTGGGCGTGGTTGCGCATCTGAGGTGGTTAAATCGACACGCCCTGAAGGCGGAACTACGAGCGGGAGACTACCCGCAGGACGCGCGTGCGGCAGTGCTTCAGGACGCGCGTGCGGCAGTGCTTCCTCATCGATGTGTTGGTTTAAGTTGGGGGGCTGTGCGGTCACTCCAGCACCTTTGCGTGGGTCGCCGCGGGGTCGGCCAGGGGCGGCGTTGCCGGCGACGTCTGTGGGACCATTCGGCGTTGGCGGCCGGCGAGGGGTTGCGGTACGGCCTGCACGCGGCGCACGGCGAGGAACAGGTCCCAGCCTTCGTGGATGGTCCGCAGATTGAGATAGTACATGAATTTGGCGACGCAGCAGTAGATCTGGCTCACGGCCAACCCGGCCAGGAAGGGTATCTCGCCCAGGACGCGCACGGAGATCCGGACGTCGACCTCGCGGAGGAACACCAGCTTGACGGTGTACCAGGTCATGTAGACGCCAATGAGAACCAAAGCCCCGGTGAAGGCGTTGGCCGCGAGGAAGAGCCGGTACTGCAGGCCAAGCTGCTCGCGGAAGTTCCGGACTCGCACGGCGAGGTCTTTTGTGGACAGGCCCTCGAGGAGGATGATCTCTTCGAGAAAGTACTCGGTGTACCATTTCAGGCCGAGGCCGACGACGGTGACGATGGGCAGCAGTCGTGCGGCCGCCAGGCGCCAGGGGGTTGAGAAGCGGGTTCGGAGCAGCACGCCGGTAGCGGCCAGGGGCGAGACTTCCGTGGTGAATACCGCGTCTGCGGCTAAGGCGAGGAACGGCAAGCGGAACAGCAGCGTGAGGAAGAGGGCGGCTACGAGCACCAGGTAGACCTTGAGCAGAGAATCGGGGCGTCCGGTGTTGAACTCGGCCCAACGGCACAGGCCGTAGAGGGTCAGGACGAAGGGGACTCCCAGGAGGACTCCCAAAACGAAGAATTTCGAAAAGTTCTGGCGCAGGAAGAGAAACGCGAGGTCCTGCACCTCCCAGATCGTTCGTTCCCGGAGCCGGATGCGGCAGGCGTCAAGTTTCATGCGGCGCCCTCCGTCCCAGGACCAGGAAGTAAACGACGAGGATGGCGCACGACAGCGCGCAGAGCCCGTACTTGAAGAAGATGGGTACGGGCAGGGGCGACCAGAAGCCTTCGATGAAGGCGGCCATGAGGATGAGGGCGGAGGCGACCCCGATCATGGGTATCGACTCGCGGGCGGTGCGGCGCAGCGCGGCGAGGCGCGAGTAGCCGTTGGTGTCCACCAGCGAGTAGCCCAGCTTCATTCCCGCGGCGCCGGCGACCGCGATGCCGGTGAGCTCGAACGGTGCATGGGACAGAACGAAGGTGACGAAGTTAGGCCCACAGGAGCTGCTGAGCATGCAGCCGAAGATCGCACCGAGCAGGAAGCCGTTCAGGAACAAGGACAGCACACTGCCCAAACCGAAGAATATGCCGGTGGCGAAACACTGCAACGCGATGGTCAGGTTGTTGCGGATGTAGAAACTGCTCATGGCCACGTTGACGGGCAGATTGCGGCCGCTTGGCGCTTCCCCGTACATGCTCTCCAGTTGTGACATCATGGACTCGCCGAGCACGGCGCGCGAGTAGTCCACCTCGAAATAGGCCAGGGCCATGGACAGCAGGAACGGCAGGAAGAACGTCACCATGGCCACCCGGAAGCATGGGTCGCGGTAGATTCTTGGGGGCACGTCCCGGAGCAGGATCTCACGCAGGCGCGGCCAGCGCGGCAGCGGCTGGGC
Source organism: Lentisphaerae bacterium RIFOXYA12_64_32 (assembly GCA_001803235.1). Classification (GTDB taxonomy): domain Bacteria; phylum Verrucomicrobiota; class Lentisphaeria; order Oligosphaerales; family YB12-FULL-65-16; genus YB12-FULL-65-16. The sequence goes on from MHBL01000477.1 coordinate 35,044, forward strand.
CACGGAACGGTAGAGCTGCGAGTGCGCCCGGGAGACGAGGGAGTGCAGGTACTGAATGACCGGTTCGGAGAGCTGGCGCGCGTTGGCCAGGCACAGGTCGCTGCACAGGTCGCGATAGAGCCGGCAGAACTGTGTCACGTGACGTCCGGCGCCGCCTTCCACCCGCGAACTGCCCAGAAGATAGGTCAGATGTTCCAGGCGCAGCCAGCGGCGCGTCTGGCGGTCCAGGGCCAGCGTCTGTGTTTGTCCTCGTTCAGTCACGCCCCAGCTCCTTTTCCGTACCCGTGGGTTGGGTCAGGGCGATACAGACGGCGGCAACCACGCGGTCCGGATCGAGTTCCTGGGGCATGTTGGTGACGGCCAGCAGCCGGGGGACCAGGGGGCGGATAAGCTCTTCGCGCAAGGCCGCGGGCAGGTTGGCGCGCTTGGCCCCGTACAGCAGCACGGCCTGGCGCAGGTCGCGTTCCAGTCGCATCCCGGCGGGGAGCTGCATAACGAGCGGCTCGATATCCGGCGGGATGTCGTCGCGACCGGGCATGCGGGATGGACGGTCTTCGACCACGACCATGGTGCCGGCGGCCATGTCGCCCAGACGCTGAGCCTTGCTGGACAAAATGGCCGAGATCACGCCGACGCCGTACACGAGCGGGAATTGGTCGGCCGGTCGAAGCAGGTTGCGGACGACGCTTTGCTGCCAGGTCAGCGGGGTCCCGTCGATGCCGATGACCCGCAGGCCGAGCACGCGCTTGCCGGGGGACTGGCCGTTCCAGAAGATCTCGAAACCGACGAAATACAGCCACTCGAGGATGAACATCAAGACCAGCATGCTGCCCCAGCCAAAACCTTCGGAGTACTTCGTGAGAAGGCCGAAGCCGATGTACGCGCCGCTCTTGACCACGGCGTCAAGGCAGAAAGCGAAAGCACGCGAACCTGCACCGGCAAGGCGGTACTGAAACCGCACATGCTCAGGCGTCAACAGTTCCATGACAGTGTCAAGCGGCGGCTTTGCCGCCGCTGACGATTGTGCCGGTATTGACATCCAAATCTCACCGCGACCCATGAACCTGGCTGGGACGGAGGGAATGCCCCGGCGCTGGTTCGTGCGGGCGTCTCTTCATCATTCAGGACGCGCGCCCGGGTGCCAACGCAGGCTGCGGGCATCTCCCCGGGAAGGGAACCAGTATAGCGTCTGGACGGGGGAGTTCAAGACTCGCCCGCGTGCCGGTCCGGGCGCACCCGCTCGTAGCCAAAGAGAGCAACCTGGCGCGCGGTTCCAGCCAGAGCAGGTCATTCTGTTTGGCTCCTATGCCCGTGGGCAGACTGGTCCGGACAGCGATGTCGACCTGCTCGTCGTGGTCAGCGGCACAGATTCGACACGAGAGACCTGCCTCCGCATCCGCAAGGCATTGCACGACATTCGCGTTCCCAAGGACATTGTCGTGGATCGGCCCGAGGAGTTCGCGTGGCGCAAGGAGATCGTCGGCACGATCGAGTACCCGGCGGTGCGAGAGGGGAAGTTGCTCTATGCGAAGGCTTGATCAAGTCCTCGCCGTGGTCGCAGAGTGGGTGCA
>MHBL01000478.1 GCA_001803235.1 Lentisphaerae bacterium RIFOXYA12_64_32
AAGGCGGCGTTGCGGCTCAGTTTGACGGCTTCACCTTCTCGCGGAAGTCAACCCGCGTGCAGGTCGGGTCGTACTCCTTGCCGATATTCGAACGGCAATCGTAGATTCTGGGCGTGCCTCCGCCACCGGTCTTGACGATCACATATGCGTCCGATCCTTGCAGAGCCGTGACCGAGTAGGCACGGACGCAGCCGGATAGGGACAGGACAACGAGAAGAAGGTACTTCATCACACAACCTCCAAGAGGAAGCCCAAATAATGGGGGCATCACGAGCAAGCATCCCCGCGGAGCAGCATTTCTCGGACTTGTTCGTGCTGCCGCAAGGGCTGGAAATGGACAGAGATTCTGAACCCGCGGAAGGTGAGCGGATGGCTGGTATCCGACCATCCATCACACCAAGGCCGATGCTGGGTTTCGCGCCACCTGGATCACGTGGATTGCCGTCTCGTCCCCTGGCAGGTCTGGACACGCCCCGCGGATCACAAGCACCGCCGGCATGGCTCGCAGGTCGGAAGCCGCCAGGCAGGACCAGAAATCGCTCCTGTCCGACGACCGATCCATCAAACGCTCGGCGGAGAAGGAACCCAAAGTCGAGGTTCAAGCAATACTGCTGGAATTCCGTGAGGCACTCCAGGCACCGGGCAATGTCGGACGTAGAGGTTCGCGCCTTCACGATGGAGCAAGACCTCGCCCTGGTGACCATCGCAGAACCCGAGGTCGGCGTCCTGTCCATTGGCAATGAGGGTTGCCCACTCCTTTGCCAGCCCGGTGAAGTCACCGAGGCAATCTGTTGGACATGAGCCGCTATTTTTGGCCTTCTGCCGTACACATCCCGATTTCCCAGGGCTCCAATCGTGGCAGTATTCTGGAAGAGCATCGGAAGTGCACCTTCTGATGGTCATGATGCTGTTTTTCTCTTCCGTCCCGTCGGTATGCCTTGTCAAGGGGGAAACCACAGGTATCCCGCCCGGGAAATCAGCTTCTTCAACCGGGGGATCAGCGGAATTCCGCGTTCTTCCGACGCTCACGCGATCAGCGTTCCACCGGAGAGGCCAAAGGTGCGGATACCGGGGTGGGACCGGATTCGCCATGTAGAACTGCGGCCGCATCAAGAGAACCTGCCACCCTTCATCCAGACCGCGCAGGCGTGCGAGATCTTGAATCTGGTCGGCCAGAAAGCGTGGAAGTCGCAGAGTTGTCATCTGCCAGCGGCCTGAAAGGCCAGTTCGGTCTTTTTTCGGTCTTCCCATGTTGACTCTCGGGTTAGTTTCGGTATATCGTTATATCAGTTCCTCGCACTTGTCAAGATCAGCCCCCCCATCTGGGATTCGGAGTAGGTCCCGGGAGTACCGAAGACCACCTGGCGAGGTGGCACCAGAAAATGCTGGACACGGAAGACGGCGCCCGATAGCGTGGGTGCATGACTCACAAGGTGACGAGCAGAAAGGAATTGCAGACTCGGCTGGCGGAACTGTCGAGCTGGCAGACCGCAACGCGGAACGACGCGCAGGTCGCGAGGACGCTGCACGAGACGCGGACGATGGATCAGGTCTACCCGCTGAACGAGGCGGCGTTCTTCGACGAGTTGTTCCACTTCATCCGGGAGATCGGCGCCTGGGATCTGCTGGGGGACCTGGATCCGAAGAGCCGGGAAGGGGCGCTCTATCCATTCCTCCAGTTCGTGTTGTTCACGATCATGCGCTGCGTGGGCGGGATGCAAAGCATGCTGGCCACGCGGGACGTGCTGCTGACAGACGAGGCGCTGATGGGGGTGCTCGGATTCAACGCCGCACAGGTTCGGGACGGGAGCAACGACCGGGGGCTCGACCGGCGTACGAAACCGGTGGAGATTCGCGGGGCGTTCTCGTATGAGACGGTGGCAGACAACCTCGTCACGGTGGACAAGGAAAAGCTCGCGGCGATGTTCAACGGGGTGGTCCGCTGTCTCGCGAAGCAGGGGATGTTTCCGAAGCGCATCGACGCGGTGCTCGATGCGACAGATAATGAGGCGACACCGGGCTACGAAACCGACGATGGGAAAGAAGTACCAAGCGTCACCCGCGAGAAGCGACCGGACGTGCGCGCCAATCGGCGCGCGAAGAAGATCAAGGTGACGGTGTTCGGCTGGAAGGTGTGGGTGGTCTGGGAGCCGGTGTCGCGTATTCCGCTGGCCATCACGATCGACGGGATTAACGTGGCGGACAACGAACACGCCTACGAGGTGCTGTCCCAGGCCCGCAAGAACGTGGAGGGCTACGCCACGATCCGCTCGGTGGCGCTGGACCGCGGCTTTCTCGACGGCGATCTCCTGTCAAAGATCGATGGCGACGATGTCATCATCTACATCCCGGCCAGGTCCAACCTGACGATCACAACAGACGCGCGCGAGATTGCTCGCCGTGCGGAGGCGCTCGCCCTGCAAGGGCAATCCTTGGAGGGCACCACATACAAAGAACGTATCGAAAAGGTGAAGCACGGGGCGGGGAAGAACGCGACGGTGGAAGAGCGCAAAACCGTGGTGGTGGGCATCCGAGAGCTTCCCTGCGACTGGTGGAAAGCAGGGGGTTCCTCGTCCGCAGCCAACTCGAAGACCTTCCAGCCGAAGCTGCTCAACGCCACCGTGGTGCTGCGTTGGGACGGTGCCCCAGCGGACGCCGAAAAGGAGGTAGTGCTCCTGACCACCAACCCGGACAAAGATCCATTCGCCGCCTTCGACGCCTACGATGATCGCAGCCTGATCGAGAACACATGCAACCGCGAGGCGAAGGAGAGCTGGTTCCTCGAGCACCATCCCAAGCGCAGTGAGGCCGGGATGCGCGTCCACGCGTACTTCGTCTTCATGTGCATGGGACTCGTCTCGGCGTTCCGCAGCTACAAGGAACAAGCCGAAGAGGCCGCGTTCAAGGGCGAGGACACCGGCATCGCTCGGTTCCGTCGGCAACTGGAGATGAGGAACCGTGACAAGGTCGTGGTCTTTTGCGGTGAGCACTTCGGGATCTTCCGGAACTTCGAAGTGATGATGCTTCTCGGCGCCACGGTGCGCGACCGTGCCTTGATGGGGGAGTCGCTGCACACGGTGTTTCAGCGCCACGGCGCGCTGCCACCCGAATCCTCCTGACCCCCGTTCGAGGCACATGATGAAGTACTGCGGCAGGGAGTTCACCGACGCCGAGCTCGCCGGGATTCGTCAGCTCCTCGCCGAGGACCCGATGATGACCCGTTGGGCGCTCTCGCGGCTCGTCTGCGAGACGCTCGGGTGGCGCAAGCCCGATGGCGGGCTCAAGGACATGAGCTGCCGCGTCGCGCTGCTGCGGATGCAGGACGACGGGCTCGTCCTGCTACCCCCGCCGCGCCGCAAGAACGGCAACGGCAAGCGCCACGTCCACCGTACGCAGCAAGCCGATCCCCAACCGCCCCTGTCCACCCCTGTCGATGAATTCGTGGACCTGCGGCTTGAACTCGTTGCAGATAAACGCGATTCCCTTCTGTGGAACGAGTACATCGACCGCTACCACTACCTTGGCTACCAGCCGCTGCCCGGCGCCCAACTGCGCTACTTCGCTCACGCCGAGGGCCGCATCCTCGCCCTGCTCGGTTTCGGCGCGGCCGCGTGGAAGACCGCGCCACGTGACACATTCATCGGCTGGACCCGCGAAAAGCGCGCGAGCCGGCTGCACCTGGTCGTGAACAACGCCCGCTTCCTCGTCCTCCCCTGGGTCACGTCCAAGAACCTCGCCTCGAAGCTGCTCGGCCTCGCCGCACGCCGACTCCCCGCCGACTGGCACCTGCGCTACGGCTACCGCCCCGTCATCCTCGAAACCTTCATCGAAAAGCAGCGTTTCTCCGGTACCTGTTACAAGGCTGCCAACTGGCTGTGCCTTGGCGACACCCAGGGTCGCGGCAAGCTCGACAGTGACAGACTCCATGCCCTCCCCATCAAGAGCGTCTGGGTGTATCCCCTCTCCCACCGTTTTCGCGCGAGTTTGACCGGGTAGCCCCCCAAGCCCATTCCCCACCAGACCGAGCGCCCGATGCCCCGATCTGGAAGTCCGTGACTGGACTTCTGGCGGCGCCAACGCCCAACGCCTGCGTCGCGCCGATGGAGCCCGCCCCGCCATGACCGAGCAGGGCAGTCTCGCCGCCAGGGGTGGCACTTCGGTCACGCTCCCCCTTGGCCTCGCCGCACGCGGGCGCTGACACCTACTCCGAATCCCAGGAA
>MHBL01000479.1 GCA_001803235.1 Lentisphaerae bacterium RIFOXYA12_64_32
GGGACACCACCGCCAGACTGCACCTGGCCCGCTACCAGACGCGGAATTCGTGACCGTGACGATGGCGGTGCATCCGTTCAAGGGCCTCCAGCTACCGCTGGTGCGGCTTGAACGGGATTGGTACTCGGGTCGCCGATTCGCGGTCGTTGAGCACCCGAAGCCAGAGCTCGGCCACCTACGCCTTCCCGTCGAGTGGACGGACCGGGCAACGGGCTTGATTCCCGTACGAGTGGGGGATCGCGACGCGAAGCTGGGCGTCGCTGGCCTGCAGAAGCTCGCTCGCGGTTGCTCGGCGGCGCGCACGGCCGCACACCAAGCGCTTGACGGCTCCGCTACATCGGAGCAAACATCATCGCCTAGACCTGAACAAGCGAGCAGTCATGCGTTCTCCCCCGATGCTTTGGGCGGAGCTATCGGCGACGGCCCAGACGAATGTGCTCGGCGCGTGGGCGAGCCTCGTGCGCAAGGCTCTACGCGATCAGAGAGCGGAGGTGGCCGATGATCCCCGAAAAGATTCTGCCGACGCACACCGAGCGGGGAGCGACGGTCTACCTGCGGCAATCCACGCTCAAGCAGGTCCTGCAGCACCGTGAATCCACTGCGCGGCAATATGGTCTCCAGGCGCGAGCGGCGCAACTGGGCTGGCCTGCGGATCGCATCGAGGTTATCGATGAGGATCTCGGCCAGAGCGGGTCGAGCGCCGAGTGGCGCGAAGGATTCCAGCGCTTGGCCGAGAACGTGGCGCACGGCCGCATCGGAGCCATCTTTGCGCTGGAGGTCTCGAGGCTGGCGCGCTCGTCGGCGGACTGGCACAGGCTGCTGGAGTTGTGCGGGCTGGCGGACGTGGTCATTGTGGACGAGCAGGCTGTCTACAATCCTCGCGACTACAACGACCGTCTCTTGCTCGGCCTCAAGGGAACGATGAGCGAAGCCGAGCAGTACTGGATGCGACTGAGGCTCGAAGGCGGAAGGTTGAGCAAGGCGCGCCGAGGCGAGCTCTACTTCTGCCCGCCGGGGGGATACGTCTGGGACTCAACTACGCTGCGTTTTCGCCTCGACCCGGACGAGCAGGTCCAGCGTGCGATACGGTTGGTGTTCGAGCGCTTTCGCCTCGATGGGAGCGCCTACTCGGTGACGCGCTACTTCGCAGGGCAAGGACTCAAGCTGCCGGCCAGGGACCTTCCCGCCCGCGAGCTGCGTTGGGTCGCCGCGCGCCATACGCTGGTGCTCTCGATCCTGCACAATCCTATCTACGCCGGGGCATACGCTTTCGGGCGTCACGAGGAGCGCACGGGTCTGGTGAATGGCAAGATCCGGCGTCGGCAGAAGAGGCGGCTCGAGCAGGAGGCGTGGAAGAGTTTCCTGAAGGATAGGCACCCGGCCTACATTTGCTGGGAGGAGTACGTGGCGAACCAGCAGAAGCTCAAGGAGAACCGGACGAGCTTGTCCATGGACCGCCGCGGCGCCGCGCGCGAGGGCGGAGCGCTGCTGCAAGGGCTGGCGCTCTGCGGCAAGTGTGGCCGCCGCATGTCGAGCCGCTATCCGGGGGCGAAACGCCACGGCCAGTATCAGTGCCGGCCAAACCACGTAACCTTCGGCGCAGTATGCTGGGCTGTGTCCGCGCAGGCGATCGATCGGGCGGTCGCAGAGATCTTTCTGGCCGCGGTTCGCCCGCCGGAGATCGAGCTGGCTCTGGCGGTGGCGCACGAAACCGAACGCCAAGCGCAAGAGGTCGATGGGCAGTGGAAGCTGCGCCTGGAGCGGCTTCGATATGAAGCGAAGCTCACGGAGCGGCGCTACAAGGCAATCGACCCCGACAATCGGGTCGTCGCGCGGACGCTTGAGCGAGAGTGGAACGACAAGCTGAAAGAGATGGAAGACGCGGAGCGTGAGCACCAGGAGATGAGGCGCCGTGAGAAGGTTGACCTCTCGGACGAGGATCGCGCTCGAATCGTAGCGCTAGCGAAGGATCTGCCGACGGTGTGGAACGCGTCGACCACAACCCAGGCAGAGCGCAAGAATCTGCTGCGGATGTTGGTGAAGGAGGTGACCCTCTCCCCTGTCGACGTCCCGGAGAAAAGGACCCGCATCCAGGTGCTTTGGCAAACAGGGGCGGTGAGCGAGCTCACGGTGCCGCGCAAAGACAAGTACACGGCTACCTCGACACCCGCCGATTCCTTGCTCGTCATCCGTCGGGAGTTCGCCGCTGGCAAGGAGGACGTCGACATCGTCGCCTGCCTCAATCGCGAAGGGCTCATGACTGGATACGGCAGACGCTGGGACGTTCCGGCGCTGCGGAGGGCACGCTATGCGTATGGCCTCTATCGACCATCCCACCGGGCACGCAAAGCTCCCGATGTGAGAGCCGATGGTCTTATTTCGATCCACGGTGTCGCTAAGCGCTTCGGGGTTTCCCCTAGCGCTGTCAAGACCTGGGTGCAATCCGGGATCTTGAAGCCGACCGACGGTGGAGGTACCGGACACCCTCTTTGGTTTCAGCTCGACGGTCCTACCGTCCAAAAACTCGAAGAAGATGCGCGGCGGCGAAAGCGATAATCGCCGCTTCGCTCACTGAACGATGTCAGACCTACCTGGTAGATAGCCGACTGCCACCTCGAGGGCCACGAGGCCCTCCCCCCCTCACCCCGGAGCGCACCACTTCAGACGCGATAGACGGACAGCTACCGACCTACATCTCTCATCTCTCATCTCTCAAGCGGACTTTCTTGTAGCGAAGGAGGGGCATCATGCGAAGGTCATCGGCACCAAAAGAGCGAGACGAGCAATGGCCTGCTGGCCGGTGAGAGTCAGCGAGGTGCGTCCGTCGGGGAGCGGGTAGCGCCAGCAGGCCGAATCCGGCTCGTTCGACGCCGCGGACTGGGCGGCTCTCGACGCCATCGACGAGGCGCTCGCGCAGGACGCCACCCGGCAGGCCTCAGATCTGGCGCAGGCGGAGATGGCGGCGCACCAGCTCGCCCAGACCCAGGAAGAGAAAACTGGCGCAGAGGCGGAGCAAGGGGCCAGGGAGCAGTCGACCTCGATCTCGCCGCGGTGCGCCGCCCCGGCCGGGACCTCACGCTCATCACCTACGGAGGCTGTCTGGGCAAGACGCTGCGGGCCGCCGAACAGCTGGCGAGCGAGGGCATCGATGCCGAGGTGATCGACCTGCGCACGCTGCGGCCCCTCGACACCGCGGCGCTCCTGGCCTCGTTGCGCCGAACCCACCGCGCGGTGGTGGTCGACGAGGGCTGGCGCACCGGCAGCCTGGCGGCGGAGATCTCGGCGCAGCTCTTGGTGGGCGCCTTCTACGATCTGGAAGCGCCGGTGGCACGGGTCTGCACCGCCGAGGTCCCCATCCACTATCCCCCGCACCTGGAGGAGGCGCCTTGCCGCAGCCCGAGACCATCGCCCAGGCCGCCCGAGAGGTGGTCTCTGGCCATGGGTGACTTCCAGATGTGTCCCCGCTGCGCAGTGGGACCACCCAGATCAGCGGAATCACCGGGGACCAGGGGACCGCCCGATGGTTTCGAGGCAGTTCTCCGCCCGAGCCGACAGCGCATGAAGGCGCGCAGGGCCAATCCGCTCGTGTCGCACGGCGGGGACCGGGATCGGTCCTCCCGGGTGAGGGCGGGTTCAGTTGCGGCGGGTCGGTGATTGCCTCCAAGGGTCGTTAGAAGGGGGTGTCGTCGTCTCGCCGCCTGATTGGCCGGCGCCCTGCGAGGTCGTCGAGGTGGGCCACGTAGTGGTCGACGCCTTCCGTGAGCAGCTCGAGCGTGCCGAGGATGCTGGCGGCGATGTACTGCCGCGGCGAGACGTCGGGGACCTCGTCGAGGGAGTCGCGAGAGGCCAGGTCAGGGTGGGCCGCGAGGATCGCGCGCCGGCTCACCTCCGCCACCGAGCGGAGGATCTCCAGAGGGGCCAGCTCGGGTTCCTCCGCAAGCTCGCTGGGGGTCGAGAGTGGAAACTTCATCCTCATGCCTTTCCGAGGTACTTGCGCTTGACCTTCCTGCCTTCGCGCCAGACGGCGTAGAGGTAGGGGCCGTGGCCGTGTCCCTCGCGACAGGTGCGGCACGACTGGTCGCCGCACCGGCGGTACTCGTCTCGCTTGGCGTGCGAGGGCGGCGCCCCGAGCGGGCAATTGCCACTGGCCGTCGAGCACGTCTTTCGACTTGGGTCTGCTCTTCATCGGCGGGCTCGACGTTGCACAAGGAGGCAGCGGTGGCGCCTGCCTTGTGCAACGGCCTCACGCCATGGGTGGGCGATAGCCCTTGCCGTCGAGGACGAAGTGCTCGCTGTTCTCGGTGAGGCGCTTGGCGATGACCTCGGCATTGAGCGCGTCGGGGAAGACCTTGGGCCAGTCCTTGAATGCCCGATTGGTGGTGATGAGCGTCGAGCGGCGGTACTCGTAGCGTTCGGAGACCACCTGGAAGGCGAGTTTGGCCTGGGTGGGATCCATCGCGAGGACGGCGAAGTCGTCGATCACCAGCAGCTCGGCGTGCACGTAGCGCCGCGTTGCCTTCTCCAGCGAGCCGTGCAGCTCGGCCCCGGCGAGCTCGTTGAGCATCTTGGGCGCGCTGGTGAAGGTCACGCGGCGGGCCGCTTGGCATGCGCGATAGGCCAGCGAGCGCGCGAGAAAGGTCTTGCCGGTGCCGGGGTGCCCGATGAAGAGCGGGTTGACGCCCTTGCCCAGGAAGGCGAGGTCGTGGAGCGCCAGGTAGCGCGCCTTGAGCTTCTTGCGGCACGGGTCGAAATCAAAGTCGAAGCCGTCGACGGTGTTGATCTGGGGGAAGTGGGCGTCCTGGATGCGGCGCTTGACGGCGCTGTCGAGGCGGCTCTTCTTCTCCTCGTCGCAGAGCCGATGCAGCACCTCGAGGAGGGTCCAGTTCTTCTTGGAGGCTTCGTCGAGGACCTCGCCGGCGAGCCGGGTCATCCCCGGCAGCCTGAGCCAGCGCAGTTTCTGGAGCAGCAGGTCCAGCTCGTCTCCGTCGGCTTTCATCGGTTCTTCTCCTCGGGCGGCTCGCCCGGGTCGAGCGTCTTGCGAGGCAGCTGGTCATAGGCGGCGAGGTCCGGCTCGCCGAGGCGGATGCCATCGAGCGCGGCGTCGTTGAGCTTGAGCGGCGCGGGGCCTGGGGAGAGGCCCTTCTTGTAGCGAAGCACATACTCGATGTACTCGGCGCCGACGTGGCCGGTGGCCATGACCTCTCCCATCGCGCCACGCACCGGCGTGTCGCCGTAGAGCTCGCTCAGGAGGACCAGTTGTTGGATCTCTCGGCGCAGCGACCGGGTGTTGGCCGCGAGGATCTTGAAATACTCCTCGGCCGGCCCGGCGAGGCCGCGAAGCTCCGGCGGCAGCGCGCCCGCCGCGGCGCGCGGCTTCTGCTCGAGCAGCCCCTGCTCGTGCGAGTCGTCCTTGATCAGCTTGCCGACGTTCCAGCAGCGGTTGTGGACCGCGATCCGCTTGGTCCCCAGGAAGATCGCGACCTCCTGCTCGTTGCCGCGCACCAGCACCGACTGGCCCACCAGCCGCCAGGGCACGGTGTAGTCGTTGCGATCAAAGTCCACCCGGAAAGTCTTCGAGACGCCGGTGCTCACCAGGTCGTCGGTGTCGAAGGAGTTGTCGAGCGCCGGCTCGAGCAGCTTCTGCTCCTCGTTCTTGAAGACCAGCGACGGCACTTTGCCAGTGTCCTCGTTGATGAGGTTGTTGAAGATGTCGTCGCGCCACTTGGTGCCTTGGACATTGAGGTCGAAGAGGTCGGCGGGGTGGCGGCCCGGCCAGAAGCGAGTCCGAATGGTGCCGATGGGGCGCTCAGCGTAGGGCTTCTCCGTCGGACGCCTGGGGGTACACGCTCGGATTCCGAAACCGCGGGCGCGGGCGTACTCGACGAAGCGCGGATGGAAGCGCACGTGGTGGGCCGTGCGCTCCAGGACCACGGTCTTCATGTTGTCGAAGACGTCGACCACGGTCCGCCCACCGAAGAAGCGCAGGGCTTGCTCCATGCAGCGCAGGAAGCTGCCCATCGCTTGGCTGAGGGTGAAGGTGAGGAAGAGGTAGCGCGAGTAGGCGAGCGCGGCTACGAAAGCGCTGACGCGGCGGGCGCAGCCGGGGATCGCAAAGCCGAAGTCCGCCCAGTCGACCTGGAGCATCTGGCCGGGCTCGTAGCTGCGGGTGAAGAAGGCCTCCTGCTTCGGCCTGGGCCTTATTACCCGGAGACGATCTCGGACGACCGTGACTCCTCCGTGGTAGCCCTTGGCGCGGAGCCGATCGAGCACGGCCGGGGCCTTCATCTCGGCGCACTCCTCCAGGGCCTTCGCGATCTCCTTCTCGTAGGGCGCCAGGATCGAGGACCGCGCTGCGGCTGCCTTGGGCTTCTGCTGGCCGCGCGCCAGCCCAAGCAGCTTTCGGACCGTCTTACGATCGAGCCCGGTCTGCCGGGAGATCGCGCGGATGCCCTTGCCCTCGGTCAGGTTCAGCCGCAGCACCTCGGCCATGCGCTCCGATTGTTCTTTGATGTGGAGATCCATTTGGCCTCCTATCCAACGCCGCGGCGCACTCGCCGTTGCCGCCATCGCTCGAGGGCCACGACGCGCGCGACTCGTCCCGTGCACTTGCAGAATGGACAGGCTCTCTCGCAGCCCAGGAGGCGCTGACCCGCAGCCAGCAGGCCGGGCCATGCCACCAAGATCCACTCGACAGGTGCTGGACTTGAGGCCTGAACACGCGGTGACTCCTCGGCAGCGATTCGAGCCGCCGTGGGAGATACCTGTAGCCGACCTGTTTGCTCGCCGCAGCGGCGATCCCTCCCCCCCATCTCGCCGGCCCGGCGCTCCTCGCACCGCCGCTTGCGCCGCCGGTGCTCCTCGTCGTGGTGCTGCCGCTTTCCCTCAGGGGATCTGCGATAGGTCTCGTGCGCTCGGCGCTCCCGGTCTCGGGAAGCGATCGGCGAGCAATCGACGCAGTAGAGCCGGCCCGGCTCGCAGGCATGACAGTGCTCGAACGGCCGACCGCACCGCCCACAGCGTTTCAGGCAAAGGACGTGGTGTTCGTGTGCCCGTGCCACCCGCGTGAGCGGACGAAGGCTCGACACCATCGGCTGCTCGGGCGAACATCGGCCCGAGACAAAGCGGTGCCACCCGCTGGGCGGTCCGGGTGCGATCCGGGCCGCCCGTCTCGTCTGCTCTCAGCTCAGCGTCGATCGATACAGCGCGCTGCGGAAGTTTTCGGCAGTGTCTTCGAAGCCCTCCACGGCTTGCGACTCCCCCCTCGCTCCCCACAGAGCAAAGCCAGGCCAGCACCGAGGCTTCGGCGGAGACCTACGACGCACTCAGCCGACTCGCTACAGGGGAAGCGCCGGGGGGGAGGGGCAAACTGCGCCCCTCCCCCCCGTCAACCCCTCCTCCCCGCTCGACCGACCGACGCGCACGACAACCGACGCTGGACCTCGAAGGCCAAGTCGCCCCGTCACGCGCCGCGACCACCCGGGAAACGGCTCGTGGGGAAAGCTTCTGAGAGCCAGCAACGCGACAGGCTACTCAACCACCAAGGTGACCGGTCCTTGGTCCCCGGTGATTCCGCTGGAAATGGTCCCCCAGAAGCCCGCCGGGGACA
>MHBL01000480.1 GCA_001803235.1 Lentisphaerae bacterium RIFOXYA12_64_32
GGGTGTCGGGTGTCGGGTGTCGGGTGTCGGGTGTCGGGTGTCGCGGGGCATGAGTCGTGAGTCATTGCGTCCAGCCGCGGTGGCGCGGTGCGCCGCCGCGGTCCGAATCCGTGACTCAGTGACGCAATGACCCATGAGCCACGACACCCCTTACGGCAGACATGTTGTTGCAGAGGTAGCCGCTAAGGGCCCGCGCAAGAATAACTTGGAGCCCCGCCATGACCAATTTCCTCCGCGCACTCAGTCTGCTCACGGTCATCCCGGTGCGCGCGACCTGGGACGACAGCGTGGTGGCAGCCCGCACGGTCGGCTGGTTCCCGCTCGTCGGCGCGGTGCTCGGTGCACTTCTGTGGGCCGCCGCGCTGGGCCTGGCGCAACTCGGCGGCCTCCATACCGTACCCATGCTGCCGGGTGTCCTGCTCGTCACGGCCTGGGCCGCGCTGACCGGCGGCCTGCACCTGGACGGCTGGGCGGATTGCTCCGATGCGCTGTTCGCGGCCGTCCCGAAGGAGAAGCGGTTCCAGATCATGAAGGACCCGCACCTCGGCAGCTTCGGCGTAACCGGCCTGGTCCTGCTGCTGCTGCTGAAAATCGGCGCCATTCAGAGCCTGATCATTCGGGGCAACACGGCATACGCCTTGGCGCCCCTGTTCCTGGCACCGATCCTGGGCCGCTGGGCCATCGCCATCGCCGCTTGGCGCTACCCGCTGGCGAAACAGGAGGGTATGGCCGCGAAATTCCGTCAAGGCTTAGGCCTGCGCGAGGTCATGCTGGCCACAACCATCACCGCCCTCGCCTGCCTGCCGTTCGGACTCCGCGGGCTGATGCTGCTGGCCAGCGCCCTGGTGGCCATGCTCCTCTACTGCCGTTTGGCCGTGTCACGACTCGACGGCGTCACCGGGGACGTGTATGGTGCAACCGTCGAATGGGTCGAAACCGTGGTCTTGGTTTCAGCGTGCACGCTGCCGCAAGGGATGTAGTCCCTATGTGCATTCAAGATGACGCGAATGGGTTGCTCTGCCCCCAAACCCCCGCCGGGAAATCATCGACTCCCCGGACCCCACATCGCGATTCGCATTCAGGGCGGCGGGTATCCGCCGCCTTGAATGCGAATCGCCATTGGGAGGTCTGGAGGGTCAACGATCCTCCAGCGGGTTTGGGCAGAGCCCAATTGGCATCGTCTTGAGGGCTCAATGACATGGATGCAGACATGTTCCGCATCGGCACAACCTCATACATCATTCCGGCGGACATTCTGCCGAACGTCGAGTATCTGGCGCCGTTGGTCGATGACGTGCAACTGGTGCTGTTCGAGACCGACGAGCACGGCAGCAACCTGCCGGATGCCACTCTGCGCCAACGGCTCGCGGATCTCGCCGCCCAGTACGGCATCACCTACACCGTGCACCTGCCGCTCGACCTGCGCCTCGGCGACGGCGGCACGGACGGCGATGTGTCCCTGCTCAAGGCCCGGCGTGTCATCGACGCCACGCACGACCTCGACCCGTTCGCCTACACGCTGCACCTGGACGGGCGCCTGTTCCTGAACGGCATGCCACCCGACACCGAACTGCAGCGTTGGCAGGACGAGTCCACTCGCGCCCTGGAGACTGTCGCTGCCTGGGTGCGGAGTCCGCACCTGCTCTGCATCGAAAACGTGGAGCGCTGGGACCCGGAACTATTCGCACCGGTCTTGGAGCGCGTTCCCGTGAGCCGCACCGTCGACGTCGGACACCTCTGGCTGCGGAAGGAAGACCCCGTCGCTCACCTGCAGAAGTGGGCCGACCGGACCCGCGTCGTGCACCTGCACGGGATCGCGACGCGCGACCACGCCTCGCTCACGCACGTGCCGACCGAAGACCTGCGGCCGGTCCTTGACCTGCTGCGAACGCAATTCACCGGCGTTCTGACCGTCGAGGTATTCAGCCAGGCGGACCTGCTGTCATCGTTGAAGATCCTCAACGACGGCGGCGATTGAAGGCTAAGAACGGGCACCATCGGAACCTTCGAGATCGTCGAGATCATCGGGGGCCCCGACACTCACACACTCACTCACACCGTCTCAGACGAGGCCACCATCATGCCACACCTGACTCTCATCCTTGGCGGCGCGCGCAGCGGCAAGAGTTCGTACGCGCAGAATCTGGCTCTGGAAACCGGCGGCGCCAGCGTGCTGTACGTGGCCACCGCCGAGGCGCTGGATAGCGAGATGCGCACCCGGATCGCCGCGCATCAGGCGGACCGGCCAGTCGGGTGGCGCACCCTCGAAACGCCCCGGCAGGTGGGGTCCCGCATCACCGCGGTCTCCGGCAACGCCAAGGTCGTGCTCGTCGACTGCATGACGCTGCTGGTCAGCAACGTCGCGGTCGTGCACGGCGAAACGCCCGACGCCTGCCGTGCCGAGCAGGAAGCCGTAGCGGAGGTGGATGCCCTGCTGGACGCCTGGCGCCAGTCCAAAAGTTCCCTGTGGATCGTGGTCAGCAACGAAGTCGGCCTGGGCCTGGTCCCCCCCACTCCCCTCGGTCGCGTCTACCGGGACGTGCTCGGCCGCGTGAACCAACGCCTCGCCGCCGTGGCAGACGAAGTCCTCTTCCTCGTCGCCGGCTTGCCCATGAAGGTGAAGTGAGACGGAAGTGGGGCAACTGGAAATCCGGGAGTTGGCAGTGATCAGTGATCAGTGATCAGTGATCAGTGATCAGTGATCAGTGATCAGTGATCAGTGATCAGTGATCAGTGGTCAGTGATCAGTGGTCAGTGGTCAGTGGTCAGTGATCAGTGGTCAGTGGTCAGTGATCAGTGGTCAGTGGTCAGTGGTCAGTGGTCAGTGATTCCCGGTTCACTGTTCACTGATTACGGTTCACTGATAACTGACTACGGATTCACCGCTTCCGCGTGCGCACGGGGAATACGACCAGTGCGCCGGTTTCCGGATCGCGCTTGGCGCGGACATCGCAGCGGAACACGGTCCGCAGCGTCTCGCTCTGCAGGACGGAGTCCGGCGGCCCATCCGCGGCGATCTGGCCCGCATCCACAAGGAGCAGTCGGCGACTGAACTCCGCGGTCAGAGCCAGGTCGTGACTGCTCATCAGGACGGTCACGCCGCGCTCGCGGTTGAGGCGCTCCACCAACTCGAGAATCTCGAGCCGATGGCTCAAGTCGAGGTGCGACGTAGCCTCATCGAGGAGGATCAGTTTCGGGTCCTGAGCCAGGACCATGGCGATCAGCACGCGCTGCTTCTCTCCGCCACTCAGTTCGGGGAATGGCCGGTCCCGCAGGTGCAGCACGTCGGCCTCGCGCATGGCCTGCTCAACCTGCTGTGCGTCGCTGGCCGAGGGTGGCCGCCAGCGGTTGAGCGACACCGTGCGCCCCATCATGACAATCTCGGCCACCGCAAACGCCATGGGGGTCTCGAGTTCCTGGGGCACCACGCCCACCAGACTTGCCCGCTCCGCGGCGGAGACACTGGCCAAACGCCGCCCGAACAGCGTGACCTCCCCGGCCCTGGGCTCAAGCAGGCCGGTCAGGACCCGGAACAAAGTCGTCTTACCGGCGCCGTTCGGCCCCAGCACCCCAACCATTTCGCCCGCGGCAATGCTGAACGACACGTCGCGCAGCACCGGCACCCCGAGGTACCCGGCACTCAGGTTTTGACATGTGATCGCCGCTGTCATGCGATCCAACCCGCCTTGCGTTTTCGGTGCAGTATGATCAGGAAGAACGGTCCGCCAACGAACGCCGTGATCACTCCGACCGGGATTTCCACCGACGGGATCACGGACCGCGCCAAGGCGTCACACACGGCCAGAAACGTACCACCGCCGACCGCCGCCGCGGGGAAGAGCCGCCGGTGGTCCGCCCCGACCAGGTGCCTTGCCGCATGCGGTACGACCAACCCCACAAACCCGATCAGGCCCGACGCGCCCACTGCCGCGGCGGTCATGATGGTGGCCAGCACCAGGCCACAGACCACGATCAACCGCGTGCGCACGCCCAGGTAGTGCGCCATTTCCTGCCCCAGCGTCAGCGCGTTCAACTCTGGCGACATGAGCCACAGAGCCACAATCCCAACGGCAATCGGCACACCTGCCCACAACAGCAGCGCCAACGACTCGACCTCAAGATTCCCCAGCATCCACCAAATGACCGAGTGCAACCCTTCGACCGGCGCGACCGAAATCAGGAACATCAGCAGGCTCGACGCCACCGAACTGACGATCACGCCGCTGAGGATCAGGCTGTAGACCGACGCCGTTCCGCCGTGACTGGCCAGCCAGTAGACGAGGATCAGAGTCAGGCCAGACCCGACAAACGCCAGAGAGGGGACGGCGAAGACAAAGCGCAGACTTAACCCGCTCAGAATGGCAATCGCAGCGCCCAGCGCACCGCCGCTGCTGACGCCCAGCACGTAAGGCTCGGCCAGCGGATTCCGCAGCAGCGCCTGGAACACCGCGCCGGCACAGGATAGTCCTGCGCCCACCAGAAACCCGGCAACGACCCGCTGCAACCGCAGATCCAAGATGCTGCGCCCGATCTCCGTATCAAGGTTCGGCAAGCCCCAACCGGAAGACCCGGCCAGAACGCAGAGCGCGAGAAGCAACGGCGCCCCGAGCCAGAGGAACCCGTGCAGTCTGTTACTGCCCGTGGTAACACCCATGCCGCTCACTCCCGGCTCCGTTCGTTTCGCGCTACGCCCAGCGGCCCCTCGCGGTGACGCCGGGCGCAGAGTTCAGGGCTCAGCATTCAGCGTCCGACACTGAAGATCATCGAGATCATCGACACCATCGATGGCACCCGGCCTTCCCTCTCGGCCACCGCCTACCCGGCCAGTTCCGGCGCGCCGACGCGCACGAACGTCTCGTAAGCCCACTGATCCCACTCGGGCGCGACACCGATGCCGTGCAGGTCGCCGTAGTTCTTGGCCAGGAACCCGCCACGGAACGTCTTCACCAGCCGCTCCGTTTCGCGCTCGATCAACGCGCGGTCGCCCGTCGGCAGCACCTTCTGGATATCGCAGGGCGCGAAAAGACCCACGCCGTGCTTCCGCAGTTTCTTCGCCAGTTCGGGCATGTCGTACACGGCCGGTTGATCGAACTGCAGGCAGTCGACCCCCGCGTCGCATAGATCGTCGACCAGGGCGTAGTTGTACCCGCACGAGTGCTGGATGACCTTCATGCCGGACTTGTGCGCGCGGTTGCAGAGCCGCTCGTACAGCGGCCGGAAGATGTCGCGCCACATGGCCGGACTCATCAGGGTCCGGTCCTGGATGCCCAGGTCCTCACAGTAGAAGATCCCGTCCATCTTCGCTTCACCGAACCGGTCGATCACGCCTTCCAGCAGTGTGGTCACACGGTCGTGCAGGATATCGATGCACTCGCGTTCGGCGATCAGGTCGACGAAGTAGATCTCCATCTTGCGCATGTAGCGGCAGATCGCGAACGGCCAACCGGGCATCCAGCCGACGCGAAACTTGTCCGTGTCCGAAGCCCCGACCTTGCGCGCGCCGTCGTAGTACGCCGGGTTGTCGAGGTCCGGCAGTTTCAGCCCATCCAACGCACTCCAGTCCTCCAGGACGGGCTTGAAGACCTCGCCGCCAGCCGACAGGTTCTTGAGCCGGTGCCACGTGTTGCCCCACACGTCGGTCGAGAACTCGACATCATCCTCCACCCACTTCTTCGTCGGGATGTTGTGGGCCACCCCACCGCCCGTGAAATCATTCAGCCGGTCGCCGCTGAAGTTGAAGCCTATGCGGCCTTCGCAGCGACACTCGATATTCGCAATCACGATTTCGCGCGGTGTCATGCGTCCTCCTTTACCGTTCGCCACCCATGGCAGTACTCGCGGCTCAACAAACGCGCTCCAACCGTATGGCGGCGTCCGGACAGCCCTGCCGGAACGCCGTCCAACTCACCCCGCCACCGCGACCTGCAGGAACCCGTACGATACCGCCTCCGATCCTGCCATGCCACTGCAGCACGGACATCAAAGGTAATGCGTCAGTCGTGGGTGGGCGGCTCGCGAGGCCGCTCGCCCTCCAGGCAGAACCTGAGAGTGAACCGATGGAGGGCGAGCGGCCTCGCGAGCCGTCTGGATTGACACCCTCCACCTGCCACTGACGCATCACCATCAAAGCAAGACGTTTCCCGACGGCCGAAACCGTGTCCGCCTAAATTTCTGGTCCGCGTGACCGAGATTATAATCATAACTTGAAAAAGAAGCGGGTACGCCTTCGCCCGAGCGTCGCCCCTTCTGGAAGTGTCGGGAGAATATGGACGCCTTACGTGTCATAGGCTTTGCCCCGCTGATCGGTTCGGTGTCGTCGCTTGGCCAGACGTCCATGGAAAGCGAGCGACGCGACACGACCGAGAACGACCGCGCATTCCCGATGCCGCCATCGCGGAAGCCGCCGAGCGAGCATGATACGGTCAAGCTGAACCTTTCCCCAAGTGCGCGGAAGCTTCTCGTTGCCGAAGTCGCAGAGAGTGGAAGACGCGCAGGCGCCGGCAGCAAGATTGCCGACGAGTCCGAGCAGCCCCCGCGCACGGACGAACCGAGGGGCATCACCGGCCAGCGCCTGACCGAGGCCGAGCGCCAGGAGGTCGACAGGCTCAAGAAGCGTGACGCGGAGGTCCGGAGACATGAGGCGACCCACGCCGCCGCCGCCGGGGAACTGGCCCGGGGAGGCCCGAAGTACGAGTATGAAGCCGGCCCCGACGGCAAGCTCTACGCTGTCGGTGGGCGCGTGGACGTCGACACCGGAGTCGTCAGAGGCAATCCAGAAGCGACCATCGCCAAGGCGCAGCGGATCCGGTATGCCGCATTAAGCGTCAGCGACCCGTCCACCGCCGACGTGGCAATCGCCGCCGCCGCCGCACAGATGGCCATGTACGCCCACGCGGAAGCTAAACCCCAAGACAGCCTGCTGTCCGCCAAGAAATGACCGCCCCCGCCTACCCCCGGATCCCGAGCTTCGCCGCACGCGCCTTGGGATACCCTGCGTTGCCTTCCGGACCGCCGCAGGCTCGCCACTCGTAGCCGCGCACCTCACCGTCACCGTAGGCGCATACGTCACGCGTCGAGGGGATCCGCGCGTAGAGCCGTTCGTAGAGCTGCCGCGCCGGCAGCGTGTCACCGTACTTCAACCCCAGTTTCTGCAGTACGTCGAGGTCCTTCTTCTGGTCGCGCAATCCCATGCTCTTGCCGCCGATGCACAACCCCGTCTTCGGGTTGAACAACGAACACGGGGTGCAGATCATGCAGCAACCCGGAATGAGCGTCACCGGGATGTCTGGGTTCTTCCGGATCGCCTCGATCGCCTCGAACAGGTTGTCTTCCTGGATCGGTGCCAATGTCTCCTTGCCGCCGTGGAAACAGGTCATACACATCAGGTGGTGCGGCCGGATGCGGAGTGAACCAGCCGCCAGGACCTCCGCGGCGGAAGCGCCCTTGACCCGAGCCTTCTCGCCGGAGTCCCGCGGCGGGATGATGGCCTTCAAGCCCAGGGCATGGCCCTTCTCGTAGTTCCCACCGCACGCCCGCGCGCAGCCCTGCCACGTCTCGGACGTCACGGTCTCATAGCCGCAGACACCCTTTGCCGTCGGGACTTTCTCCAGAAGCCGGTCGAACAGGTCGATCGCTGGTCGCGTATCGCCCGGCACGAGCCCCAGCTTCTGCACGATGTCCAGATCGCGTTTGTCGTTGAACAACTCGCCCTCGGGTGTGTCCTCCGCCCGGCCTGGATTCTGGTATGCGTAAATGCTGTCCACGTTGCAGCGCAACCGCAGCGGCAGGATCGGGTTGCGCCGGACCTTGCGCAAGAGGTTGGTCAGGTTCGGCATGCCAAGATCACCCGGAGGGTGCCCGTCCCCCAACCGGCAGACAATACACATCAACTGGTACGGACGCACATCGACAGGTCTGAATCCTCGTGGCATGGGTGCCTTCTCCAAGTTGAACCCTTAGCCCTACGATTGCCTGGGGACGAGTGTCGGGGGTCGGGGGGCGAAGACATTCCCCCCCCCACTCGCATACCCACACACTCAATCACGCCCCCCACCTTCCTCCGCACTCCGGTTTTCCCCTGACACCTGACACCCGAAACCTGAAACCTCTTCCCCCTTGCTCCGCGCTACAGCCCCGGCAGACCGTCGATATCAAACGCCTCGTAGAGTGCACCGAAATGAATGCCGGAGATCGTCTGCTTGCGGTACTTCTGCAACAACCGCTTCCGGCCCTCTTCGAGATGCCGGGAGCTGATCCCATACCGCATCGAAAGACATGCCTCTATGAATGCAGCCAGGTGATCACACGCACGGATGAGTTCACCGTCCACCGGATTGTCTGCCGCCGTGTTGTGTTGCGTGTGCAGCGCTTCGAAAGACAAACCTTTCACCACCTTGCCGTCTTTGACGATCCGATTCTCGAACTCGTCTTCCATGTAGTACTTGATTTCGCGGTGCCAGGAGTGCGGCAGCAGCGGCAGCAGTTTCTCTTCGACCTGGAGCTGCTCGTACTCCTTGATGATCCCTTCCAAACCGGCGACCGCACCCTTGATCGGCGAGGTGATGTCGCGCGTCAGGACCTCGGGCAGGTCATGGAACAGCGCCCCGTAGAACCCGTTGCAGACGCGCTTGTCGCAGGCCTCGATCTCGCGCAGACACAGGTAGGTCATCACCGCCACCACCAGCATGTGCCCCAGCACGGAGGTCTCGGGGACCCGGGGCGACTGCGACCAGCGCCGCTGAAACCGCAACTGCCCGCACAGGCTCATGAACCCGGCCGCCTTGCCGCCCAGCGAGATCTTCTGCACGCCCTGCAGATCGTAGTAGTCCTCGAGCTGCCCCTCGATCTCTTCTTTCGTCTTCTCGATGCCGTACACGAACGGGCAGACCTTGTAGATGATGTTGAATTCCCACTGCGTCGCCAGGTAGTGCGCCGCCTTGAGCAACCGCTTCTCCAGCGGCGCGTATTCCGCATCGAACAGGTACCGCTCGAAGTTTTCCCGGAACCCGCCCTTGACGTCGGCAATCTCCGGCCCGAGCCGCTCGAGCACCCAGCGGTTCAGCTCCGGCCCCTTCTCGCGCATCATTTTGTGGAACACGGGCGGCTTGATATCCGTCAGGATAATCCGGTGCAGGAACTCGAAGATGCCGCCCTCGATAAACCGCAACCAGTCGAATTTCTCGCCCCGCGCCGCCGGCTCGAACTTGGCCAGGACATAGGCGATGATCATCTTGTGCGCCTGCTTGTCCAGTTCGCTGAACTCGACCGGTCGCACATGGTCGTTCCAGCGCCGGATACTGGCGCACTCGTACAGCCGATGGATCAACTCGTGACTGAACATTGGACCTCACCGTGTTGCTATTCTGCCGTGAAACGGCCGGCACCGGTTCCGCCCCCCTGCCAGCCGCCGCCGGCCGAGTTCATACAATACGGCGGCGGCGGGCAAAAGGAAAGCTCAAGACGGAGGACACCAGGTCAGGGCAGTTCGCCCCGGCGCAGGCGCTCAACGAGCCGCGCGGAACCGCCTTGCCCAACCCAGAAATCGAGGTCCAGTTCCGAAAGGCGTGTGTCGGGTTCCTTGGCAATGGCGGCGAGGATCTCCGCATCGAAGTCATTCAGCGCTGCCGTCTCGTTCGCGTGGATCAGGTTGGGTGGCCACGACGGCAACTGGGAATTGCGTCGGCGGCCCCACGGATCAGGAATACCGAAGTCGGGCAGCTTCTCTCCCACAGGTTCGGGGCCGTTGGTGTTCTCGAACGCCACGATCCTGGCGTAGAGCCGGTCGCGCGCCTGGCGTGCCTCGGGGGACATGGATGTGCGAGTCAGGTTGTGGAACTCGTGCGGGTCGCTGACGAGGTCGAACAATTCCTCGCTGCCGTTGTGGAACCAGTAGACCAGCTTGTAGCGCTCGTCGCGAATCGCCAGGTACCGGTGCTTGCCCGTGTACTCCTCGCCGATCACCACGTCGTGACCGGGCAGATGGTCGCTGTCGAGCAGGCTCGCGCCGGGCAGCGCAACCGGGAAGTCCGGGTACGGTACAGCGCACGCGTCAAGACAGGTCGGCAGCACGTCGAGCAGCGTGACGAGTTCTCGGCGACGCTGCCCGCGCGGAAGCCGGCGCGGCCAACGCAGGAGCATGGGAATCGCCCAGGCTCCTTCGTAGCCGCAGGATTTCTGCCACGCGCCGTGGTCACCGAGCATTTCGCCGTGATCGGCGGTGAGAATCACCAGCGTGTCATCGGCCAGTCCGAGTTCGTCGAGCGCCGCCAGGATCCGGCCGATGTTCTCGTCGATGTGACTGACCTGCGCGTAGTAGCACGCCTTCATGCGGCGCACGCGCCGCGCCTTGCGCTCCGGGTTCGCATCCACGTCAGCGAGGTGGCGCATGGCGAGCGCGTGGGCGGAGACGACTTCATCCGGATGCTCGAGCGGCAGCGGCATCCGCTCGGCGTCGTAGAACTCCGCCCACTTGTCCACCGCGTTGAACGGTGGGTGCGGAGCAATCCAGCTTGACCAAAGAAAGAACGGCCGGCCGGCGTGAGCGCGGAGGAATTCAATCGTGCGGTCCGCGACCCAGTGGTTACCCGTGTGCTCTTCCGGCAGCACCGACCGCTGGGGCTGGTGATAGAGCAGATGGCGCACCCCGTGCTGCAGCATCACCCCGCGGGAACCGGACGCGAAGCGCGGGTATATCCCCGCACATCCATGGCGCGCAACAGAACCGCTCGTAACGGGAGTTGCTTTCCGGAAACCCCGGGGAAGATAGAGCCAGGATCGGGTGAGTGCAAGGTTCGGGGCGCCGACGGGGCGCCGCCAACGCCACGACCAGAACTACTCCAGACCACACGACGCCTACCGCTCCCAAATCCCTTTCCCTGTCCCGCCGCGCGGCGTGGTCCTGGGGTAGTCGGGGTTCAGCTTCTGCTCGACGGTCTTGACCATCGCATACGGATCGACCACGGGGACCTGCTTGCCGTCCTGCAGAGCGCGGACATTCTCGATGCGCAGGTGGCGCACGGTGCAGTCGCGGTCAGGCGAGAAGATTTCCGTCCACGTCGACGGATTGTCGGGCTTGTGCTTGTAGGTCACGGACTGGGGGCCGATGAACACGAGCCGGTAGTCGGACGCGACCGGGAAAGCCAGGCTCACGTCGCGCACCGTCAGCCCGTCTGTTTCGGCGTGGATCTGGATGCTGCCCGGGCGGTTGAACGTGAGACGCTGGAAATGGATGTTGCGGAGTGCGCCCACCGCCGCGCTGAAGTCGTTGTCGCGCCCCAGTTCCAGGTTCGGCTGGTCGTAGAGCTTGAACTCGCGGATGTCGGTCAGGTTGCGGAGTACGCAGTCGGTGATCGGGCAGTCGAGCGTGGCACCGTCGGCGAACCGCTTCACCCCCGGCAGCAGGCGGATGGCATCGGTCGACTGCGCCGCCAACGGCGCGCCGCTCACGTCCTGCACCAGCAGGTGATGAATGGGACCGAAACTGGCCGAGTAATTACGCCAGTCCCACGCCAGCAGCGACACCGGGTCGTCGCCCGTCTTGCCACGGATGCCGCGGATGATCCCAAAGCTGGCCGGTCCGTCGCAGTGCACGCCGTCGCGACGGTGTTCTTCGAACGTCAGGTTCTCGACCAGGAACTCGCTGGCCGTGCCAATGTGTACGCCAAACGACCGACTCGCGCGGATCGTCAGATCACGCACCACGACACGCTGCACGTTCTGCAGCAGGATCACGCCGTGGCAGCCGGGAATAGAGTCTTTGCTGTCCGCACGGCCGCGGCGGTTGCCGTTGGACTCACGCGGCGTCGTTGCCAGGGTCGTCCAGACGCCGCCCTGGATGAAGATGTCAGTGTCCGGCTGCAGTTCCGCGGGCACCGGCCGATCCTGGAACCCGGCGACGTGCGCATTCCGCACCATGCAGGTGTTCGTCCCCGGCTTGAGGCGAATCTCGGCCTTCGCATCCGCCAGGAGCCGGCAGCCGGAACTCAACACGATAGGAGCGTCGAGGTAATAGGGCTGCTCACGGGCCGGCAGGAAGACGGACTTGTGTCGGTCGAGAGCCGCTTGGATGGCGGCCGTCCAGATCTCGCCATTGACCGTGCGCGTTTCGCTCTTGCCGTCCGCGCCAGGCCACACTTCGGTCCAGGTCCCGGGGCGCACCTGGTCGTGGAAATCGACCGCTGAAGGTGAGGCCGGGGGCGCGGCCAGGAGCGGCTCGGTCGCCGCACGGACCCGGTTCTCGACGGACGCCGCCAAGGCATTGTCACCCGCCGCTGCGGTCGCGGCTGCCAGCATCACACCCAGCCAGATCATCCCGAGCCTCCTCCGCAACATGGGTCTCATGAGTCCCATGTGCCTCATCCCGAACATGAAGAGAGGCGGGAACCCCGCCGCCGCATCACGGCCAGAACAGCGGCTGCTTGTTCTGGCTCCACGGCAGCCATTCGACGTGCGAATCGAAAAACAGCGCGTTCCCACCCCGTTGGTGCAGGTACGGGTTCCGCGATCCCGCCACCGGGACCATGAACGCGTAGGAGAAGTAGCCCGTGTCCTGCGCGTCCATGGCGATGAGCGTTTCCTTGGGCTTCTGGATCTTGGCCAGCCGGCGGAACGGCAACTGGTTCCAGCCCATGGCGTCCGCGTTGGCCTGGTAGTTCGTGCTCCAACTCGTCCCCCACGCCAGGGACTCCGGGCTCCGGTTCGCAGGGCAGTAGAGGATGTTGTTGTCCAATTCCACGAGAATCTGGGTGCCGCCCGCGGCGAAGTACTTCTGGTTCGAGAGGAACTTCGCCCATGTGCCGTCCGTGGCGTTCCACGTCGAGGGCAGGTACTCGTCGAAATCGTCCGCGTACCCTATGAACCCGACCGTGAGCTGCTTGAGCCGTGACGAACAAAGCGCGGTCAGCGACCGCTCCTTAGCCTTGCCCAACGCCGGCAGCAGCAGGCTCGCCAGAATCGCGATGATGGCAATCACGACCAGCAACTCGATGAGCGTGAAACGGCGTCTTTTCATACTCTGGAACTCCTTCCGCCAACGGGTGCCTGCACGCACCCCACGGCCATCGCAGACCGACGTGCACGGCGCAGCAGCCCACCACACATCGGACCTTACCACAAACCCCGCGATATTTCAATGGACTAGTTGAAAATCAGTTAATAACTCGTTTATTACGGCAAGCATCCATCGTGTGAGAAGGCCGCTTTCCTTCAACACAGGCCCAGACGAGCAACGCCCCAGGCTCGTAGTTCCGCGTTTAGGGCGTGTCGATCTAGTGCGGCAGCAGGCCTTCCAGAGTGGCGGGAGCGGCTCGCTCCCGCATGCCGGACCGAGCCGGTCCGGCCACGTTGGGCGTGGTCGCGCACCTGGGGTGGTTAAATCGACACGCCCTTTCCGCGGTCCGGGATACGGGTGGCCGCGGGATGCGGTTTCGACACGTTAGCCATGAGAGAAGAATGACGCGCCAATAGTCGTCTGCGCAAACGCTCCTCGACCTGGACTTCGGGAAGTGGCAATCATCGAAAGACGATTGCGACGAGGATTGCGAGAGGCGATTCAGTGAACAGAGAGCACCGCATGCCGCAATCCAGTCCCAACCTACCGAAGCAACAGCAAGTGGCGGATGCCCTGATCAGCGAGATCCGCGATGGACGGTGGCGGAAGGGCGACAAGCTTCCGGCCGAGGGCGAGTTGGGCAAGCGGTTCGGGGTGAACAAACTGACCGCCAACAAGGCGGTCGGCATCTTGGTCGGCCAAGGCTACTGCCGGCGCTCGCGCGGTCGCGGCGGCACGGTCGTGGCCTGGGAGGACGGCGGGTTCAAGGGTGCGATCGGCTGTTTCCAGGGACACACGCTGTCCTACTTCTGGGAAATGCTGCGGGGTGCGCAACAGGTGGCGCTGGCCCGCGGCTACCTGGTGCAGTACTTCGGCTCACCCGGGGCCCAGGGCGGGCCGCCGTTCGAGCGCCGCCTGGCACGCAGCGGCATACTCGGACTGCTCGCCGTGCAGACGCGCTTCAATGGCCTGCCCTTTCCCGTGGTGAGCCTGGACAACCGACCCAAGCCGGGCGAAGACTGGGAGTTCGTCGATTGCGACCAGTACGAGGCCGGCCGGTTACTGGCCCGGCACCTGCTCGACCAGGGCCACCGCCGTATCGTCTTCGTCAGCCATGCGCTGTCCGGGTTCACCGGCCCACGCGCCGACGGCTTCCATGACGCGCTCACCGAAGCGGGGATCAAGGACGCCGAGTCGCGCATTGTCCGCACCACGTTCGAGACGGCGCAATCGCCCGTCATCCTCGACCGCATATTCGCGACCTGGCCGAAAGTGACCGCTATTGCTTACGACTGTGACCCGCCCGCAGCCCACGCAATCTGGATGCTGCTCGAGCGCGGCCGGCGCGTGCCGGAGGACGTGTCCGTCGCCGGAATCGGCAATGTCACGGAGTTCCACCGTCCGCACCGGATCACCACCGTCGACCAGCACCCGTTCGAGGTCGGTGCACGCGCCGCGGAACTGCTTCTGGACCGCATCGAAGGCCGACGGCCGGAACCTATCAGGGACGTCATTCCCGTGCACCTGGTCCCCGGCAGCACGGTCAGGAAGCTGCGGCGGTAACGGGGCGCTGCTTGTTTTCCACATGCAATGTGGGTACAATGTCCAGAGTAGGCGGAGCGAACTGCGCGGCCCAATTCCGATTGCGGTCTCAGCAGGAAGGAAGAGAGGATTTTGGAGGGCTACACGATGAGAGAGTTGACGCAGGAACCTGGCCGCCGCTTCTTCACCCTCATCGAACTGCTCGTGGTCATCGCGATCATCGCGATTCTGGCGTCCATGCTGCTTCCCGCATTGCGGAACGCCAAGGACCGCGCGCACCGTGCCAACTGCGCGGCCAACCTCAAGCAGATCGGCTTGATCCTGTATTCGTACACGTCGGACTACGACGAATGGCTGCCGCCGCGTACGATGGGTGAATGCTGGGGGCTGCCTGCCGTCTGCAATTACGACCAGAAGTGGACGACGCAAATGCGGCGCCAGGGCGGACGTGAGGCCGACGTCCTTTGGCAGTGCCCGGCCGGTGCGCCCAAAGCGCAGGCCTGCAACGGTATTGTCTGGGGCTATGGCATCAACGAGCGCCACGTCATGCGCGACTGCAACTGGGTGACGACCTCTCCGTACACCGGGACCAGCGGCATGTGTCGGATGACGCAGTTCGTGCGCCCGAGCGAAGTGGTGGTCATGCTCGATATCTACCAGACAAACCCGGTCACCGTCCCAATCGTGCGCTGCCCTGTCTGCGATCCCGCGTTGACCTACTTCCTCACCTATCTCGACCCGCGGCACGGTCGCGGCAGCAATCTGCTCTACCTCGACGCCCACGTCGGCTGGAACACCTGCGAGAGCATTCAAGCCAACGAGGACGACCTCTGGGGACACATCAAGAAGTGACGCGGCGTTGGCGCTTCGGCGTGATCCCGTGGGTAAGATTCACTGCCGGAGCGGCAGCGCCAGGTTCCAGGAACGATTCTCGTCCTTTCGCCACACCGCGACGAACAGCCAGTCCGGCTGCCCTTCGGCATCGACCCACACGAACGGGCGCTCCATCCGGTCAGGAACTCAGGTGCTGCCGTCCTCGAAGCGGACGCGCCGGGGCGTGAGTTCGAAGCCGCAGATCATCCGCAGCCGCACCGGCCCTGCCGCAACCGCTCACCCTGCAACTCATCACGTAATCGTCCATGACGAAGCCATGACCGATGTCGTTGGTCACCGACTCGCGGACCGTGAACCCGAACTTTTCGTAGGCGCGGAGCGCGCGGGTGTTACGCCGGTTCACGTTGAGCCGGATCTCCGCCAACCCCGACGCGCGTGCGATCTCCGCAATGTGCGCCAACATCTGCTGCCCCAGTCCCTGCCCCTGCAACTCCGGCAGAACGTAGAGCTTGCACAGGTAGAGGTACCCCTCATCGGGCTTGGGACAGACGGAGAAGAACCCGGACGGCTGCCCGTCGATCACGACCAGTTCGTATCGATATGCACCGGACAGTTCCTCGCGCAACGTCTCCGGGCTGTACATCCAGCCGAGCATGTAGTCGATCTGTTCGAGCGTGATCATTCCCGGATAGCTGATGCGCCAGATACGGTCGGCCAAAGCCCTGACCGTCTCGATCTGCGCGTCCGAAACCGGTTGGTAAACGATGTCCACGGCAGCGGTGGGCCTTTCGCGTACGCCAACACGCAGGACGAGACACGGCCTACGAAGCGCCCCCGGCAAGGACGCGGTCGAAACCTTGCTCGATGTCGCGGCGCAGCACGGCCTTTTCGGCGGGCTGAAGGAAGCAACCGTCGACGGCCATCAGCGTGATCCGTCGCAGTTCATCGTGGGTGAAATGCATCTCGCGGGCCAGGATCTGGTACTCGCCGGTGATCGTGGTATCGAAGAACAGCGGGTCATCGGTGCCAACCGTCACGCGGACGCCACGGTCGAAGAACTCCCGAATCGGGTGCTGCGCGAGCGCGGGCACGACGCCCAGCATCAGGTTGCTGACCGGGCACATGTCCAACGTAATTGCGTGCGTCTCCAGGTACTCCATCAACGCCGGGTCTTCCTTGGCCCGCACGCCGTGGGCGACGCGTGACACCCCCAAGCCGCGGATCACGGACCAGACACTGTCCGCCCCGCCCGCCTCGCCGGCGTGGGCCCGCAGCCCCAGCCCCGCGTCGCGCGCGATCGCGTAGGCCTCGGCAAAGTCCTCGGCCGGCCCGGCCAGTTCATCTCCGTGCAGGTCGATCCCCACCACGCCCCTGTTCCTGGCCGCCGCCGCGGCCCGCGCAAACTCCACGGCCACCTCGGCCCCGCGGCTGCGCGCAAACGCGACGATCAGCCCAACCTGCATCGTCTTCCCAGCGAGCACGGAATCGCGCGCCCGGCAGATGGCGCCAAAGATCTCCTCGAACGTCATGTGAAGAGGAATTCCCCGGGTCGGGTCAAAGCTGATCTCCGCGTAGCGGCAGTTCTCGGCGACCAGGTCCTCGAACAGTTCACGCGCCGTGCGCTCGTAATCCTTGGGCGTACCGACGCAGGTGCTGGTGTACAACCGCATCGTCTTCAGGAAGTGCCCCAGGTCCTGGAACCGGAAGGTGCGCTGCGCCCACTCCGGAGACTCGAGCGACTCACGGGTCACCCCGAGTTGCGGGGCGAAATCCAACAGCGTGCTGCGTCGAATGCCACCCTCCAAGTGCAGGTGCAGCTCGATCTTCGGGAGCCGTGCAATGGTCTCGTCTCTGGCCTCCGCCATCCGGCGTCTCTCCTTACGATACTCCGGCGCCAGCACTGCTGCCTGCGGCCCGTGCCGCCTCAACTACGTCCCAACAAAACCCGAGGAATATGCCCTGCGCTCCCGTACTCGTCAACAGCACACGACTCAGAGCCACGCTATGCATCCGTCAAATGTGGCCCTCTGTCAGAGCCGCGCGCGGCAGCAATCTGTGCATTTGTGAACCCGCTCGCCATCTGCCGCCCGGCGGTCACTTCGTCGCCTCGAGATATACATGCGCGTAAGGATGGTGATCCAGGATCGTCGGATTCCAGTTGCGCACGCTCGGCTGCATCAACACGCTGCGCACGTAGAAGTAGATGGGGATGATCGGCAGTTCGTCGAGGAGAATGGCCTCCGCCTGTTGGAAATACTCGAACCGCCGCACCGGATCCGCCGTGCGTCCAGCCAGGTCGATAAGCCGGTCATACTCGGCATTGGACCAGCCGGTACGGTTGTTGCCGCCATCCGTGACCCACATGTCCAGGAATGTGTTGGGGTCGTTGTAGTCGCCAATCCACGCCGCGCGCGCAATCTGGTACTCCAGGCGCTTGACCGAGTCGAGGTAGACCTTCCACTCCTGGTTCACCAGTTTCACGTCAACCCCCAGCTCCTTCTTCCACATCTGCTGGATGGCTTCGGCAATGACCCGGTGTGCCTCACTGGTGTTGTACAGCAGTTCCACGGTCGGGAACCCCTTGCCGCCGGGATATCCCGCCTCGATCAACAGCTTACGGGCCTCGTCCGCCGTGCCCTCGAACTGAACCCGACACGAGTATCCGGCCGTGTTCGGCGGCGTGAAGCACAGGGCCGGCCGTTGCCCTGCTTTCAGGATGAACTGCGCGATCTGGCCCCGGTCGATCACCAACGCCAGAGCACGCCGGACCCGCTTGTCGTTCAACGGCGGCTTCGCCGCGTTCAAACGGTAGAAGTAGGTGCCCAGATAGGGGTCAAACCGGATGAGGTCCGGGTGACGCGTACGATAGTCTTCGATACGGTGCAGCGGTACGGTGCTGGTCACGTGCAGCGCCCCGTCCCGGAAGGCACGCTCCTCCGTGTCCGCACTGTCGATCGGCAGGAAGTGAATCTGCTTCAACCGCACCACTGCCGCGTTCCAGTAGGTCGGGTTCTTCTCGACAATGATGCGGCGGCTGATCTGCCAGACCTTCAAGCTAAACGGACCGTTGCCGACAAAGTTCTCCGGCCGCGTCCACATTCCGCTGCGGTCAGCCATGCCCCCGAATCTCTCCACGGTCGGAGGGTGAACCGGCCACCAGGAGTAGTGGTTCAAGAGTGAGAGGAAGTATGGCACCGGATTCTCCAACTCGAGGACCAGGGTCATGGCGTCCTTGGCCTTCACCCCGACCTGGGCAAAGTCCGTCAGCGTGCCGGTGTTGTAGGCCTTGCCGTTCTTCAGGCAGTGCAGCATGTATGCATACTCGGCGGCCAGCGTCGGGGTCAGCATGCGCTGGTATGAGTAGACGAAGTCCGCCGCACTCACCGGATCGCCGTTCGACCACCGCGCATTGCCGCGCAAGTGGAAGGTGTACACCTTCCCGTCATCAGAGACGTCCCAACGCTCGGCAACGCCCGGGACCGGGTGCAGGTCCACCGGGTCCTCGTTCACCAACCCCTCAAACAGCGCCGCCATGATGTTGCCCTCAGTGACGCCGGTGACCAGGTGCGGGTCCAGACCCTTGGGCTCCGTGCCGTTGCCGATATACAAGACCTGGTCCCGATTACCGCGGTCCACCAACGTCTCGCGC
Source organism: Lentisphaerae bacterium RIFOXYA12_64_32 (assembly GCA_001803235.1). Classification (GTDB taxonomy): domain Bacteria; phylum Verrucomicrobiota; class Lentisphaeria; order Oligosphaerales; family YB12-FULL-65-16; genus YB12-FULL-65-16. The sequence continues at coordinate 19,074 of MHBL01000480.1, forward strand.
CGCCCACAACCGGTAGCGGTGAACAACGCCAAGACAAGAACAGCCACGGGCACGCCACGCCAGACGCCCAACCCAAGAGACGAGGTCCGCGAGCCTAGGGGCGATAACGCCGGCCCGATAGCGTCGCGCCCGCCCGAGACGGAAGCGGCCCAACCGCACTCGGGAAAGCGAGACCCCACAACGCCAGGGGGAGAGTACTGAACACACGAATCCATGCACATAGGCTAACCGGGGTTCGGAGGAAGTCAACCGGGATCGGCGCGGCAGACCATTCCGCTCTACCCGCCGTTCCATCGGCTCGGGACAGAACCGCCCGACGCGGCGCCTATGGAGTGGCGCCAGTGGTGTTCCTGCCCCAGGCTTTCAGCAGCACCGCCAGCCTGACGGGCACCGCTATCCCCGCCCGGCGGCACGGGCCAGACGCTGCACCAGGTACACGGCCACGGCGGCGGCGAATTGCTCACGCACCAACATGCCATTCCAGCCCTTGCCCGCCCGCTCGTTGGCCTCCGCATCGGCCCGCCGGTAGATGTCGGGCGGCGGCTCGAATCGCCGCGTGCGGCCGCCAAGGCCCTGCATGACCGGCTCAAGAACGTCCTGCCCGCTCCGCTCCAACCCAGTGATGCGCCCGCCGGCGTACGGATTGACCGTGTTAGCCCACACCAACGCCCGGCACAGTTCGACCAATTCGTCCTGAAGCCGATCCACCTCCCGAAGAACTTCACGCGTGATGTCTGACATGGTGTGATCCTGTTCCGCACAGTGCCGCAACCAAGCGCCACGTGTCGCGGGCAATTTCCCTGAACCCTGAACACTCACCCACTCCCCCACTCACCCACTCACTCACTCCCCCCATCCCCCTCACTCTGCGGCTGCCACTTCGACATGGGCATGACGTAGTGAATCTGGCGCGCGATCTCCTCGAAGCCGACTTTGGGATAGAAGTGCGCGCCGATCTCGTTCTGGACCAGTGTTTCGATCTTCGCGTACTCCATCCCCGTCTCTCGGAAGTAGGCCAGGGCCGCCTCCATCAACCGTCTGCCGATCCCCTGCTTCTGACAGGTCGACAGCACCGCGAAGTTGAGGATCCGCCCAATGCTCGCGTCCTTGTCGATTTCCGTGGTGATGTAGCCGACGACTGCGCCGTCCAGTTCAGCCACAAACGCGCCCTCCGGGTTGAGCGCCAGATCGACATCCACGTACTTCTTCTTCCGCCAGCGCCAATCCTTGCCGGCCACGCGGCCGAATCGCTTCTCGATGTTTTCGTCAATAGACCGACCGGAGAACGACGCAGCCGTGATGTCCTTCACGATCTCGCGATCCTCGCGACGGTATCGGCGGATGGTAACCATAACGGCGGCCCTCTCCATTCTCGCATAGGCTGGGGAACATCATTGTGCGGGGAATGTACGGGAATGGGCATGGAAATCAAGGTCCGACGCGGCATGGACCAGCGTCACAGCCCGCGTCCGCCGGTGCTTTCAATTCCCCGTTCCGGCACGATATTACACGTAAGTCCTGCCCCGGTAGCTCAGTCAGGATAGAGCAGCAGTTTCCTAAACTGTTGGTCGGCGGTTCAAGTCCGCCCCGGGGTACCAGTTCTCCTGCACTATGCGCAGCGTCTCGGGATCTTAGGCTACGTGACGGAGAGAGCAATGCCGGACCAGACTCCACTCAAAGTCTGCCCGAAATGCGGCACGCTGTGGCAGGACCGCAACGCGCTCCTGGATGACCCCTGTATCGGGGTCATCGGGTACCAGCCGAACTTCGATGACCTGGAGGCCGGGTTCTTCCTCTTCAACCACAATGCACCGGCCTGCGGCACCACCTTCGCCATCGCCGCCGGCCAGTTCACGGACCTCTACCACGGCCCCATCTTCAAGGAACGACTCACCGGCACCCCCCAATGCCCCGGGCACTGCCTGCATGAGGACGACCTGGAGCCCTGCCCCAACCGGTGCGAATGCGCCTATGTCCGTGCCGTGCTGCAGATTGTGAAGAACTGGCACCCGCGCACGACATAACGCAGAAACGCCAACTGCCGCGACAGGAACCGGACTACTTCAGTCCGGCCGCGTGCATGATTTCCGCCAATTCCCGATCCACTGCCGCCTCCGCATCTTTGGAGAGTGCCGCTTTGACCGGCGCGCGGCAATAGCTCTGCTCCATGCCACGGCGATGCTTCACCGTGTGCAGGAATGCGGTGCGGTGCTCGAGCAGCAACGCAACGATACGCGTCACCAGCCGCTGCTTCTGCATCGCCCCAGCCCAGTTGCCAGCCTTGAACAGACTGTGAATCTCCAGGAAAAGCTCGGGAAATATGTTCTGCGTACTGCCGATACTGCCAACCGTCCCCATGGTCAACCCCGGCAGGAACAGTTCGTCGGCACCGGAAAAGGCGATCCAAGTGCTCTCGGTGCGACGCAGCAGGTCCTGCATCCAGAAGAAGTCCGGCGCCGTGTACTTCAGCCCGACGATCTGCTCGATTTCCAGCAACCGCAGCATCGTGCTCATCGACAGCGTCGGCGCATTCCCCGCCGCCCAGTGGTACGCCAGGCACGGCAACCGCGACCCGGCGTTGATGTCACGGTAATACTGCACAACCTCGTCGTCCGAGAACCGCGGATACACCGGTGGCAGCGACGATATGCCGTCCAACTGCAGTTCATTGGCGTGCGCCACGAGCCGCTTCGCATCGCGCGTCGCAATGGCACCGACGTGCGTAATGACACTCACACGGCCCTTGACCTGGTCCTTCACCGCTTCGGCGATACGGGTCCGCTCTTCCACCGAAAGAGCCATGGCCTGCCCCGTGTTGCCGCAAATGTACAAACCGTCGATCCTCTTCCCCACCAGCCATTCAACATGCTCACGCAGCCAGTCCTCGCGGACTTCACCTTGAGCGTCAAACGGAGTCATCAGCGCCGCGTACACACCATGCTTAAACATAACTCAACTCCTTTGCTGGCATCCCAACGGGATGCAACCGAATACCCGTGGAGCGCTCGATCAGCGCCTGCCTGGCCCACTGAATGTGCGCCCGTAACAAACGTTCCGACTCGTCAGCATTGCGCGTCTGCAGCGCGGCGACAATCTCCTCGTGGGGGAACGGACTGTCCTGCCCAGCCACCGCCGCATCCTCGCGGTGCCAGCGCAAAAACGTCTGTCGCTGCAGCGAAAAACTCGCCATGATCCGCAACAGCACGCCGTTCCCCGCCAACCCGATCAACTCGTCGTGAAACGCCAGGTCGGCCCGAGACGCGACCCGGGCGTTTCCCCGCTCCCGCGCCTGGCGGTAGCGTCGCGCCAACTTCGCCAGCCGAGACAGCCCCTGCGCCGGCGCGCGTTCCGCCGCCACCCGCCCCGCAAACCCCTCCAGCGCCGCCCGCACATCGTACATTTCCGCCATCTCCTGCAGGCTGGGCTGGCGCAGCGAAATCCCCCGGTTCTTCCGCCGCTCGATCAACCCCTCGACTTCCAGGACCTTCAAGGCCTCCCGCACCGGCGTGCGGCTGACCTTGAACTGGCGAACCAGCTCCTCCTCCGTCAGCCGGTCACAGGTGGGATCCGGCAGAGCGAAGAGTCGCACCCGAATGGCGTCGGCGATTTGTCGGTGTCGTTCTTGCATGCTTATATATCAGATTTGTATACAATTACTATACCCCGCGTCAACCCGGTGTCAAGGCGCTGCACCTCAACGCCAGGGCTGTTTCAAGATTCGTGACCGTCGCGTGCGGTGAGTACCCCCGGCGTGTCCCCACTTGGTGTGCGCGGAGGCGTGGCCTTCCGAGACGCGGTGCCAGATCTTGAAACAGCCCTGCCTCAACGCAACGCCACGCCGACTTGCCGGAACCCGTACCCCGTGCGATAGTTCCACGCGTCGCATCAGTGCCACACGCGGATTCTGAAGCAGAGGAGAAACGAATCGATGAGAATTGGGACCACCATGTTGTTACTCACCGGAACACTGGTCACGAGTATGGCCGCAGGCTACGAGCGGCAGCGCGAAGGGACCGAGTGGAGCATCACCTACTGGTTCCACGCCAACGAGACCAAGCTGCCGCGCATTCTTCTCATCGGCGACTCGATCTGCAACGGCTACCAGTCGTTTGTCGCCGAAGAACTCAAGGACATCGCCTACTCCTCGTTCTATGCCACCTCGAAATGCGTCACCGACCGCTCGTACATCAAGGAACTCACGCATATCCTCGAGGAGTACGACTACGCAGTCATCCACTTCAACAACGGCCTGCACAGCCTGAACACCGACCGTGCCGCGTGGGAAACCGCCCTGCGCGACGTGATCAATGTGCTGAAGGAAAAGGGCAAAGGCGCCAAACTGGTCTGCGCCACGGCGACCCCGCTCAAGGACCCCGCCCTCACGGCCAAGGCCAAGGAACTGAATGCCATCGCCGTACGCGTGATGAAAGAAAACGGAATCCCCGTCAACGACCTGTTCGGACTCATGGACCCGCAGGACCGGTCCATGTGGAGCGATACGTTCCACTATCACGAACCCGCCCGGAAGATGCAGGCGAAACAAGTGGCTGACGCCGTGCGGAAACTCTTGCCCCCTCCCCCGCCAGCACCGGCCGCACAACCGCAGACGAAGTGAGGAAGAACGCGGATGGGGTTCAGGGCGCCGGGTCGGACACGTCGGACTTCGCTGAAGTCTCTGGCCTGACGCTGCCAGCGAGGATCTCCATGCCCCGGGTTGTGCGACTCTTGCTGAAACCTGACACCCGAACACTGAACACCCTTTCCTCACCCCCTCCACCGCGCGCCTCAGATCAAGCTCCAGGAAACCCGCAGCAAAGCCTCCATGTCAGCGAACAAATCCTGACCGCGACACCGGGAACCCAACACACCATGGCAAAGAACCTTGTCGCCAGCGTCCTGGCCTTCACCGCCCTTCTCGTTTCCGGCCTGGCCTCCGCTGCGGACCCCGCACCGCCCCCGGGCCCGACGTTCAGCGGCGACACAAACCGCCCCGACTTGAGCCTGTTCATCCCCGGCGAACCGGTGGAACTGACGTTCTCGGGCGAGGGGTTCAAGCCGGGAGAAGCGAATCTGGCGCTGCAGCTGCGCATCGTCGATGCTCTCGACAGTGCCGTGGCGACCGTCGACAGGCCGCTGAACGTCGACGACAAGGGCGCCTGGCAGCTTGCAGTCCCGGCGCCCTGCGACAAGCTTGGGTTCTACCGCGTCCACGCCAAGCTCTCGAACGGGATGGCCTTGCCCGCGCTGGTCACCCGCCCCGCCGGCTTCCTCACCTACGCGGTCGTCCCCGACCCGGCCACACGCCCGCTCTACCCGCAAGACGAAACGTTCTTCGGCATGCAGGGCGGGTACAGCCCCAAGGTGCAGGCCCCGGCATACCTGGGCGTGCGCTGGATGCTGGGCGGCTACGGTTGGGGCCGCGTAGAGGACCAGCAACTCGGCGAGTTCGGCACCAAGTGGCGCGCCGCACGCGAGAAGGGCGAAACCTACCCGGCGCGCGGCTTCGACTGGTGCCGGTACAAGGTCAATGGCGAAGAGAAACCGTGGGTCGTCTATACCGTTCCAAACCTCTACGGCCCGAATGCGAAGTTCGACGACATCGTCATGGTGCCCGGCACGCGCGGCGACAACAAGGCCGCTGGCGCGCTGACCCCGGAAGGCGAGAAACACTGGCGCAACTACTGCCTCGAAGTCGGCAAGGCGTACCCGGTCAACGTCCCAGGCATGAACCCGCGCCTGTACGAGATCACCTGGGAGCCGTGCTACCCGTGGGGCTACAAGGGCACGCCGGAACAGCTCGTTCGCATCTACGAGATTGCGTACCAGGCCCTGCACGAATCCGACCCGCAGGCGTTCGTCATCGGTCCGTGCGAAGCCAATGCCGACAGCCCGGCCACTGCCGAACTGTTCCGGCTCGGGCTCGGAAAGTTCATCGACGGGTTCTCGCACCACCCGTACATCGGCCTGCCCCCGGAACGCAACGAACTCGTGGCCAAGATCCGGCGCGCCAAAGAGACCATGCGCCGGATTCTCGGCCACGAACTGCCGCTGCACGGCACCGAGCAGGGCTATCCCACCGAGGAGAAGGTCGAAAAGGAGATCATCCAGGCACGCGGCCTGATCCGCGCCAACCTGATCATGATGGGTGAAGGCTACCGGTTCAACTTCGCCTTCTACGCCGTGGATTACCATATGGGCGGCGAAGCGGGGTATGGTTTCAACTACAACCTCGACCCCAAGCGCAACTGGGGCCCCGAGAAGTGGGGACCCAAACCCGTCGCACCCGCCTACGCGGCCATGACCTGGCTGCTCGAAGGGCACCGCCCATCCGCGTGCCTGGACTGGCTCGGCGCCACCGCCCTGGGCTACGTTCTCGAACGGCCGGGCAGCATCGTGCTGGCATTGTGGGACTACGGCGACGAACCGCGCCGCGTCCGGCTCGCAACCGGCGCGGACAAGGTCACACTCTACGACTGGATGGGCAACGGCCGCGAGCTCGCCACCGACCGCGGCGATGTCGAACTGACGCTCACTGGCGAGCCGCAATATCTCAAAGGCGTCTCGCCTGAAGTCTGGGGCTCCACGGCACACAAATACCTCGACTTGCCGCAGGGCGCGATCACCGCCTTCCCCGGCGGCCGTGCCGCCATTGCCGGCACGGTCCGCGCCAAGCCCGGCGAAGCACTGGCCTGCAACCTCGGCCTGTCTCCCGAGCCCAAGAGCCGCGCCGCCGCCGTCACTCGTCCACAAGCGGTCGCCGCGGGCGAAGCCAAGGCATTCGCCGAGGAACTCACGATCCCCGCCGATCTCGAACCGGGCGTCTACGGCGTCGCCATCACGCTCGAGAAGGACGGACGCCCGTTCACGGCCGGCGGCTGCCGTCTCGACGTGCAGCCGCCCGTCAGCCTGGCGCGCATCGAGCCGGTGTTCGAGCCCGGCGGCAAGGTCGGCATGAAGGCCGTCCTGCGCGACCTCGACGGCGCGGCGCACTCGGGCCGCATCCAGACCCGATTCGTCGGCGTCCCGGAGGGACAGCGTGCGGCCGAATTCCAGCTCCCCACCAACGGTGAAACTACCGTCAACTTCGACTGCACCGCTCTCGACCTGTCGCCCCTGGTCGCGCAACCGCTCGAGGTCACGGTCGCCATCGAGACCGGTTACTCGTCGCGTACCGACCGGCGCATGAACTTCTGGCGCGCCCCGCGCCTGGCTGCCGCGCCGAAACTCGACGGCACACTCGATGACTGGGCCGCCGTGCCCGGCATCCCGCTGCGCGGCGTCGACCGCGTCGTGCGCAGCCCGGACTCGTACAGCGGCCACGCGGACAGCGACTGCACCGTCCGCTATGCCTGGGACGACACCGCGCTTTACGTCGCATTCGAGGTCCTCGACGACGTATTCATGCAGCGCGAAACCGGGTTCAACACCTGGCGCGACGACTGTCTACAACTCGGGTTCAATCTCGACCCGGGCAAGCAGTACGCCGAGACCGGCAACGAACTGGTCGACCGCGAGGCGCGCCAGCGCTACAGCGAGATCGATCTGGCCCTGACACCGCAGGCGCCGGAGGCCTACCGCACCGCCAGTTCACACCAGCAGAAACGGCCCGTCGCGCTCCTGAAACCGGAGGACTTGACGCTGGCCATGGTCAAGACAGACGTGGGCGAGGGCCGCGTCAAGCTCGTGTACGAAGCGGCCATCCCCTGGCGCACGCTCGGCGCCGACACGGCCCCGGCGCCCGACACACTGATCGGCGTCGCCGGCACGGTCAATGACCGCGACACCGCCGACCAACGCGACCCGTCCGCACTCGGCTTCTTCCCGCTCAAAACCCCGAAGGAGTTCGGGCTGCTCTGGCTTGGCCGGGAGTGAAGGCCGGGTACGTCGTCACTGGCCCTGACGGGCGTCATTCGCCACGCTGTCATGGCTTCCTTAGCGACGCGTTGACACCAACGTGTTTGCTGTAGTGGGGTGATGGTCACTGAGTCACTGCGTCATTGTGTCACTGCGTCACAACCTGGACCGTGCCTGCGCATCGCGCCCCCTTTTCCCGCGCGTCAGTCACGGGAAAAGCGTAGGCCCTTGGGGCGTCATAGGGTAGACATGGGGCGCTGAGCGCGGCGTCAGAGACGCGCCCGCCCCCATCAACACCAGCCATTTTTGCTTTGCCGAACCTGCCCCGCGGCGAGCGCTCTTGCAGGCGGGGGCGCGGTCAAGTACGACGCCGCTTTTTTACGGTGGGGTGCCACGTTTTTTCCTGGCGCGGCGCCGCGGGACAACGCCCGTCCGGAGGCCCAGGTGGACGGCGCAAGAACCGCGGACATCGCACTTGACACCGTCGAGATCGCGGTCCACCTTCTTTGTTGTTCGAGGGTGTCGCGTTCGGTGTTCGGACGGCGGGTGCCGTCCGAAGAGACAGGCCTGTTCTGCTGCCTTCCCCGCGTCCCGCGGGCAACCGAGCGCCGCCACTGTTCGGCATCATGGGCTCCACCTCAAGACGCTGAATGTAAAGCACTTCCCCATGTTTCCAGGCTTGGAACCGCCGTACGAGATGTGACGCATTCCGAGGCCATCCATGAAGTCCTCGTTGTCAACCGTTGCAGTTTTCCTGCACTTCGTCACTGTATGGTTCACGCCGTGCCCGACCCGCGCGGCCGATCCACCGCGCGAGGCGTGGCGGATTCGTGTGTCCGGCGTGCTCGGCCAGAGCCAGCCTGCGGACCAGTCGCCGCTCGCGTTCTTGAGCAGTGAAGGTGCTGTACTCGACGCAACCGGCGGACTCTGGACCGCGGCCGGCGAGAAGTTGCTCCGGTTCGCCCCAGGCCCGGGCGCCGCATGGCGCCAGGACCACACCGCTGCGCTGCCCGCCGGCACCGGCGGCGCCGTACGTCTCGCCAGCGACGGCAAGACGTTCTTCGTCCTCACCTCGGAACGCGTGATCCTGGCCTTCGACCCCATCGCGCCCGACGCGGCCGTCACCGTCTGCTGCGATCTCCGCACTGCACTCCCGGCAATACCCAAAGATTTCGCTGTCATCCCCGCCGGCTTAACCGCGGGGTTTGCCGCCAGGAGCCGCTTCTTCCTGCTCGGCGACGACCGCGTGCTCGCGGTGGACGCGGCCGGCCCGCGAACCGACACCGTCGTCGAACTCCAACGCCCGGCAGATGCGCAGTGGCAGTACCGCGCCATCGGTATCGAACCAAAGACCGGCGACCTGCTCGTGGCCGGAAGCTGGCCGGACAGCGCCATCCACCGCTTCCGGATGGACGGCACAGAACTGCGCAATCCGCACTGGCCCCGCCCAGTGCCCGGGCACGCCGAGCGGCTCGCCGCCATCGACGGCATGGCGTGGGTGTCCTGCTCCGACGGTACGGGGCTGGCCCTGCCGGACGCCGTGTTCCGCGACGACGATGTCCGACGCTTCCCTGGCCAGTGGACGCTCTACGGGCGCGGGTTAGCGCTTAGCGCCCAGTCCGCGGCTGCCTGGGTCGCATCATCCCAAGGCCTGGTCGAATACGATAGCCTTGGCAAGCCGGTCGGGCGGCGCATGGGCGGTCTGCCCGGCGTGCGTACCCTCGCTGTGGCGCCCGACGGCACGATGGTGGCCGCGGTCGAAGACGGACAACGTTTCATCCGGCTCTGGGTGGACGACGCGCCCGACGCGGTGTTGCGCTCGAACGGCAACGAACCGTGGCGCACGGGCAACGGCTGGCGCTGCCGCGCCGCGTCCGTGTCGTGGGCCGGCCCGCACTACCTCGTGCTCGACGAAATCGAAAAGCGGCTCTGGGCGTTCGATCCGTGGCACACCGCGTGGAAAGAAACGCCATGGATCGCGCTCACCGAGAAGGACACTCTGACCGCGCCGCGCGCGGCCACCGCGCACAACCGCACCGCCTGGGTCCTGGATGGCGACCGACTCCTGTTCGGCAACCTGCAGCAACCCGTCACCCTCGCCGCGGCAACCGTGGACGGCAGCCCGGCGCTCTCCGGTTTCACGTTCGCCACGGCCCTGTCCGAGACGCGCGTCGTGCTCGCCTCGCGCCAGGAGCTCCTGGCCCTGGAACATTGCGGCGGGGGACGCCATGCCGTTCTCTGGAAAGCGGAGGCCGGGGTCACCGACGTCCGCGGCCTTGCGGCAGGCGACGGGTTTGTGGCCGTAACGGACGCCGGTGCCCCGAATGCACCGGTCATCGTCATCGATCCCGACACAGGCCGGCGCCTCTGCACGCTTGCGAGCGACACCGTGCCGGGCGGTTTCACCCCCGGCGCCCTCGCCGCGTCCGGTCGCTGGCTCTACGCCGCCGATGCCGCCGAGTCACGGATCGTCCGACTCACCGTCGCCCCCGGAACGACATCGCGATAAGCCGGCGGCTGACGACACCTTGTCGTACTGGCAGCGCCGGCATCAGGACAGGCGCTCCCACCTGTCCCCCGATTGGGGAAGAGCGTGGGCGTTCAACCCGCGAGTGACTCGTGCCCAGGCCGGTGAACCCGTGCTCGCCCTCCCCAGCCTTCCCCCTGACCTCGCCCCTCGCCCCTCGTTGCCCCCTACCCCGGCAGTACCCAGTACGGTTTCGGCAACTCGCCCGTCCACCAGTACATGAACAGGCCGATGATGGTGATGCCGATCCCTGCGAGCATGTCCCCAGCGATCAGGCCAAACATGAGCGGTTTCACGCGCTGGTACGCCTCAGAACCGCCGTACTTCGTGGTCACAACCTTGACTCCGGCGCCGATCAGAAATGCCCAGGCCATCATATATCCGGCGTAACCAGACCACACCAGGAACAGCACCGGATGCAGCGGCCACCACGCGAACCGCAAGCGCCCGGCGACGAACAACAGCACCCCGGCCAAACCGGCGAAGAACGCGATCATGCCGGGCTTGTCCGGCGCGAACCGCGCGAATCGCTGCCAGCCGTGCACGCTGTCGGCGTACTCCAGCGTGTCCTGCGCGATCAGGCGCTGCGAAATGCGCACGGTTTCCGTAGCGGCGAACTTCGGCGCCATCTGTGACGCCCAGTAGTCGCCCCAGTTCACGCCGCGGTCGTACTGGAAGTACAGCGTCACCGGCATGGCAATCGCCAGTCCGAGGATGACGGCCACCATGCACAGGATCGCGGTGCGACCGAGGCTGACACGGCAGTCGTCCACCAGTTTCATCGAGTTGGTGAGGTACGGCAAGAGCGTCTCGCGCGGGTCGATGAGCAACACGCAGGTCAGGGTGAACATGATCATCAGCGCGTGCGGCCCGACCGACTGCGCCCCGAGGAAGCTGTAGATCAGCACACACGGGTAGATGTACGGCGCAATGAAGAACAGCCCCGTCTCCGCGATAATTCGCCCCATGACCAGGAAAATGATCACTGTCAAAACCGAGTAAGCCGTGGCGAGCTGCCAGTCGAGCCCGACGAAACAGAGGTCTCCGATGAACACGAGCATGCCGGCCATGAACACGCGTGCACCCCACACCGAGTTGATCCCGATCGCTTCCCGAGACGGAAGGAACAGTGCATGTCTAAACAGGTTCATGTAGTAGTGGCGCCCGGTGAAAGCGATCGCCACGAACATGCCGACATACCCGCCGAAGACGATGGACTTGTCGATCCGCGGCGCAAAGTATGTGCCCGCACCCATCGTGATGCCCCCGGCGGCGAGCAAGCCCCCGACATAGCAGAAGATGAACGGGCCGAGTGCCACGGCCATCGACACGTCCGTGGCCAGCAAAAACGCGATGCCGATCGGCGCAAAATAGATCTTGGGATAGAGCAACGACCAACCGCCACCCTTGACGAATGTCGGGAACAAGGTGTGCAGGGCGCTGAAGTTCAGCACGCGCTGGATGGGAATCAGGAAGTCCGGGAACCATTCGCAAGCGTAGTTGTTGGCATGGAAGATCAACACACCGACCGTGCCGATCCAGAACATCCGGTTGCTGAAGATGGCACTGCGGACACGGCCCTCCTCCGGCAGCAACGACTCCGTGAATGCGATGATGGGATACGGCAGGTGCTCAAACTCGGACCACTGTCGGTGCACAGCCACCGCCAGGCCGGTGAGAGCCGCGCACAAGACCAGGATCAGCGGCAGCCAGAACGAAAGCGGCCGCACCCAGGCGCGCCACGGAATCTGCGAGAACCGGATCGGCTCGCTGCCCGTTCTGAGCCCCTGGACAAAACCATCGAGCGCGTTGCCCGAGCCTTCGCTGAGCTCTGGTTGCATCCGCGCCGGGAGGTAATCCACCACCGCACGCATCTGGCCGTTCGGCTCTTTCCACGTCCACCCCGCCTCGGTCCGGACATAGTGGTGCGGCAACATGACGATGTTGGACAGCAACCGCAGCATGCTGGAGTACGGCACGCAGCAGGAGGCCAGCGACAACGCCAGGACGACCGCGAGTTCCCTGGCTGAAAGCGGCGACAGCCACCTGCCGCAACCCTTGAAGCGGTTCGACACCCCATGCAGCAACGGGTTGACGATCAGCAGGAACAGCAGCAGTGTGCCGTACACACCGATCGGCATGTGGTTGCCGACGAACATGCCCTGCCGCATGATGGCGTCGTTGAAATACGTGAAGCCGCAGATAAACGCGGCACCGAGCAGACCGAGAAGCACGGCACGCAAGGTCATGTTTGGCGAAAGTCCTTTCGCAAGAGCCACGCCCTGATCCCAAACGGCAACGCGATAGCATAACCCACGCCTCTGCCGGGGCAAGCCGCAGTCCCCCTTGGCATAATGCATCAGCGGCTCCCGGGCGGCGCCCCCCCGGTCAGACCAAGGTGAAACTGGCAACGACGCTTCCAGAGCCCGCGAGGACGCGGGCTCTGGGCTCCTTCCGTTTCATGGACGCGAAAGGTGGAAACCCGAGTGACGCTTCCAAGGAGGATGCCAGGTCGCTCCATCGCACGGGTCAGTAGGCCCGGCGCCCCGCACTTGCCTGACGCATCACACCCGTACCCCAGGGCTGTTTCAAGATCTGGCGTTGCGTCTCGGAAGGCCACGCCTCCGCGCACACCAAGTAGGGGCGGCCTGTCCTCAGGCCGCCCCCCCCCCGGCGTGGGGACACGCCGGGGGTACTCACCGCACGCGACGGTCACGGATCTTGAAACAGCCCTGCCCGTACCCATTCTCACTCTTGACTCTTCGCCGCCATGCCCCTATGTTCTTGGAGACGGGCACGACGGACCAACGGGAACTCACCTAGGTACAGGGCAAGGAGGAAGTCATGGCTCTCAACGTGAAACGGGTAGACACATGGGCAGCGAGCATTGACGACAAGCCAGGCGCGCTGGCCGCGAAACTCGAAGCCTTGGCCGACGCGGGTGCTAACCTCGAGTTCGTCATCGCGCGGCGAGCCCCGGACAAGCCCGGCACCGCAGTGGTGTTTGCCACCCCGATCAAGGGCGCCCGTCAGATACGTGCGGCGCGGAAAGCTGGTTTCGCGACGGCCAAAAGCCTGCACAACGTGCGGGTCGAAGGCGCGGACAAGCCAGGGCAAGGCGCCAACATCACGAGCGCGCTCGCGGCGGCCAAGATCAACCTGCGCGGGCTGTCCGCGGCCTCCATCGGCAAGCGCTTCGTTGTCCACGTTGCCGTGGACACCAACGCGGCGGCGGCCAAGGCGGTCAGCGTTCTGAAGAAGCTCTGATCCCGCTCCCAACCGTCGTCAGACCCCGTCGGGAGACGGCTCACCAGGCGGTTCGCCTTCCTCCGCCGTGGCGGCATCGTACGTGGCGGCATCAGTCACGGCGGGCTCTTCCACCTCGGCTGCACTGGCCTCCTCGGGCACGAACAGGAAGGCGTTCACCTTGCCGTCCTCGTTCCGATGCGTTTCGATGATTCGCACCGTCTTGTACTGTGCCACCGTATTGCTGGCGATCTGGGCCAACGCGTCGAGGAGCTCCTGCGGCAGTTGCGTACCCTTGGCAAAGTCCGGCATCATATCGCTGTGAATGACGGACTCCACCGCTCCGTCCTCATCGACGACCACGACGCCGACATGAATCTTGCCGATCACCTGTTCGATGCTGGCCAGCACCGCCCCGGCGCGATCGAGTTGTTCACGCATCTGCGCGGTTTCCTTGCGGACAAGCTGCGTGAGCTCCTTGGAGATCACAGTCCCCAAGTAGCCCACGAGAGCATCCTTATTGGGCAGGTCCTTGTACTCTTTCTCGATCTTGTCGCGCACCCGGTCAATGAGCGCCGTGGCCGGTTTGCCGGCTTTCTGCTTCTCCACCTTGGCATCGATGTCGTCCTGCACCATGTCGAGGAGTTCCTGCGCCTCGACGCTGCGCTCCGTGGTCATCGTCTGCAGGTCGGTCAGAATCTGCTGGCTGGTGTCGGGACTCCGCGACAACGACCGGAGCATTTTCTTCGCGGCGGTTAGCGACCGGTCGCTCTGCAGGAATTCGGAAAGCACCGCATCGGCGCGTGCGGTGTTGGCTGAGGTCGAGATCAGATCACTCATGCGCTTGACGAACTCCACCCCCTTCTCCGAAGTGAGTGACTGCGTCTTGCGCCGGATCTCCTTCTCCAGCTTCTCAAACGCCTTAGCCAGCTGCTGCTGCTGCTTCGGCAGGGCCCGCAGCACCGGAGCCGCCGCGCCCGTTGCGGCACCCTCGATGTTGCCCTGCAGACTGGACAGCATCTTGTCCATTTGCTCCGGTTCCAGGGCACCTTCCGAGAAATCAAGAATCTTCGCGATCTGGTCAGCAACCTTGTCGGGTTCCTCGGCAATCTTGCTGATCATGTCCTGAGTATCGGACGTCCGCTGGAGGATCTCATCGACAAAAGCACGCATGGCCAGCTTCTCGGGATCGTCCGGCAGCCCCTCGCCGCCTTCTCCCGTTCCGTTCCCCGTGCCCGTCCCTTCGCCAGCGTTCACGTCGACGACCTTCTCGTCCTCGCTGACCAAGCGGTAGACGGTCGAGTTGACCTTGATACTCTGAACATTTTCTTTCTTCAATGCCTCGACCATGCCGCCCTGCTGCTCAATCTCGGCGTTGTCCATGGAGAAAAGGCGGTAGAAGGTTTCGTACTCGTCGGCCACCATTCCACGCGCGAAACTCACACTGCTCACCCCGGCACCGTCGAACTGCCGCGCCAAGCGTCGAACCCCCGGGTTCTTTTCGTCCACCGCTTCGGTATGGAACAACAGCCGGTTTCCGGCCACGGTCAGGAGGATGTCCCCATGATTCTCCAGAGTTTTGTTGAGGAAATCCCAACCCTTGCTGATCCGCTCCTTGGTGGCCGGGTGCTGCCACGAGTAGAGACTGATGGCCGAAAACGTCATGCACAGTTGCTTGACGAATTCGTTGACCACCTTGATGGGAACGGAAACGGACGCCTGAGTTGTCGAAGAGTCGACCATGTTTGAAACTCCAACGTTGAGACCAGCCTGTCGGCAGTTCCGTCACAACGGGACTTGCCCCGCAATCACGGAACGACAGGGTACCCCATTTCCTCGAACTACAATAACCGCGTATCCGCTCTCGGACAAGCCGCGATCGACCAACGACGACGGGGCAATCCGCCAGCACACGTCCACCCGCTAGTCCCCCGGATCCGAGCTCCGTGCATCGCGACATCTGCCCTCGCCGCTCAGGTCGTGCTACAGGAGAGATTTTCCGCCCGGCAGTTGTGCTTGCAGCAGGAGGAACTGGTGCAACGACACAGGCGTCAAGGCGATCTGAGGATCGAAGTGGCGCAATTCCATCCCCCCAGACTCGTGGAGGGCCTGGAGTTGCGCCCCCAGGTGTTCCAAGGCTCCGCACCAGTGTTGCGGCCACTCCTGAAGCAGCGTAGCCAGTTCCGGATACGGCGCCTGGAGCGGCAACGGCTGCGCGTGCAACGTGGTCGTCCATTGGATCGCCCGGTCCATGCGTTCCCCGAAACGCCGCCGGAAATCGAGCATCTCCGAGAGGTCATCGCTGTAAAGAGCATCCGGGAGCCCTGCCGCCAGCAGTTGCCCCATCTCGGACTGAATAGCCAGGAACTCCTGGCACATTCGCACCACGACGCTGGCCGCATCGCGCGGCATCGTACCGCCTGGCGCCGTCGCCGGAGCGCTCCCGACCAACTGGCGCAGCGGCCCGACCGCGTCGTGCACAATCCTGGCCATCACCCCAAACTCCCAGCAGTTCTTGTTGGTCGCGCCGTCCAGGTACTCTGCCAGTTCCGGAGCGGACTGGTTCAACTCCTCCAACTCTTCGACGGCAAACTCGCGCGGTGTGACCGGAGTCCGGAACTCGACCTTGGCTAGTTTTGCCGGTGGCGGCACCGGCATCTCCGCATCGCAAGCAGGGCACTGCACGACCTCGCCGACAAATTCGTCGGATACGGTCAGAAAACCGTGACACTCCGGGCAGGAAATGTTGAAGTCCATGGTCACACCCGCCAGACCTTGCCGTCCCGGCGCCCTTTTCTCAGGCGCTACGCCTCCGGGGCCTCAACGCGGCCCAGCACGTTGCTCTGGAGCAGTTCCAGAAACGCGTTCTCGGCTTCCACAAAACTCTGATACCGCTGCCACGGCTCGCGCTGGATCATCTTGCCGATCACAGCAGCCAGATCCGGGGGCTGCACAGCCTTCAACTCCATCCCGGAACGAATTCCGCTCAAGTGCCGTCGCGCGATCGACTGGATCTCGCCGGCCGTAACGCTCGGG
The DNA here is from genome assembly GCA_001803235.1 of Lentisphaerae bacterium RIFOXYA12_64_32. Classification (GTDB taxonomy): domain Bacteria; phylum Verrucomicrobiota; class Lentisphaeria; order Oligosphaerales; family YB12-FULL-65-16; genus YB12-FULL-65-16. The sequence continues at coordinate 35,737 of MHBL01000480.1, forward strand.
TCCATGTACGAGAACCCGGACGCCGCGTGAAACAGGACCAGCCCCAGACTGTAGATCTCGCTGCTGGCCTGTTCGCCGGTGCCCAGCACCCGCTCGGGAGGGAAATACAGCGGCGTACCGTCAAACTCGTCGCTCACATGGAACCGCGCGGTATTCAGAGGCTGCGCAATCCCGTAGTCATACAGCACGGCGCCCCGGTCCTCGGGAATCATCACGTTGCCAGGCTTCATGTCCCGGTACAGATACCCGCAATTGTAGATATGCGTTTCGGCCGCCAGCAGGCGCAGACCGATCAATAACACTTCGGTCATCGGAATCTTCCCCAACCGCGCGATGCGGTTGTCCAGACGCTCGCCCACAATGAACTCTGTTGTCAGGTAGTGCTCCCCGTCCATAAAGCCCGCGTCCACCAGCTTCGCGACGCACGGATGCCCCGATATCGCCCGGGTGACTTCCGCTTCCCGGGTGAGGTTGTCGATGAGGTGAGGGTCGTCCTTGCCTTCGCGCGGCAGAATCTTGACCGCGAACAACTCGCCCTGGCGGTCGTCGTGGTACGCCTTGTAGACCGCACCCATAGCGCCTGCCCCCAAGGGTGAGAACAGCCAGAACCCGGCCACGCGCATGGGAACCAGGTTAGGACCGTTGCAGTAGGGACAGTGGTCGACCGTCAGCGCCTTGGCCGAATCAATGGGGAATTGACGACCGCATCCTGCGCAGGGAAGCTGCCCTTGGTGGAAACACACCACCGCATCCTCAACCGCCGCCGCTGCGGCCGCCACCGCCGCCGAGGCGACCTTCTTCCTGCTCTTGAAAAAGTTCAGCATGGATACGCTTTGCACCGACTGGAGATCGTCCACATCCCGCCGAACCGCTCAGCGCTGCCGGGACGCGGCCATGCCGCCGTCCAGGATGGCGAGGAACTGCGCTTCAACTTGCCGGCGGACCTCCTCGCGCTGCAACTTCAGGTTGAGCAGACGCGACATGGTGATCCGGTTGGAGTAGTAGAAGTACGTGGCGGCGAACAGCAGCATCACGTACGTGTTGAAGTCCACCTCCGGACGGAACACGCCGTTCGTCTGCCCCTCCCCGTAGAGCGCCTCAAGCGGACGGATATATGCGCCCCGGATGCTCTCCCAGTCCCTCGCCCGCAGCGACTTGCCGCCGTCAAGGTTTTCCCAGGCCAGCATGCGCCAGAACTCAGGGTTGCGGCGATGAATCTCGAAGAACGTGTCGATGATGATCCCGGTCATGTGCGGAATGTCGGCAGACGTCAACGTCTGCAGGCGCTGGTTGCTGGCCGCCTTCGCGTAACACGCCACCAGGACATCGCGGTACATCTCCTCCTTGGAACCGAAATAAGCGTAGATGCGCTCCTTGTTGATGCGGGCCCGGGCGGCGATCTCGTCAATGCGCGCCCCCGCCAACCCCTTGGCCGCAAACTCCCTCGCCGCGACGCGGAAAATCCTCTCGCGGGTTCGCTGCGACCGCTTCTGCTTTGGCTCGATGGTCACGGTCTTACGCATGGGCTGGTTGTCCTTGCCTCGGGATTCAGATTGATCACACCACACCGTGTACTAAGGTAGCATAGACCTCCATCCGGACGGCTGCAACCGGAATGGATGACAAAAAAACAACCATATGGTTGGTTTTATGGCTATCGCGGTGTATAGTAGCGGCAACAGGAAAGACCGTCGCAGCGGCCGGACGGACGCTGCGTACAGCGGCTGCCAACGGCCGGACAACAAGGGAGAGTACGGACATGCACCACCTGCCTGACAAGATCCGCAACGTTCAGGAACTCGAGGAAATCCTCAGCCGCCCCTCGGAAGGCCTCATCGCCACACTCAAAGAACTCGACGGCGACATCATGATCTTGGGCGCCGGCGGCAAGATCGGTCCGACCATGGCCCTGACCGCCAAGCGCGCCGTGGATGCGGCCAAAGTGCAGAAAACCGTCTACGCCGTCGACGTCGTGGACCTCCCCAACTTGGCCGCCGCTGGCATCAAGACCCTCAAGTGTGACCTGCTCGATCTGGACGCCGTCGGCAAACTGCCCAAGGTCAAGAACGTGGTCTACATGGTCGGCCGCAAGTTCGGCTCGACCGGCAGCGAGTCCCTCACCTGGGCGATCAACGTGATCGTCGCTTACCACGCAGCCCGCACCTTCCAAGGCTCGCGCATCGCCGCGTTTTCGACCGGTTGCGTCTACCCGGTTGTCGACATCCGCACCGGCGGCACAACCGAGCAGGTCCCGGTCAATCCGGTCGGCGAGTATGCCATGTCCTGCCTGGGCCGTGAACGCATGTTCGACTACTTCGCCGACAGCGACAAGTCGAAGGTCGTGCAGGTCCGGCTCAACTACGCCGCCGAGTGCCGCTACGGGGTGCTGGTGGACGTCGCGACCAAGGTTTGGAAAGGCGAACCGGTCGACGTGACGACCGGCTACGCCAACGTTATCTGGCAAGGCGACGCCTGCAACCACGTGCTGCAGGGGCTCAAACTCGCCAGCAACCCCGCCACCATCCTGAATGTCACCGGGCCGGAAATCTTCTCCATCCGGCAGGTGGCGCAGCGATTCGGGCAACTGATGGGCAGGGAACCGAAGTTCACCGGCCAGGAAAACGGCCTTGGATACATCAACAACGCGAGCAAGGCCAACGCCCTGTTCGGCAATCCGTCCGTGCCCCTGGGCCGTTTGGTTGAATGGACCGCGCACTGGACCATGCAGGGCGGCGAGAATATCGGCAAGCCGACCCATTTCGAGACACAGAACGGGAAGTATTGAAGGCGGGGTTCAGGGTTCAGGGTTCAGGGTTCAGGGTTCAGGGTTCAGGGTTCAGGCGAAACGGTGGGTCCTGGAACGCCCGCGTCTCGCGGGCTGAACCCTCGACATGTGTGCAGGTGCGTTTGTCAGGTTGCAGGTCAACCCAGCAAACGCCGCGGGGCGCCAACGAACGCAGTCGGTTGCCGTCGATCGCAGTCGAGTCTCCCCCCGACACCCGACACCCGACACCCGACACCCGAAACCCGAAACCTCGACGCCACGGCAACCGCGCCCCCGTCCGTAAGGGCGCTGCGGTTGCGACAGGACAACGGGCTATGAACAGACTCCGGGTCGGATTGATTGGGACCGGGTTTGCCGGACGGTATCACGTCGACTGCCTGCGGCGTGTGTTCGGTCTCGAGATCGACCTGGCCGGCGTCACGTCGCAGCGCGCTGAGAGCCGCACCGCGTTCGGTCAGCAGCACGGGATCCCCGTCTTCGATAACGTCGAGGCCATGTTACCCCATGTCGACCTGCTCGACGTCTGTTCGCCCCCGTATGCGCACAAGACCGGTATCATAGCAGCAGCCCAGGCCGGCAAGGCGATCATCTGCGAGAAACCGCTCACCGGCTACTTCGGCCCACCCGGGGCTGACGCCTCGTTCCGCGCCGACCAGGCGGAAAAGTCCGCCATGCTCACCGAAGTTCTGAACACGCTGGGCGAAATCGCCGACGCGGTACGGCGAAACCGGGTCTTCTTCGGTTACGCCGAGAACTTCGTCTACGCTCCCAGCGTCCAGAAGGAACGCGAAATCGTCGAGAAGACCGGGGCACAGATCCTCCGCATGGTCGGCGAGGAGTCGCATAGCGGGTCCGCTTCGCCCGTCTACGGCATCTGGCGTTTCGCCGGCGGCGGCTCACTGATCGGCAAAGGCTGCCATCCCCTCACCGCCCTGCTCTACCTGAAACGCGTCGAAGGCCTGGCCGGCGACGGCCACCCCATTCGCCCGAAAACGGTCAGCGCACACACCCACAACCTGACCCGGCTGCCGACGTACCGCGATGCCGGTTTCATCCGCACCGATTACCATGACGTCGAGGACTACGGGGTCATGCACGTGGTCTTCGACGACGGCACCGTCGGCGATGTGATGACCGGCGAAGTCACCCTCGGCGGCATCTACGACTTCGTCGAAGTCTTCGCCAACAACCACCGCACGCGCTGCCACATCAGCCCCGTCAGAGTCGCGGAGACGTTCAACCCGCGCAGCGCGCAGTATGCGGACGTCTACCTGATCGAGAAGACCAACACGAAGGAGGGCTGGACGCTCGCGGCGACCGACGAGAATTTCACCATGGGCTACCAGGCCGAGATCCAAGACTTCGTTGCCTGCGCCGTGGCCGGCACGCAACCCCAATCCGGCCTGGATCTGGCCCTCGACACGACCGCCCTGATCTACGCCGCCTACCTGTCCGCCGAACAACACGGGGTCGAAACGGAGGTCCCGCGGCTGTGACCGCACCAACGCAAAGCCAGGAGAGGTTTCGGGGGTCAGGTGTCAACCAAGCCCACCGCGGAGGAACCGGGAATCGTCCAACGGCCGCCGCCGACTGCAATCGGTAGCCGTCGATTGCGGTCGATCCGTCCGAGTCACCGACCAAGGAGTCCTAGACATGCCCAAGACCAGCCAACCCCTCAACGTAGCCATCGTCGGCCTGGGCCACTTGCATCCGCGGTCCTACATGCCGCTGTTCAAAGCCGTGCCGCAGACCCGCGTCACTGCCGTTGTCGAACCCGACGAGAAGCTGCGCGAGCCGTTCGCGCGTGACTTCGCGCTCAAAGCGTACGCTGATGTGGACGCCATGCTGGCCGCTGAGAAGATCGACATTGCCGCCGTGTTCCTGCCACACGCCGATTGTCCGGCCGCGGCCGCCAAACTCGCCAAGCGCGGCATTCACCTGATGGTCGAGAAACCCATGGCGTCCAGCGCCGCTGGCGCAGGGGCCATTGTCAAGGCGGCCAAGGCCGCCGGCGTGAAGACCACCACCGGCTACTGCTGGCGTTTGCACCCGGGTGCCGCGGAGTTCAAGCGCCTCATCGAGTCGGGCGCCCTAGGGCAGATCGTCGCCGGCGAAGGACGCTGTGCCGCCGGTCGCCTGACCCGCTACATTCAGGGCAATTCGCCGTGGATGCTGCAAAAGAGCCGCTCCGGCGGCGGACCGATGTTCAACCTCGGCGTGCACTGGATCGACCTGTTCCGCTGGATGCTCAGCGACGAAGTGGTCGAGGTCTCCGGGCAGAACGTAAAGATCAACAAAGAGTACGACATCGAGGACAACTCCCTGGCGCACCTGCGATTCAAGAGCGGCCCGATCGTCGCACTCGACATCAGTTACACCGTGCCCGACTCGTTCCCGCACGGCCGCGACTTGTACCTCTCCGTGCGCGGCACCAAGGGCGTCGTCTCCTGGGCCCCCGCCTACGAGGGCCAAAAAGACGTCATTTTCGTCTGCAGCGACGATCCGAAATTCGCCGGTGCGCCACGCCGACACCTCCAGTTCGAACTGGAGTCGGTCCAAGGCTACTCCGGATTCATGGGACTGAACTATGTTCGAGCCTTTGCCGATGCCATATTGAACAACGGCACGCCGCCGATCACCGCGGAGGACGGACACGCGGCCCTGAAGGTCGTGGAAGCCATCTATAAATCCGCCGAGGAGAAACGCTGGGCCAAGGTCTGAACGAAAACGGAGAGGTGCCAGAAATTGTCGCCACGGAAGAACCACGCGCTAACCGGCGATCGCAATCCGTCGCCACCGATTGCAGTCGATTGCCGTCGACCGCGATCGATGGCAGTCGGCAGTAGCCCGTCCCCGCCGACACCCGACACTGAACACTGAACACCCATCCCCCGAACCGGAGGCACTTCACCCATGAAAGTCATCGTCACCGACTACATCGAGGACAACCTGGACAGGGAAGCGGCGGAACTCAAGAAACACGGCATCGACTTCGCTGCGTACCAGCTCAAGTTCAAGCCGGAGGATGAGGTCGCCGCACAGATTGCCGACGCCGACGTCATCGTTGTCAACATGGTCAAGATGACCGAGTCGTTGCTGGCAAAGTTGCCCACGTGCAAGCTACTCATCCGGCACGGAATTGGCTACGACAACGTCGACGTCAAGGCCTGCACCAAGCTTGGCATCCAGTTCGCCTATCAGCCGGACTACTGCAAGATCGACGTCGCCGAGCACGCCATCGCCCTGATCTTCGCCTGCGGCCGCAAAGTGCTCTGGAGCCGGGAGACCTTGGACGAATCCAGCGCCAACGCCAAGTGGGACTTCTCCAAGCTTTTCCCGTTGTACCGGCTCGAGGGCAAGACGATCGGCATCGTCGGCGTGGGCCGCATCGGCAGCCGTGTGTTCCTCAAACTGCGCTCGTTCGGGTTCAAGTTCCTCGGCACCGATCCGTATCTGACCGACGCACGGCGCGCCGAACTGGACGGTATCAAGTGGGTGGACAAGGAGACGCTGTTCAAGGAGTCCGACTACGTCTCCATCCACACGCCGTTGAATGATGAGACGCGCCACATCGCGAACAAGCAGACCATCGCCCTCATGAAGAAGACGGCGTACCTCATCAACACGTCGCGCGGGCCCATGGTCGACAGCGACGCGTTGGCTGAGGCACTGCGCCAGAACCGTATCGCCGGCGCCGCCATCGATGTGTATGACGTCGAACCGCCGCCCCTGACGCACCCGCTGTTCAGACTGCCGAACGCCATCCTGACCCCGCATATCGGCTGGGCGTCGGAAGAGGCCGGCTGGGAAATCCGCAAGAGCATCCTGGACGACATCATCGCGCACGCCGAAGGGCGCCACGCCCGCTGCGTTGTGAATCCCGAGGTCTTTGAACGAACCCGCAAGTCGCATTGAGTCTTTGCGTAAACAACGATCGCCTTCGATTGCGGCCGATTGCAGTCGACAGCAGTCGATTCGTCCGAGCCACTCGGAACGCGCCATGCTGAAACACGAAACCAGAAACCTCCTGTGATACGAGGCACACCATGAGCATCCCGCACGTCAAAGGTCCACTGCCGGGCCCGAAGGGCAGCAAGCTTATTGCCGAGTGGCAGAAGTACGAAGCTGACGTCACCGGATTCCAGGCCCCAGTCGTCTGGGACTCAGCCAAGGGCTGTGTCGTCACAGACGTCGACGGCAACACCTACATCGACTGGACCTCGGGCGTGTTGGTGACCAACGTCGGGCACTGTCATCCGCACCTGGTCAAGGCGGTGCAGGACGCCAGTGCGCGGCTGCTCAACAACTACGAGTGCCCGAACGTCGAGCGCATCGCCGCGGCGAAACGGCTGGTGAAGGCGCTGCCGCCGCACCTCGACAAGTGCTTCTTCCTCAGCACCGGCAGCGAGGCAACCGAAGGCGCCAGCCGTCTGATGAAGCGCCGCACTGGCAACTACGAGATCATCTCCTTCGAGGGCGGTTTCCACGGGCGCACGGCCAGCGCCGCGTCCATGGGCGGCATGGCCAAGCCGAAGCACCACTACGGCCCCACGATTCCCGGCATGATCCGAGTCCCCTTCCCCAACCCGTACCGGGACGACTACGGTTGGTGCAAGGGCGCACCGCAATTCAAACGCTATTTCGATTACCTCGAGTACATGCTCATGGCCAATTCCACCGGCAACCTCGCAGGGCTGATCGTCGAACCGTATCAGGGCGCGGCCGGTTTCATTTTCCCGCCCGAAGGTTGGCTCAAGCGCCTCGAAGAATGGGTCCACGCCAAGGGTCTGCTGTTCACGCTCGACGAAGTCCAGTCCTCGTACGGCCGCACCGGCCGGATGTGGGCCATGGAGCACGAAGACCTGAAGCCCGACATCGTGACCATCGGCAAAGGCATAGGGTCCGGCGTTGCGGTCTCCGCCATTGCCGCCACCGCAGACGTGTTCTCCTGCCTGCAGAAGGGCGAGATGTCCAGCACACTCGGGGGCAATCCCGTGGCCAGCGCTGCCGTCTGCGCGGTGCTCGACATCATGGAGGGTGAGGACCTGGTTGCGAACTCCGCCACGATCGGCGCCTACATGAAAGCGCGCCTCAAGGCGATCGCACGCAAGTCCAAGCACCTCGGCGACGTGCGCGGCATGGGCCTGGTGCTGGGGCTGGAGTTCGTCAAGGACAAGAAGACCAAGGAACCCGCTCCGCAGCTCATCAAAAAGGTCATCGTCGAGTGCGCGAACCGCGGACTGCTGGTCGGCTCGGTCGGCATGTTCGGGAACGTCATCCGCGTCGCGCCACCGCTGGTCATCACAAGACCGGAAGCCGATGCCAGCCTGGACATCATGGAGGAAGTTGTCCTTGCCCTGACGCTGTGAAGGTCCGACGCGTGAGCATCGATACGTTCCCCATCCGTCATTGAGTCACTGAGTCATCGCGTCACTGAGTCACTTGGGGTTAAGTGGCCCCCACCGCCCCTCGACACAGACCGGAGAAGCACGATATGACCCAAGACCAAGTCCGCCGCGCAATTGCAGACCTCACACCGGAAACGGAACGATTCCTGTGTGAGGCCATCGGCTATCCCTCCACGCCGGGGCAGGAACACAACGGCATGCTCTTCCTGCGCGACCGCTTCCGCAAGCTCGGGGTCACGGTCGAGGAAGTGCCGCTGTCCGACAGCCTGCGCAGCGACCCGGACTACTCCGACCCAGTCCCGGACATCAAGTATGACGGTCGCTTCAACCTGCGGCTGGTACGCCGCGGCACGGGCGGCGGCCGCCGCGTGCTCTTCAATGCCCACACCGACGTCGTCCCGCCCTCGGAAGGTCAGGCGGATCCATGGAAAGCCCGGGTCGAGAACGGCGTCGTGTTCGGACGCGGCGCGTGCGACGACAAGGGCCAGGTCGCCCTGCTCTTCCTGGTGCTCAACACCCTGGACCGGCTCGGCGTCAAGCTCGCCGGGGACGTCCTCGGGCATTTGGTCGTCGAGGAAGAGAACGGCGGCAACGGCTCACTCGCCATGGCGCGACGCGGCGAAAAAGCCGACGCCTGCGTCGTGCTCGAGCCGTCGACCGGCGCGGTGTTCACCTCGATCCGCGGCGCCGTCTGGTTCCGGCTCGTTCTGCACGGCAAGGCCGGCCACAGCGGCCAGGCCGGCCAGACCCGCAGCGCCCTGCTCATGGCCCGCGACGCCATGAACATCCTCGAGAAATACCACAATGACCTGCTCGCCGGTTCGCGCGGGTTCCCGTTGTTCGACCCGTACCCGAACCCCATGCCGATCACGTTCGGGAAGCTCCAGGCCGGCAATTGGCCCGCTGCGGCGCCGAGCAAGGCGGTCATCGAAGGCGTACTCGGCCTGCTGCCCAACAAGACCAAGGAACAGGTCTGCCAGGAGATGCGCCAGGCACTGGCCGCGGGCGGCGACGAGTTCCTCGCCAAGAACTTTGATCTCTCGTTCATGTACCGGCACGACAGCAGCGTGCTGGCGCCGGAGCACACGCTGCCGCAAGGCCTGCTCGCGGCTGCGAAGTCCGCAGGTGTCCCGGCACGCATCGATGCCATGACCGCTTCGTGCGACGCCTGGTTCTATAACAATCAGCTCGGGATTCCGACCGTCGTGTACGGTGCCGGCACACTGAAGGTTGCGCACTCGAAAGACGAACAGATCCGCATGCAGGATATCACCGACACCGCCGCCGTGCTGGTGCAGTTCCTCATGGAGTATTGCGGCACCTGACGGAGTCGACAACGCCACGGAGACATTAGTCGAGTCTCGACGCCAAGGCTTCGGGACAGACACCCACCGGCGCAGTCGCGCCGGTCGGCCATCGCGGGGTCCGGGGAGTCAACGACGCCCCGGCGGGGGTGCGGGGGCAGAGCCCCCGCCAACGCTAAGGACACACACGCATGAAAGCACTGGTCAAGACGCAGAAGGGCAAGGGGTTCATTGAGGTCCGGGACGTGCCGGAACCGACGCCCAAGTCCGGCGAAGTCAAGATCAAGATTGCCGCCTGCGGCATCTGCGGTTCGGACATCCACGTCCGGCACGATTCCTTCCCCTACTGGCCGCCGGTCATACTCGGGCATGAGTTCACCGGCACCGTCATCGAACTCGGACCCGACTGCTGCACCGCCAAGCTCGGTGACCGCATCGTGGCCGAGCCGCACACGCGCGCCTGCGGCCGCTGCTATCTCTGCCGGACCGGCAACATCCAGATCTGCCCCGAGAAGCGCTCACCCGGGTGGGGCATTGACGGCGGCATGGCGGAGTACATCTGCTACCCCGAGCGGCTCCTGCACCGCATTCCCGACAGCATGACCTGGGACCAGGCCGCCGTCGTCGAACCGACCGCCAACGCCGTCACCGACCTCATTGAGCACACCGGCGTCGTAGCCGGCGACTTTGTCGTCGTCCAGGGCCCCGGCCCAATCGGCCTGCTCACGGCCATGGTCGCGCGTGCCGCCGGGGCACGCGAGGTCGCGATCATCGGCACCCCGGGCGACGCCGACCTGCGCCTCACCAAGGCCCGCGAACTCGGGTTCACTCAGCTCATCAACATTGGCGAGACCGACCCGGTCAAGGCGGTGCTCGACATGACCAACGGCCTCGGCGCGGACATCGTCGTTGAGTGCAGCGGCGCGCCGCGCGCCATTCCGGTCACCATCGACCTGGTCCGCAAGCGCGGCAAGATCTGCGTCATCGGCCTGACCGGCAACCGCCCGGTCGAGGTGCCGTGGGACAAGTTCTGCTTCAAGGTCGTGGACGTCTCCTTCAACCTCTCGACCAGCTACACCTCCTGGGACCGCACCATCAGCCTCATCGCCACCGGCAAGGTCCCGTCCGAAAAGGTCATTTCACACCGCGAACCGATCAAGAACTGGGAGTACGTCTTCGACGCTATCGAGAAACTGCAGGCACTGAAAGGACTGATTGTGCCCTGAGCGACGTTCGGGTGGCTTTGCCCCCCGATCCCCCCACCAAAGGGTACTCGTACCCTCTGGACACCCGTTGGGCGGTTCGTTCGTTCCCGCCGGTGCCCGGCGGGAACGAACGAACCGCCGTCGGGATTCCAAAGGGAGGCAGTCCCTTTGGCGGGGTTCGGGGCAGAGCCCCGAGAACATCGGTCACAGGAACCAAACGTCTTGAGGAGGCAACGTCATGGCAGAAAAGCTTGGTTTCGGGTTGTTGGGGTCGGGGTTGATTGCGCCGTTCCACGCCAAGTCGGTGCAGGAGTCGGACGGCGGCAGTCTCATTGCCGTTTGCGACACCAACCGTGAGCGCGCCGACCCGCTTGCCGGCAAGTTCGGCGTCAAGGCGTACTGCACCCTCGACGACATGCTCAAAGACGACCGTATCCACGTCGTCAACGTACTACTACCCAATCACTTGCACCATGACGCCGTGGTCCGCAGCGCCAAGGCCGGACGCCACGTGATTATGGAGAAGCCGCCCGCGATGACGCTGCAGGAGACCGACGACATGATCGCTGTGTGCACAGCGAAGAAGGTCAAATTCACCTGCATGGTCCAGTGCCGCGTGCGCCAGGCCATCCAGTACATGAAGAAAGCGGTCGACGACGGCCGGTTCGGGCAGATCCTGCACGCCGACGCGTACATGAAGTGGTTCCGCTCGACCGACTACTACAAGAGCGACGCCTGGCGCAGTTCGCGCAAGTCCGGCGCCGGCGTGACCGTGCAACAGGCGTTCCACTACATCGACCTGCTCCAGTACATCGTCGGCCCGGTCGCGCGCGTCGAGGCGAAGATGACCAACCTGGCGCACCCCGAGATCAAGATTGAGGATACGGTCCTGTCGTTCGTCACCTACAAGAACGGCGCGCTCGGCGTCGTCCAGGCTTCGACCGCGCTCTGGCCGGGAACGGACGTGCGCATCGAGATCAACGGCACCAACGGCACCGCCATCATGATGGGCGAGAAGATGGTCACCTGGAAATTCCGCGACGAGCGCCCCGAGGATGCGACCATTCGCCAGGTGGGCAGCGCCTCACAGACGACGGCAGCCGGCGGTGCGGCCGATTTTGGCCACTTGGACCACAAGGTCGTGATCCAGAACATGATCGACGCCGTCCGCAAGGACGTGCCGATCCTGATCCCGGTCCCGAGCGTCCGGCACACGGTCGAAATCGTCCTGGGCATGTATCACTCCGCCGCGCGCAAAACGCCGATCGATCTGCCGGTCAAGGACGACCCGACGGTCTGGGACATGTGAGATGCGCGAGCGGTGGCAACGTTATCATCGTGTTTAATGCGGTCTGTATCGGCACCTCGACCGCGGTCAAACGGAGAACTTCCATGCGTACGAAAATCGGATTCATCGGCGACAACGACTTGGCCAGCGTCGAAGCGGACTCGAAGTTCTGCGCCGCACACGGGTTGGACGGGCTCGAGTACAACTACTGGGGCAACTTCAAGGACCTGACCCGCGACACGGTCGAAAAGATGCACGACATCCATGCGCGGCACGGCGTGCGCTGCTCGATGCTCGGCATCTGGGGCTGGAACCATCTCTCGACAGACGCCGCGGAGCGCGCCAAGGCGCACGAGATGCTCGAGCGCGCCATCAAGTACGGCAAGATCCTGCGTGCGGAAGTTCTCACCACCGGCGGCGGCAAGCTGGGCGATGCACCGGTCGCAGAGAACGTGGCCGAGTTCGTCAAGGTCTTCCCACGCTTCCTCGACAAAGTCGCGGAAGCGGGAATGCGACCGGCCTTCTATGCCGTGCACGGCGCCAGTTTCTTCGTGAATCTGGAGTCGTACGAGCGCGTTTGGGAGACACTGCCGCAAGTCGGCATCAAGTACGACCCGGCGAACTGGAAGCATCACGGTGACGACTACCTGGCCGTGGTGCGTAAGCACGGCGACAAGGTCGCGTACATGCACATCAAGGAGCACATCTACCACAACGGCGAACTCGCGAGTCAGCCCGCCGCCGGCATGGGCGACATTGAGTGGGGCAAAGTTTTTGCGTTCCTGTACGAGCACAACTACAACGGTCCGCTGTCCGTCGAACCGCACGGCCCCGTCTGGTCCAAGGGCGAGATGCGGCACCGCATGATTCTGCTCTCGCAGCGCTACATCTCGCAATTCCTGGCGTAGAGCCCGCCGATCAGGCTGTCCCCGCGTGATGCGTCCGCCAGAAGCGCGGCCCCGGCGCGACGGGGAGCGGCAACCCGCCCCGGCCAGGCCGGATGACTTGGCCGACACCCTGAAAACGCCGCACCACCTTCTCCATATCTTCCTCAGGCAACGCAAGCCCGTTCGCCTCCTTGGCTACCGCCCCGAAAGCGGCTATGTTAACTGCGGAGACAGACGTAACGGTTTCCGGGGCGACGCACAGGGGTGCTCCCCCCCCCGGGTTCACAGAGAGGGTCCAGATTCCGTGTCGAACAAAGTACCCACCAAGTCTGAATTGACGAAACTGCTGGAACCGTGGGGACAAACACACGTTCTGCAGTTCTGGGACAAACTCCCCCAAGCCGGCCAGCAGCAACTCGCCCGGCAGATCACCGAGATTGACTGGAAATCGCTGGACCGCCTGGTCCGCGAGTATGTGCTGAAATATGCAGGGGAGACAGTGCCCACGAACATTGAACCGGCGCCTTACTATCCCATTGCCCCGGCCGACGGAAAGCAGAAGACGCTCTTCCAAGACGCCGTCGCCAAGGGAGCGGAACTGCTCCGCGGCGGTCGCGTCGCCGGTTTTACGGTCGCGGGTGGCCAAGGCACACGACTGGGCTATGACGCGCCCAAGGGCACGTTCCCCATTTCGCCGGTTAAGAACAAAACCCTGTTCCAGATCTTCGCGGAAGGCATCCTCCGGACCCAGGAGAAGTACAGCACCACGCTGGCGTGGTACATCATGACCAGTCCGGTGAACGACGCCGCTACGCGTGAGTTCCTGGACAAGAACGCCTATTTCGGACTCGACCCCGCCAACGTCATGCTCTTCCCGCAGGGCACATTGCCGGCCATCAGGCTGGATGGAAAAGTGCTGCTGGCCGCGCCGGACAGTATGGCCCTTTCACCCAACGGCCATGGCGGCGCGCTGCTGGCCATGCGCGAGTCCGGTGCCCTCGCCGACATGGCAACCCGCGGCGTAAACCACATCTCCTATTGGCAGGTGGACAATCCGCTGATCCACGCTTTCGACCCCCTGTTCATCGGGTTGCACGATCTGGTCGGCTCGGAGATGAGCTGCCGTTCACTCACCAAGACTGGCCCGTTCGAGAAACTCGGCAATTTCTGCATGGTCGGAGGGCGGTTGACGGTCATCGAGTACAGCGACATGCCCAAGGAACTGGCCGAGAAGGTCAATACCCGCGGGGAACTCGCCTTCCGCGCGGGGAGTCCGGCCATCCACATGCTGACCCGCGATTTCGTCGAGCGCCTGACCGACGCGGGCCTCAAACTGCCGGTTCACCGGGCACAGAAAAAAGTCCCGTTCATTGACGCAACAGGGACAACAGGGACCTTGGTCGAGCCCAAGGAGCCGAACGCCATCAAACTCGAGATGTTCGTATTCGACGCCCTGCCGATGGCAAAGCAAACGCTGATTCTGGAAGCGAAGCGGGAGGAGCAATTCGCGCCGGTGAAGAATGCCACGGGGGTCGACTCCGTCGAGAGTTGCCGGCGCATGATGGTCGACCGTGGCGCTGCGTGGCTCGAAACCGCCGGCGTCCGCGTGCCCCGTAAACCGGACGGCAGCCCGGCGTGTGTCGTCGAACTGTCACCGCGCCGGTTCGTGGATGCCGATGACGTCAAGGCAGCCGGGAAAAACTTGCGCTCCCCGGCGGAAGGAGAGGAGGTCTGTTTCGACTGATGCAAAAAATCCTCACATTCTCCCTGGACGACGTGGCTTTCGACCCGGCCCAGGTGGCACAGACGTTGGCGGAGGCGTGCGACAACAGAAAGCAGAAGTCCGTCGTGCGAGGCTTCTTCCAGATCGACGAGGTCGTCTACGCCGTGCTGCATGAACGCAAGCCGAGTCAACCCGCGGAGTTGTACACGCTGGTTCCGATCGAGGACACGTCGTCCCAGAGCATGGTCAGCATGCTGGAGCAGCGGTGGGAGGCGGGGTTCGACGCCCTCGGGACTGTCGACCTGGGCGATGGCACCAGCTACCTTCTTCTGGCTCGCCTTCAGGATGCAACGTGATGGCTATGAAGCGGTTGCGGCGACTGGCTCTCGATCCTATCATTGGCTTTGGCATTCATTTTCTCATTGCCATTGTCAGCCGCCTCTCGCACCGCAACCTGGAGCGGTTGGCGAGTTTCCTTTCGCCCCTGGTGGCAGCTGTGTACCCCGAGGGACGCAAGCTGGTGGTGGCCAACCTGCGCATCGTCTTCCCCGACTGGCCGGAGGCGAGGTACGTCGCCACGTACAAGGAGTGCGTCCGCCACTCGCTCGACACGTTCTTCCGGTTCCTCTGGTTCTACCGCCACCCCGGCGAGTTGGCGGGCGTCCTTGACCGGACCTCTCAGGCGGCCACCGACGTCCTGGAGTTGAGCCACTCGCCCAATGGCGCCATTCTCATCTCCCCGCACCTCGGCAAGTTCGATCTCGTCGCCCAGTGCGTGGCAAGCTGGGGTGTCGACCTGCATGCCGTCGTGCACGAACTGCGTAACCCCTGGGCCGAGGCCGTCGCCGTCAAAGGCCGGGAATGCCACGGATTGACCGTCATCCCGCAGCATGGCGCCGTCCGCCAAATGGTGAAGGCGATGCGCGCCGGCAAGCCGGTCGCGATCCTCATGGACCAGAATGTCCGTCCGCACAAAGGCGGAGTTTTCACCGACTTCTTTGGCCTCCCCGTCACGGTTTCGCGCGTGCCGGCAGCACTCGCGCTTCGCCTCAAGGCCCCGTTGTTCGTGGGGGCTTGCGTCCAGGATGGGCCAGGCCTGGTTTTCGTCGGCCGCAAGGTGCCGTTCCCCGCCTCGGAGACCTGCACGGAGGAGACGCTGACCCATGAACTCATGGCCGTGCACGAGGAACTGATTCGGCGCTACCCCGAACAGTACGCCTGGATCTACAAGCGTTGGCGCTATATTCCTGGAGACGCGCCGCCCGAGGTGGCCGCACGCTATCCCTACTATGCGAAGGTGTACGTCCACCCGCGGGCCGAGGACAGCCAGGCCGGCGACACAGAGGAAGACGCTGAGTCTTCATCCTGAGCGCAGACCCGATTGGCCTGGAACCGTCGCGTCATTCGCGTGTGTTTCTCAGTTCCCGAGGGCGCAAAGCCAACCGGACAGCCGGATCCCCGCACGGAGACACCATGGACAGAATTCAGATCGTCGACCTCCTGCTGCGCTGCATTGTCGGCATCAACCCCGATGAACGGCGCGAGAAACAGGACGTCAACATCACGGTAACACTCTTCGCCGACCTGCGCCCGGCCGGCCGTTCCGACGACATTGCCGATACGGTCAACTACCGCTCCGTCAAGACGCGAATTCGCCACTTCGTCGAAGGCTCCAGTTTCCTGCTTGTGGAGAAACTGGCCGATGGCATCGCCTGTCTCTGCCTGGAAGACCCGCGTGTTGAACGCGTCGTGGTTCGGGTCGAAAAGCCGGCGGCGCTGCGATTCGCCCGTACCGTGGCGGTGGAGATCGAACGCCGTCCAGAAGACTACCCGGACCCGAAACGCCATGCGCCTTGAATCGCAGCCGATCCTGATCGGGCTCTGCAGCAACATCGAACCGGAACGTCACATTCCGGCCGCGATGCAGGCACTGCGCCAGGCGTTCAGTGAGGTGCAGGCCTCGACTCTGCACCGCACCCGACCGTTAGCCGGACGCGACCAGCCCGCCTACATCAACGGTGTTGTGTGTGCCAAGACCGCCCTGCCGCCAGAGGGCGTCCGAACCATTCTGCGCCAGATAGAGGACCAATGCGGGCGGCACCGTGACCCTATCGACAAATACGCGTCGCGCACGATGGACCTCGACCTGCTCGCCTACGGAAGCGTCGCCGATCCCGAACGAGGGCTGCCCAATCCCGAGTTGCTCACCCGCGACTTCGTCCTGGTCCCCGCCGCTGAACTGTGGCCGGATTGGCGCCACCCTGTCGAGGGGAAGCCACTTCACTCCCTGGCGAGGGAACTCTTTCCCGAACAACCCAATTTCCTGGGCGAGGTACACCTGACCGAGACCTCGGTTAAGCCGCGCCATTCAAGGGTCACCGCCATCTGTGCAGTGTCGATCTTCCTGTTGACGCTGCTCGTCGCCGGTTTGGTCAGCGCGGGGACCACGCCATGGGCAACGTCGGCAGCCATGGCAGCAGCAACGCCCGGCGCTGTGCCTGCGCCGGGCGTTGACACACCCGCACCGGCGCGACCGCCGCGCCCCTTGGCCTGGCGCCTGTTCTGGAGCCTGGTGCGCATCGGACTGGCCGTTTGGATCGGACTTGCCCTCTACATGTTCGTCTTTCAGGCGCAGTTCGTCTATTTCCCAACCAAGGGACTCGATGGCACACCGGCACGGATCGACCTTGCTTTCGAGGACGTCCGGCTCCCCACCTCCGATGGGGAGCAGATTCACGCCTGGTTTGTTCCCTGCCCAGAAAGTAACCGTGGGACCGTCCTGTTTTGTCACGGCAATGGCGGCAATATCAGTCACCGGCTCGACAATCTTCTGATCCTGCATCGAATGGGGTTTGCTGTGCTGCTTTTCGACTACCGCGGTTACGGCCAGAGCACCGGAAGGCCTTCCGAAAAGGGAACTTACACCGACGCACAGGCCGCTTGGGACTCCCTGACACGCCAGCGCGGCATCCCCCCCGGCAGCATCGTGGTGTACGGACAGTCCCTCGGCGGTCCTGTGGCTGCCTGGTTGGCCGCACGGACCAACCCGGCAGCGCTGGTGCTGGATTCAACGTTCACCTCACTGGCGGACGAGGGCGGCGACGTCTACCCTTACCTGCCCGTGCGGATCTTGTGCCGCTTTCGCTACGCCACCGCGCAGCACCTCAAGTCTGTCCCCTGCCCCGTCGTCGTTATCCACAGCCCCGAGGACGAAATCGTCCGTTTCCGCCACGGCCAAACACTGTTCCGGCTCGCACCGGAACCCAAGCAATTCGTAGAGATTACCGGTTCTCACAACGAAGGTTTCCTGTCCTCGGGCGAGAAGTACTCACGCGGCCTCGATGAGGCGCTCCGTGCCGTCATGCGCCCCCCACAGGAACCGCACCCGGAACGACAACAACCCACCGAATAGCCCATGGCAGATGCTGCGACATCGGTTGGCGCCACGCAAAGAGGCGGTCACCTCGGCCAGGCCCGATGGGCCGCTTTCGTCGCCTGGGCATTCGTCGTGCTTCTCTTCGGGGCCTATCCCATCGCTCTGGCCTGCCCCATGGGCCTGCAGACTGAACTGGTGTTCCATTTCTCGATTCCAACCCTGTTCCTGCTCGCGCTCATGACCATCGCATGCCTGCTGCTTGGCCGCCTCCATGATATCCGCCCCCTGACGCATCACGCCCCGGCCCGCGGACGATTCACGCCCGGCGCCAGGACCCTCACAGCCGCAGCGGTCTTCTTCGCGGCAGTCTGCATCCTGAGCGCCTGGCACGGCCGTACCGCGGCTTGGCACGAACTCGTTATCCTGATCGGGTACATCACCATCCCCCTGTTCTACGCCACCTGCCCGCGGCGCTGGATGCCACGCCATCTGGTCCGGGTGCTCGCCATCCTCTGGCTACTGAACCTGCTGCACTGCTTCTGGCAGTACACCGTCGCCGGTCACGAAATGGTCGGATTGGCCGGCAACCGCAACTGGCTCGCGGCTCTTACCGTTGTCCTCACTCCCTGGGTCTGGCTGGCCGTGGCGCAGTGGCGGCCGAAGCACCCCGAGGCCGACGCGCCGTGTGCGGACCGCGGCCGTTGGCTCCGTTGGGCATTGTATGCGGGGAGCACCTACGCCGCCCTGATCCTGCTCAAGAGCGCCGACTGTCGCGCCACCTGGCTCGGATTGGGAGCCTACGTGTGCCTGTTCCTGGTCCTGCCGCGACTCTCCACCTTCCTGGCAGCCGTGATCGGCGGACTCATTCCCATTCTGGTCATCGCCTGTTTTGCCTTTCTCCCGGAGGCCGTGATTCACTCCGCGGAAAGCGACATCCGCCTGCCCATGTATGCCAGTACCGTGCGACTCATCGCCGACCACCCTGTCCTTGGAGTCGGGGCGGGAAATTACCGCAGAGACTACGCACGCTACCGGTCGCTGGCGCACAAGAGCCGTTTCGTGGCGGCGCCGGTGACCGAACACCCGCATAACGAAGTCCTCCACGTGGCTGCCAGCGCCGGCGTGCCGGTTGCCCTGCTCTGGTGCCTGCTCTTTCTGCCGCTGCTCCGACCCGCACGTGGAAATACCTTCTGGCACCTGGTCCATTTCTCCGCCTTCATGATGGTAGCGCATTCGATGTTCGACAAAGTTCTGGTTCAGCCGCCGACCTGCGTGCTTGGGTTCTTTTTCCTCGGCATCCTCTGGCGGCCCCGACGGCGGGTCCGCTGGCGGCCGCACCTTGCGGCCACATCCGGCCGCCGCTGGGCGACGCTGGCAGTGCTGATCGCTGCGGCGGGGTGCGGCCTTTACGTCGCCGTCAGAGAAGCACGCACGTCCTGGTTCTTTCGCCAAGCGTTCATCCTGGAAGCGAACAACCATTTCCAGGAGGCCTACCAGGACTACGCGCGCACCACGATCATCAACCCCGGCTGCGTCCAGACGCATGCCTACTCCGGCATTATCGCCAACAACAAACTGCGCGACCCGCTGCTTGCTCTCAAGCACCTGGACCGCGCGCGACAGCTCGAGCCGGATTTTGCACATATCAACGGCGAGATCGGCCTGGCTCTTGGCAGCCTGCGCAGACACGCTGAAGCGCTCCCCTTCTTCCAGCGCGAAGCCCAGCTCTACCCCTTCGACGTCATTGCACACCAGCGGCTCTTTCTCTGCGGATTGGTCACCGGACGGGTGCCTGAAATGGACGCCCTCTTCGAACGAATCGCCTGGCTACGGTACCGAGGCATCATCCAACACCTCGGGGAGGAAGACGCGAACCAACACGTCGCCGAATTCATGATCGCCCTGGAGAAGGACCAACCGAAAAAGGCTGTGGCCGTTGCCGAGGAAATGCTCGCTCCGCTCGGCGCGGGCACGGCCGAACCGGCATTCTTCCAACTTGCCCAGCAAACAGGAGTACCAACAGGCATCTACAATCGGCCGTTCGGGGAGTTCGACTATGACTACTGGCGACGGCTGCTGCTCTGGCGGCGGTTGCTGCGCGAACGAGACACCCCCACCGTCCCCGACCTTCTCGAGCAGTTCCGCGGGCTCAGCACTCCGCCCAACGACCGCCGGAACCGCGCCGCCGAGTTCGCGGAATTCGCTTCGCAAGCTGGCTCAGGTATAGAGGTGGGTGTTCTGCGAAAACCGGACGGGACTGATCTGGGCGTGGTCGAGATCCGACAGGGGACGTCGGTGTGGCTGGCTTCGCTCACAACCGGTCAGGTCCGGCCGGACGCGGACGCCGTCAGCCTGCAACGCGACCCAACCGCCCAAGCGGCACTCAACCTGAAACCGGAAGATGTGACCTCGCTGGTCATCGCGTTGCCGGCCTGGCCACTGGAGTTCTGGACCCGGCATCAGGCACTCGGACAGGTACTACGCCTTGCGGCCGGGAACCCCGCTCCCAAGTTCGGCACCTCGCCAGGGTTGCGGCGCCGACACTACGAACGGGCACTTGCCGCCGCGCTCGTACAGAAACCGAAGACGGGGGAGGCGGCAGCCTCCGATGCATCGAGTTTTTCACCTATTACTGTGGAGTTCGATGCACAGTGCTTCAGGTCCTTCGCCTTGTTGCTACCGCCCCCCGCGCAAGAAGGTCAGCCGACGTCCGACGCCAGGCCCGTATTGCCTCCGTAGACAGACACACTACTTTACCCCCAACCCCGGCCCACGTTGCCGGCAGTCCAACACGCAGTGCGGAACGGTCTCCATGGCCATTCCGCAGAACGACAAGGACATACCGCGCCAATGAGCAAGCCCACTGTCCTGCCTGGGACGACGCTCCTTGACATGACCGGCGATCTGGCGGCGCTCATGGTCGCGGGCATCGACCGGTACCTGGTGCGCGAGACCGAGGTATCTGTCGCACGCCGGAGTCGACACTGGCATCGGGACCCTTCGTCCCAGGCACAGTACGTGACCTCGGTGGCCGCGAACCGCACGCGCTTCCGAACCATTATCGGGGCCGGCGACGAACGCGCCCAGTCGTGCCTGCAACTCGTGGCCCCGCTCCCCGCCGCCAAGAGCGGCCCGGGAGTCCTGGCACGCACCCGCGGCTACACCGTCTACGCCGTCCGTTGGGCTGTCCTGCCGGGAGTGGACGCCGAGGGACTGCTTCTCAAACCAAACCGCCCCCCCCGCGCCAATGTGATCGCTTTGCCCGACTGCAGTACCACACCCGAAATGCTGGTCGGCCTGGACCGCGGCATTGCGCCCACGGCGCAGTTCGCGCGGCGCCTGGCCGAAAGCGGCTGCCAGGTGCTCGTCCCGTTGCTCATCGACCGCGGCCACGGTTTTGCGGGCACGCCACGCATCCACGTGTCGCCGCGACCACACCGCGAATTCATCTACCGCGCGGCCTACGAGATGGGCCGTCACCTCCTCGGGTTCGAGGTCCAGAAAGTCAGCGCCGCTGTCGACGGGTTCCAGAACGAATCAACCCGACCGACAGGCGTCATCGGCTACGGCGAGGGCGGCTTAGTCGCGCTCTACGCCGCTGCCGTGGACACGCGACTCACAGCTGCTGCGGTGCTCGGCTACTTCCAGCCGCGCGAGGGACTTTGGCGCGAACCGATTGACCACAACGTCTGGGCACTGCTCGACGAGTTTGGGGACGCGGAACTCGCCAGCCTCGTGGCGCCGCGCCCGCTGATCGTCGAGGCGTGCCGGGGACCGGAGTGGCACGGCCGCTCCCCAAGTGCCACGCAACCGGGCTCGACCCCGGGCGACCTCACCACGCCGCCGTTGACCGAGGTCCGCCGCGAGGTCGAGCGAGCGCGACAACTAACGGCACAGCTCAGTCCGCCGCCCGTCCTGAAACTCGTCGGGACAGGCAACAACGCTCCCGGCAGCGCAGCGGCACTCAAGGCGTTCCTCGTCGCGCTCTGTCCCGGTGCCTCGCTGACCGCGCGCGGACCCGCGCCGCGCCGCGCCGCGACACTCCCGGATGCACGCGCCCGGCTCGGGCGGCAGGTTGGGCAGTTGATCGAACACACCCAAGTCCTGGTCGAGGATGGCGAACGGCGGCGCGCAGCGTTCTGGGCCAAGGCCGACGCCTCCTCTGCAGAAGCGTGGGCCGCCAGTTGCGCCCACTACCGCGACATCTTTTGGGAACAGATCATCGGCAAACTTCCGCCGCCCGACCAACCCCCGAACCCGCGCTCCCGGTTCCTGTACGAAACGGACAGCTACACCGGCTACGAGGTCGTTCTCGACCTGTACCGCGACGTGTTTGCGTACGGGATTCTGCTCCTGCCCAAGGGCATGGCATCGGGCGAACGGCGCCCTGTTGTGGTCTGTCAGCACGGGCTCGAGGGCCGACCGCAGAACGTCGCATTGCCGCAGGATGACGCAGCCTACCATGCCTACGGCTGCCGCCTCGCCGAGCGCGGGTTTGTTGTATTTGCGCCGCAGAACCCGTACATCGGCTACGACAGTTTCCGCGTCCTGCAGCGCAAGGCCAACCCGCTGCGCCTGTCGCTTTTCTCGTTCATCGTCCGACAGCACGAGCGCATTCTCGAGTGGCTCGGTTCGCAGTCGTTCGTGGCCCCAAAACGCATCGGGTTCTACGGCATCAGTTACGGCGGTAAGACGGCCATGCGCGTACCCGCCATCCTGACGAACTACGCCCTGTCAATCTGCTCGGCGGACTACAACGAATGGGTCCGCAAGAACGCATCGACAGCCTACTACCCCGGAACCTACCTGCACACCGACGAGTACGAGATGTTCGAGTTCGACCTCGGCAATACGTTCAACTACGCGGAAATGAGCTGGCTTATCTTCCCGCGGCCGTTCATGGTCGAACGTGGTCACAGCGACGGCGTCGGCTGGGACCAGTGGGTGGGTTACGAGTTCGCCAAGACGTTCCGGCGCTACAACCTGCTGCGCCTGCCTGAGCGCGCCGTGATCGAGTGGTTCGACGGCCCGCACGAAATCCACGCCAGCGGCACCTTCGAGTTCCTGCATCACTGGCTGAACTGGCCGGCCCCGAAGTAAGGACCCCACAACACCATGAGTTTCCGAATCTGTATCATCGGATGCGGCAGCATGTCACAGAGCGGACACGGCCCCGCGTTTGCGAAATACGCAGCATCGCACCCGCACACCGAACTGGCCGCCTGTTGCGATCTGGACGCGGCGAAGGCTGCCAGCTACCGGCAGCGGTTCGGCTTCGCCCGGCATTACACCGACGTGCCGGAAATGCTCAACACCGAGAAACCCGACGCCGTCTGCCTGATCGCACCGGTGAATGTGACCTGCGAGTTGTCGTGCCGGATCATGGAAATGCGATATCCGCTGCTGATGGAAAAGCCGCCGGGCATGAACGTCGGCGAGACCGACCGCATGATTGCCGTGGCCGAACGCTGCGGTGTGCCCAACCAGGTCGCCTTCAACCGCCGCTACACACCCCTGATCCGCGAACTCAAGCGTCGCCTCGCCACGCAGTTCCAACCCGGCGAAATCCAACACCTCCGCTACGACTTCACCCGCATCGGCAGGAAGGACGTGGACTTCTCCACCACCGCCATTCACGGCATCGATACGGTCCGGTTCCTCGCCGGCAGCGACTACCGGTACATCCGGTTCCGGTACCAGGCTCTGCCGCAGTTCGGGGCCACAGTCGCCAACATCTTCATGGACTGCGAAATGGCTTCGGGCGCCACCGCGCACCTGAACTTCTGCCCCATGTCGGGCGCCGTCACCGAGCGTGCCACCGTGCACCTGCACGACAATACGTTCTTCCTCAACATCCCGGTGTGGAAAGCGTTCGACGCACCCGGCCGCATCCAACACGTGGTAAAGGATGCGATCCAGTCAGACCTGAGCGGGACCGAAATCAGCGACGGAGCGGAAGCCTTCGAACTGGGCGGGTTTTACGGCGAAAACGCGGCGTTCTTCGAGGACGTGCGTGCAGGTCGTCACCCCGCCGGCGACCTGCGCAGCGCGCGCCAGTCCGTCGATGTGGCCAACTGCATCCGCGAACGCCGCGACGAGTACCGCGCCTGACCCCGACAGAGGGGAGGTGGCGGTGGGATTCAGGGCTCAGGTTGCGGCGGCGGGCCGCCTCGCCCCTCGCCCCTCGCCCCTCGCCCCTCGCCCCTCGCCCCTCGCCCCTCGCCCCTCGCCCCTCGCCCCTCGCCCCTCTGCTCTACAGTCCACTCAGAAACTGGAACGTGCGGTCGCTGAACCCGGGCAAGCCTTCGTGGCCGTAGTCGGGGTAGATGACCATCTGTTTCGGCGCCGTGATCTTGTTGTACGCCGCAAACTGCGTCGAGGGCGGACAGACGTTGTCCATCAGTCCGACAGCCAGCAGAACCTCGCCGCGGATCCGCTTCGCCAGGTGCTGACAGTCAATGTAGCCGAGGCGTTTGAAGATCTCCGCCTCGCGCTCGTGCAGCGGGTCGAATTGTCGGAAGAAGTTGCGGAGTTCGCGGTAGGCATTCTCAGCCAGATCCATTTCCCACACGCGCTGATAGTCGCACAGGAACGGGAACACCGGCGCAGCACGCTTGATCCGCGGCTCCAGTGCCGCGCAGGCCAGGGTCAACCCACCGCCTTGCGAACCGCCAAAACAACCGACACGCTCCGGGGCAACCTCCGGCATGTTCATCACAACCTGCGCCAGTTCGGCCGTATCCAGGTAGTTTGCGCGGAAAAGCAGGTTTTCGGGCCCGTGCTCGAGCCCGCGGATGATGTGCCCGTTCTGCGTGTTGCCTTTCACGCCGCCGACGTCTTCCGAGAGCCCGCCTTGCCCGCGGCAGTCCAGCGAGGCAATGGAGAACCCCAGCGCCACGTAACCGAGCTTGTCGGTCCAATCACCGCTATTGCCCGAGTAACCGTGGAACTGCAGCACGGCTGGATGCGGCTTCGACTTCGTCCGCGGCCGCAAGTACTTGGCGTGAATACGCGCGCCGCCAACGCCGGTGAAATACAGATCCAGACACTCGGCGAACGGCGTCTGGTAAGCGCTGGGAATCAACTCCACCTTCGGATCCACCGCACGCATCTCCGCCAGGGCCTTGTCCCAAAACGCGTCCATGTCCGGGGGGCACGGATTACGACCCTGATAAACCTTGAGCTGCGCCAACGGCATGTCGATAACCGGCATGGAATGCGTCTCCTTCGTTCTGTTCTGACTGGGGTGTCGTCCACCACGTTCGTTGTGCTGCGGCAAACCAAGTCTCGGGGTTCACCTCAGGTCAACCCAAAAAACGCCACGGGGCGTCCAACGATTGCGGTCGAGGGCAGTCGGCAGCAGTCGATCCGTCCGAGCCCCTCGACCCTCGACCCTCGACCCTCGACCCTCGACACCCAAGACCGCAACGGCACGCCCCCGTCCTCTGCCCGCGAGCCGGTCATTGTCCGGCCTTCTTCTCCCGCTTGTAGATCAACTTGGCCGAATCCAGCCTTGTGCCGAGTTCCTTCCGATTCTTGAGGAACTCGTACGGTTCCTTGCGCTTCGCATAGGTCGGGTTGCCCAGCACGATGCGCTTCACCGGCAACACCGGGGCCGTGACCGTTACCGCAGCGGAAATCGCGGTGTCCTCGATAATGGCCGTGGCACCCTCCTTCCGCGACACCTCGGACACGACGACAAGTTCCTTGCCCAATTGGTAGACTTCCTCGATCGAAATGGTCCACGCCAGGTCCGGCACCACAACCTTCACGGTCAGCCGTTGTTCCTTCTGCTCCTGCGCGCTCAGCATCACCGCCAGGCCAAAGAACGCAACCACTGCCGCCAATGCCTTCATCCCAATCCTCCTTCTTTGCCACCGCAAATAGCCCCTGCCTTGCCCTTGCCCTTGCCCGATGGGCGCAATATCCGGTGCCGCGTACAGCCAACGCCGCCCGTATCAGGCCGCTACTTTAGATGGCGTCGAGTGGCACCGCAAGTCTGCGGAGGGACTGGGCAAGTGAAGCGTCAGTGGCGGGAGGAACGACGGCGTGCTGGCCCATGCGTGAGACCCCCGTGGCCTTGTGCCACGGGTGAATCGGGTTCGCCCGCCAAACGTGGCCCCCCCCTCTCTCCCCTTTCCCCCGTCCGCCGGCGGCGGACGGGGGAAAACACGGTGCGACGTAGTAACCAAATGAACCCGTTCACCTGCCACACAAGGGGGTCTATGCTCCACCCTTTGCTCCCATGTTACTCGCGTGTCACTCTGCGCCGCCGCCCGGCTCGTCCGGGCGGGGCGACGATTGGGGGAAAAGGGGCGGGCGAGCCGCCCTCTTTCCCCCAATCGTCCGGGCTGGTTGCTCTACCCCTGGGCCGGCGCGCTGGCCGGCACCCGCACTTGACTGGTGAAGAACAGCATCACCACCGCGATCACCGCCGCCCCCAGGAACACCGACGAATGTCCATACCGCATCCACATCAGGCCGCCCAGTGACGGGATCGACATCGAGACAGCATGATTGAGGGTGATCCCGAACGACAGCGTCGGGGCCACGTCCTCCGGTCGCACGGCGATCTTCGACAGGTACGTGTCCCGCGCCATGTTCACTCCGAACAGCAATTGGTCGGCCACGAAACAGACATAGAGCAACCCCAGCGCCGCCGCTTCGCGGTGCAGAAGATGTGCGAATCCGTACCCGGCGCAGACCAGAAAGATGCAGACCGAATCCGTCATCAGCACGAAACGCTCGCCCAAGCGATCGATCGCGCGTCCGAGCAACGGCTGAAACGCGATGCCCAGCACCGCGGCGACCATCCACAATTTCGCAAAGATGACCACCGGTTGATGGAATATTTTCACCAGCACCCAAGGCCCAAAGGTGATGAAAATCTGCTTCCGTGCCCCGAACAGGAAGGACAGGACGTAGTAGAGCCAATAGCGGTTGTTCCAGACGAACTTGGGCCGCTCGAGGTGCGCGTCCGGCATGCGTATGAACATCAGGGCCACGCCGGCCAGCGTGGCCGCCGTCCCGCCCATGATGAAGATCAGGCGGTAGTTCGGGGTGCGGCCGTCACGCATCACCCACCAGACCAAAGCGCACCCGATGATGCTCGAGGCGATGCTCACACCGCGCACCTGGCCAAGCCGCCGCCCCTTGCGACCGCCTGTGGCCAGGGCCATCCCCACGGAAGAACTGATCGGCATCAGCAGGTGCATGCCGATACTCCACACGATCGTAAACAGCAGCATGGCGTTCCAGGACTGGCCGCAGAACGCCAGGCCGAACATGCCGGCGCCGACCATCAGCCCGCAGACCGCACCGATCCGGGTCTCGGGAAGAAAGAACAGCAGGCCGGCGAACAGCGCCGTCAGGAACCCGGGCAGTTCCCGGGGAAATTCGAGGAAGCCGCGCCGGTCCGCGTCCAGACTGAACGCGTCATGGACGAAATTGTTGAACGTGGTCTCGAACATCCCGCCGGCCATGCCGAGAAAGGCAATGCCGAGCAGGAAGAACGCCAGGTTCGGCGTGATCGAGCGCAAACGCTCCCGCAGACCATTCGTAGTGCTCTTGCCTAATCATCCGACAATGCTCTGCGCTTAACCGCCGCATACTTGTCGAAGGGGCCGATGAAGCGCCTGGGACACACCAGACGATGCAGTATACGCCACCGCAGCGGAACCTCAAGAGTGGAGAGACGATTCCCTGGCGTAATGCGTCAGTCGTGGGTGCACGGTTGGGCGGTAGATGGCCAACGTGGCGGGAGCGGCTCGCTCCCGCGGGTGTCGGAGCGAGCCGCTCCGACCACTTTAGGCGTCAGCCCAGGTCAGACTTCGACCTTATCTCCCCCCGCGACTAACGCATTACTCCCTGGCTGCCGGCCACCTTGCGGCTTGTCCCGCCGCAGGTAGAGTATCCATCCATGTTCACCCCAATGGAAATCAAGCAGACCAAGCGCCGGATGGCCATGGCGGAGATCCCCGCCGGCATGGCCTGGTCCGGCATTGGGGTGACTTACCTCACCGGATTCTTCCTGCTGCTGAAGGCGAACAGCTTCCAGATCGGCCTGATCTCGGCCATCCCGGCGCTCTGCAGCGTCGCCGCAGTACTGGGCGGATTCCTGCTGCACCGCTGGCAGAGCCGGAAGACCTGGGTGATCGCCCTGCTCGCCGCGTTCTACCTCAGCCACGCCTTTCTGGGAACGATCCCGTACCTGTTGCGCGGCTACCCCGCCGCCCTGCAGGTCTACCTCGGCCTCGCCGTCTTGGCCGGGGCCTACATCCTGGTGAAGATCAACGACGTGTTCTGGTACCCGTGGGCGTCGGCCATCATCCCCGAAGGCCAGCGCGGCAGTTTCTTCGGCCGCCTGATGATCGTGTCCACGCTCGTGACCATGCCCTTCAGTTACCTGGTCGGCCAGTACCTCGACCGCGCCAACAACGCACAGGGCTTCCTGATCGTCTTCGGCCTGTGCGGCCTGGTGGGAACCCTGGTCACCGTAACCTACGCCCGCATTCCCGATGTGCGCGGCGACAGCAACAAGGAGCAAGCGTTCCGGCTCGCGAACCTTAGCGTCCCCTGTCACGACAAAGGGTTCAGGAAGTTCCTGCTTTTCGCGGGCGCCGAAACGTTGGCGACAGGATTGTGCGGCCCCTTTACTACGGTCTTCATGCTCGAAACGCTGCACATTCCGTTTACGCTCATCGCCGTTTTCGGAATCATCTACTCACTGTTCTTCATCGTGTTCGTCGTTGTCTGGGGATACCTCGTTGACAAATACGGCAGCCGCCCGGTCCTGCTACTCTGCTCGGCGCCGTCGGTTGTGGTCTACTTTCTGTGGATCTTCAATACGCCGCAGCAGTACTACCTCATCTTCCTGATCCACGCGTGCTCGGGCATCACTGCGGCTGGTGTCGGCGTGGCGCTCCAGAACCAACTCATGGGCGTGTCCACCGGCAAACACAGCACCGCCTACGTCAGCGTCTTCCAGATCGTCACGGGGGTTGTCGGGTTCGCCGCACCGTTGCTGGGAAGTGCGGTGGTACAGATGCACCGCAACATCACGGTGGACGTGTTCGGCTTCGCCGTCGGTCAGTACCAGGTACTCTTCGGCATGGCCGGGGTGTTGTCCGTGCTGCCGCTGTTCTTCATCGTCGGCCTGAGCGAGCCGCGCGGCAAGACAGCCCTGTTCATACTGCGGAATATGCTGATGGTCAACCCGCTGAAGTTGGCCTTGCACCTCTTCTCGTTCCACCGCAGCTTCGGCGAGAAGGAACGCCTCAACGCAACCATGGGCCTGGGCAGCACCGGCAGTCCCATGGTCCTGAGTGAACTGGTTGTGACGCTGGACGATCCGATCTACTTTGTCCGGCGCGAGGCAGCCCTGGCGCTCGGCCGCATCGGGGACCGTGACGCGGTCATGCCGCTGATCGCCAAGCTGTCGGACGAGAACGCCAACATCCAGTACGAAGCCGCGTGGGCTTTGGGCAACATCCGCGATGAACAGAGCATTCCGCCGCTGCTGGAGTGCCTGAAGAGCCCCGACCCCAAACTACGCGGCTATGCGGCCACGGCACTGGGTGAAATCGGCGCCTCGGTGGCCATCGAACCACTCCTCGAACGCCTCGAAAACAGCCAGGATGTGTTCGAAACCACCTGCGCCGCCAACGCCCTGAGTCGCCTCGGCTACAAGAAGGCACTGTGGAAGACGCTGGAGCAACTGGTGCGCAGCGATCAACCCGTCGTCCGACGCCAACTCTCCGTGTCCTTGGGCGACCTTCTCGGGGAACAGGGCAGCTTCTACCGGTTGCTGAACCGCGAGGAACGCGTGTACGGCGAAGAGGTACGGCGTCTCCTCACCCGCATGGGCAAGGCGGTCGATCGCCGCTGGAAACCCAAACTCGGCACCGACACCGCAACCAGAACCATGGACGGCTTGAAGCGTGTGGACAGCTTGTACGGCGAGAAACGATACCCGGAGGCGCTGCGCGAGGTGGTCGGTGTCTGCGACCTGCTCTTCGGCCCCGAGATCCACCGCTACAACCACACGCAGGAAATCGGACGCCGGTTCCTGCACGAACTACTCTCCCAGAACGAGGTACTGGGCAATCGCGTGTACTGGGAGGAATGCCTCGTCTCCATCTACGAACTCGACCTGATCTTCCACGCCACGGACGTGTGAGGCGACAACAGCGCAGTCCAGGCGCAATGGCTCTTGCGCTCTCCGCATTTCTGCGCTATTCTGCTGTTGCCGGAGGGGTTTTTCCGGTACCGCTCGCTCAACTCCCAGCATGGCAAACGGAGAGGACACACCATGCAACACGTCTCATCCCAGCGTGGCCCCGAGTCGCTGAAGTACACCTGCCGCCCGCTGTCAGGGCTTGCCGCAGTCCTCGTTTCCGCGCTCTGGAGTGGGTTCGCCTCGGGGGCCGCGCCCGGAGTCCAGGTCGATCCACAGGCACACACGGTCGTTATCCAAACGCCGCGCCTGGCCGCGACCTTTCGTGATGGCATGATTGTGGCGGTCATAGCCCTCGGCACCGGCGAGGTGCACGCCGACGCGGCCACCACCGACGAACTCGGCGTCCCGTCCGGCCTGGGGCACCTCACCGGCATGCCCGAAGCGGTCGGCAAACTGCACATGCCGTGGGGGACCGACACGCTGAACCAGCAGATCGAACTCGGAACCAAGCACCCGACCATGCACCGCCCCCACGCCGGTTCGACGTGGACAACGGCGGACATCGAGGGCGGCATGCAGATGACCTGGACCGGGCTGAGCAACGGCGCCCAAATGTTTCCCGAGGAGACCGTATCCGTGAAGGCGTGGGTTGATCCGGCAACCGGCGCGCTACTGTTCCGCGCTACGGGCACGAGTCCGACGGAGGGGGTGTACGGAGTCCAGGTGCCCGTCGCCAACCTGCACGCCGAGCACCGCGTCTACGTGGCCAGCTTCGGCGGTATCATGTACGACAGCAGCGGTAAGCCGGGCTTGACAACCCTGGGTGGAACGCCGTTCTGGGAAGCGCCCGTGGTCGCGATCGAAGGGCGCCAGGGCAGCCTGGGGTTGTGGGTCGAAGCGCCCGAATGCCCACCGGACTTCTTCTTCATGAACTGGAGCGGCAAAAGCTTCTCCATCGCCATCGAGCACCTGAACCTGATGCCGTTCGAACCGCACAAGAGCGTCGAGTCGGTCACCTGGCGGCTCGACGCGGTCGCCGGCGGCTGGGTCGCGGCCATGACTCCGTACCGGGACTGGTACGCCCGGGCGTTCGCCGAGGAGTTGCGCGCCCGGGCCGCCGTCACCTGGGCGGACCGGATCAAGGTCATCATCGACGAATACGAGAAGGCGGACCCGGCTGGGTTGCGGGCGCTGGCGACCGTGTTCGACCCCGAAACCGTCCTGCTGCACGAGTGGAACGCGCGCGCGCCGGAGTTCGACCACGAACTGCCCGATTGGACGCCGCGCGCCGGCTACGTCGAGCGGGTCAAGGCCGCGCAGGTGCTCGGGTTCCGTACCATGGCGTACGTCAACACGTACTGCGTCAACTACAACTCGCCGGTCTTTGTGCGCGACCGCATCCAGGATTTTGGGCTTACGCGGCGATTGAAGGGCGTATCCGCCTACGCCAAGTCCGTCCAGGACCCGTTCATGTTCGACAAGGCCAAGGACGGCCAGATACTCTACCTCGATCCGCTGTCGCCGCGCTGGCGCCAGTACCACACCGACATGATGGTCAAGTGGCGCGACGAAACGGGCACAGACGCGAACTACGAGGACACTGGCGGTTGCGCCGGCGACTTCGGCAACGGCGTGATCGAGGGCAAGTCCGGGGCGCAGGGCAGCGTCGACGCGTTTCGCGACCTGCTGCGCCGCAACCCCACCGTGCCCATGGCTTCGGAGTACGGACCGCACAGCATCGCGTTCGCGGTGCGCTGGCCGCTGCGGTATCAACAGGTCTGGGGCGGCGAGGCGACGCGCGTCCAGTGGATGACGCATCAGCGGCCGGTGTCGGCGTTCATTCACGGCCCGCACCACGGGGCGTGGGTGCCGACGATCAACGCGGAATCCAACTTCCTGCGCCATGTCGTGGTAGCATGCTCCGACGCGCTCGGAGGCCCGGCGCAGTGTCCCGGCACGCTCCAGAGCCTGCAGGCCAACCAGGGCATCCTCGTCCACATGCGGTGGCGCGCGCAACTGTTCTCGAGGAAGCAGCTCGAACCGTTCTTCGCACCCGAGCGCTGGGAACCGACACTCGCCTGTATGTATCAAGACCGTGATGGACAGATCTACAAGTACTACGCCGACGCGCAGGCTCACCGCATGGTCGGTCCCGACGGCCGCGAACTTTACGCCCGCATCTCGGGCCTGAACCGCTACTCGACGGGCCTGAACCTCCCCGGTTGGCCGGCCATCAGCGACGGCACCATCTTGGGCCTCAACCCCAAGATCCGCTACGCCCTGGTCCCCGGCGTCCCGGACCGAACTGGGGTCGCCGTGACCCGCCTGCCCGAGGGCGTGTTCATCTCACGCTTCTACGAGACCAAGGCGTTCACCGTCATCAGCCTGGAACCCATCGAGACCGGCAAGCCCGCCCAGGGTGAGGTAGCGTTCCGCAGTGCCTCAGGCTTCGCGGAAATCTTCGTCAACGACCAACTCGTCGACACGCCAAAGCCCGCGGACAAGGGCGCGTCGGTGGACATGACGTTCACGATCGCATTCCCCGCCAACATCCTGTTCGTCAAGGAAGGTGTTCAGACCGTGCAACACGATCAGTACTTCGGCGATGGACATGAAGTCGGCCGGTACATCCTCGTCGACTCCGGGTTAGACCGGGGCGGCGAGTACGTGCCGCCGTACCGGCCCAACTTCGAGGTGCCCGGCGAGAAACAGCCCGTCCCGTTCACGTTCCTGAGTTGGGGTAACGACGCGGAAGTAACCGTCGACTACCTGGTGAAGATCCCGGCCAAGGACTCGACGCTGCGCGTGTACCTGCAGCACCGCCAGGACAAGTACGGGAACGGCACCATCGCGCGGCTGTACGTCAACGGACGCATGCGGCACGCGTATGACTTCGGCCCGAAACCCAATCCGGCCTGGAAAGACGGCATGCCCGCCAACGAGAAGAATGTCTGGGACACCGCGTACCACGCCTGGTCACTGCCCCTCGGCGCGACCGCCGGACGCACTGTGCTCGTCACCCTGGCCACGGACGGGAAGGCCAGCAACAACGCGGACAGCCAGTGGTGGTCCCGACCCAAGTTCGTCCAGGATCCGCAGCAGGCGGAGAGCTACTTGACACTGACCAAGGACGGAGGCGTCGACGAGCCGTGAATGCTGCCGGCGCTCTGCCACCCAACCCACCGTCCCCCGCCCCGACCCGTTCGCGCAGAGCAAAGGACGGTGGCGCGGGACCTCCGGGCCCGCAGTGAGGTGCTCGGTCCGTCCCGGACCGAGGCCCTCGGCCGGGGACCGGCCAGCGCACCCCGCTTCGGCGCGGGACGCGCCGAGCCACGACTCCGCCCGCACCCACATTCCCCATGATTCTGCCATCCATGACTTTGCGGTCCACCTTCGTCGCCCGATGCTGGTCTTGCCGGGGTAGCGGAAAGCCGCGCGGTTCTGCGCAAAACGGCACCACTTCTGCGCAGTCCGTGCTTGTACCGGACGACGCGAGGGTGGTATATTCCGCTTCAGTCTGATGCGTGTGGCCAGGCGCAGCGTCCGCGGGAGGGCGTGCAACGCAAATGAGGCGTTCACCGGTTCAGTTGCCAGGAGGAATCCAGATGTGTACTCGCTCGGCACTAGCGCCGCGGCCTGCGGCCACCGCTCACGACACGTCCAGACACCGGGATACGCGAGCGTCCGGAAGCTCCGCCATGGCCGCGTTCGTTGGCCCAAACCGACTCCGGCCGTTCACCCTTATCGGGCCCGTTGACAGGCTCAGGACCCTTTCGTTCACGCTCATTGAGCTCCTGGTGGTCATCGCCATCATCGCGATTCTCGCCTCACTGCTGCTCCCCGCGCTACAGCAGGCCAAGGAGAAATCAAAGGCCATTGTGTGTATCGGCAACATGAAGCAGCTTGGCGTCGCCTCGGCAATGTACGTCGACGACTACGACGGCTACTACCACTACGGCATTGCGCAGCCACCGGGGACGTGGACCTACACTCTGCCAGCAGGATGGGTTGCCGCCGACGCGCGTTGCCCCCAGGACCTGATGGCCGACCACCTGTCCGGCAGTCCGGAGACCTTTTCCTGCCCTTCCGACCCCACACCGCTGGACAACAACGAGTGGGAGTTCGACAAGATCCTGAACCTGAAGGGGAACCCCGCAGGCCGAATTCGCTCCAGCTACATGACGGCCGAACGCATGACGTGGATGCTGCCGGCATCCAACTACACCGGTCGGGCGATCCAGTCCGCGAAAGTCCTGCAACCCGATACGCTCGGGTACCTGACTGAAGGCAGCATGGTCCTGTCGCACGGCGGCAGCTGGCACGCGGCTAATCGTTTCAACGTGACCTGCTGCTCACGCGTCCAGTGGGACCATTTCCAGCGCACAAATGTGTTGTTTGGCGACTGGCACGTCAGCGCCGTCCAAATGGTGGGGATCGAGGCCCGGCTCCGGGCTAACCCGTACAGTCTCACGCCATAAGCGCCTGCCGGCGGGTTGCGCACCGTCGCCGACCCGCATCACGTCGGTGCGGCGTCCGCAATCGTTCCCGGATCGGACCTGGAGTGGAGAAATGGTCCTCATGTCACGTCGAAGCTTTGTCCAAACCGTTGGCGCGGCGGCAACCGCGGAAATACTGAAGCCCGTCTCAAGCCTGGCCGCAACCGCGAAACGCCCGCCGCACATCCTGCTGCGTTCCTCGTGGCAAGTGGTGAACATCGGCGACATCGCACACACGCCCGGAGTCCTGGCCCTGCTCGAAAAACACATCCCGGACGCGGAAGTCGTCCTCTGGGCCTCCGGAGACCTCTCCCCGGACGTCGCGGCCATGGAACACCGGCGATTCCCGAACCTGCGCATCGTCAAGGGCCGCATCAACGACAACGGCAAGGCATCCGGCAGCGAATTGCAGGAAGCTGTCGACTGGGCCGATTTCCTTCTGCACGGGTCGGGCCCGTCATTCGTTGCCGCCAAGGATGTGGCTGCCTTCACGCAACACACACGCAAGCCGTTCGGCATTTACGGCATCACCTACGACGGCGCCGACGCGCCGATTCGCGAACTGATGAGCAGCGCGCGTTTCGTCTTCTTCCGCGACTCGGTGTCCCTGGCCAAGGCCAACACGGACGGCGTCGCGTCGCCCATCATGGAGTTCGGGCCGGACGGCGCCTTCGCCGCGGACCTGCGCAACGACGCCGCAGCCACCGAATTCCTGAACGCCAGCGGTCTCGAACCGGGCCGGTTCCTGTGTTGCATCCCGCGCCTGCGCTTCACACCCTACTGGACCATCCGCGACGTTCCGCTCGACCCCAAGAGGCAGGCCCGCAACGAGGCCATGAAAGAGCACGACAACGCGCCCTTGCGCGACGCCATTACCGCCGTGGTGCGCCAGACGGGCTTGAAGGTGCTGGTCTGCCCCGAGGACATGACGCAGATGGCCGTCGGCCGCGAGATGATCATCGACAAACTGCCGGACGACGTGCGCAAAAGCGTCGTCTGGCGTGAAACGTTCTGGCTCACCGACGAGGCGCTCAGCACCTATGTGCGCTCTGCGGGACTCTTCGGCTTGGAGATGCACTCGCCCATCATGTGCATCGGCAACGGTATTCCGGCCATCGTCTGCCGTTTCAAGGAGCAGACCAGCAAAGGCTTCATGTGGCGCGACATCGGCCTCGACGACTGGCTGTTCGACATGGACAATCCGGAGCAGGTCGCGCGCCTGACAGCCACGGTGCTGGAGCTCGTCCAAGCACCCGAAGATGCCCGAATTCGAGTCGCCAAAGCGCAAGAGGTCGTGCATAACCGGCAACGCGAGACCATGGCCGTCTTGAGAGACTGCCTCGGCGCCTGATCCGCAACACAGCAACCAGGGAGGGCGGCATCTCATGCTGACGTTTCGCTGTTTGACCTGCCTCGGACTCCTGAGCGGCGGCCTCCTCGCCGCGCTCGATCTCCACGTCGCACCGGACGGTGCGGATGCGAACCTTGGCACGCCGGACTCCCCCTTCGCCACCCTCGAACGGGCGCGCGACGAAGTCCGCAAGCGCAAGGCCGCGGCGCCGCTGACCGAACCGGTCAACGTCTACGTCCGCAACGGTATCTACCAACTGCCGCGCACGTTGCAGCTCGGCCCGGGCGACTCGGGCACGACTGACGCACCGATCACCTACCGGTCGGACGGCGAAGGGAAGACCGTTTTCACGGGCGGGCGCACCATCACCGGCTGGCAGCCGTACAAAGGCGAAATCCTCGTGGCTGACGTGGCATCCCAGGGGCTGAAGGACATCCGATTCAAACAACTCTACTTCGACGGCCAGCGTCAGATCCCTGCGCGCTATCCGAATCTCGACCCAGCCGACCCGATCACCAGCGGCTGGACATACGTCGACACGGAGCCCGTGCCCAAGGACGCCATCGAGTCCGCCAGCGCCAAACGCGTGCTGCGGTTCAAGGCGTCCGACACGCGGGTCTGGGCGCACGCCAGCGACGGCGAGGTTTTCATCTACCCGCAGCACGAGTGGTGGAACAACATCGTTCCCATCCTCGGCGTCGACGCAGAACGTCGCCTCATCACGCTCGCCAAGGATTGCTCCTACGAAATAACGCCCGGCGACCGCTATTTCGTGCAGGGCCTGATCGACGAGTTGGACGCTCCGGGGGAGTGGGATCTGGACGCAAACGCAGGCATGATCTATTTCTGGCCGCCGTCGCCGCTCGCGGGCAAGCTTGTCCAAGTGCCGGTGCTCGGGACGCTGGTGGAAGTCGGCGCGGGCGCGGCGCACATCACGTTCCAGGGCTTCACCCTCGAGTGCGCCACGACTTCCGCCATCACCATGACGAACACCGAGAACTGCCGGGTTGCCGATTGCGAAGTCCGCAACACAACCGGCTACAACGGCGCCGGCATCTCCGTCAGCGCCGGGAAGAACAACAGCGTGATAGGTTGCGACATCCATGATGTCGGCAGCAATGGCATCAGCCTCACGGGCGGCGAGCAGAAGACCCTGACCCCGGCAGGCAACTATGCGGAAAATAACCACATCACCCGGGTCGGACTCGACTACCGGCAGGGCTCAGGGGTGACGATCAGCGGCGTCGGGAACCGGGTCTCGCGCAACACGATTCACCACGTCCCGCGCTTCGGCGTCATGTTCGGCGGCTGCAACAACATCATCGAACTGAACCACATCCACCACGTCAGCCTGGACACCATGGACACCGGCGCCATCTACGGCGGGTCCCTGGACTGGCTCTCCGCCCACGGGACCGTCATCCGGCACAACTTCATTCACGACGTGATCGGCCGCAGCGGCAAAGACGGCAAGTGGCTCTCGCCCTACTTCGCCTGGGGCATCTACCTGGACTGGACCGCCATGGGCTGCACCGTCTCCGGGAACATCGTCACCCGCTGCCCGCGCAGCGGCATTCACCTGCACGACGGGCGCGACAACGTGGTCGAAAACAACGTCTTTGTCGAGTGCGGCACCGGCGACCATGACCCCGGCAGCCAGATCGAAGGCAACGGCTGGGACACCGAGCACTTCTTCTGGAAGCGCGGCCTGGAGTTCGGCTGGGTGAAGCACTACGAAAGCGTGCTGAACGAACCGGCCTGGAAACAAGTACCGAGCTTCCGCGATCCGCGTACCCTGGCACTGCCCGACGGCCGGACCATGTTCAACAACACGATCCGCCGCAATATCCTCGTGTACCGTACCCCGCGCGCTCTGGCAGTGCGATTCGGCAACGTCCCCGAAGGCCACAACACCTGCGACGGCAATCTCATCTGGCACTTCGGCCAACCGATCCGAACCGGCTCCTTCAAAGTGAAAGACACGAGTGGCCCCAATCTGGTGCCAAACCCGGGGTTCGAGGACGTCGCTGCCGGCGATGCACCTGCCGACTGGAACTGCCGCCTGACGTCGCCCGAGTGCAGCGGCACATGCGTCACCGACACCCGCCGCTCCGGGACGCGCTCCCTGCGCCTCCACGCCGTGGCCTCACCCGCCATTGCCGACAAGCCGGATTGGGAGCGCCAGATCGCCGCCAGCAGCACCTACATCACGCAGGTGATCCCCGGCCAAGCCTACCGCTTCGCGGTCTGGCTGAAGGCCGATACGGAGAAGACCTCGGCCCTGATTGAAGCGCTTTCGTTCAAGAGCAAGGCTTACGATGTCCGTTTCTCGCGCACGGCCGTCGTTGGTGTTGACTGGCAAGAGGTCGATGTCGCGTTCCGGTTCCCGCAGCCAGGCGATGCCAACTACCACGACGGCATGACGGAAACATTCTACGTTCGCATCACCCTGCGGCAGGACGCGGGCACGCTCTGGATCGACGATGCGGAACTGCGAGCAGCAACGGTCGTCGATGAATGGCAGGCCTGGCAGGAAGACGGCTGGGACAAGAACTCGGTGATTGCCGATCCGCTTTTCGTCGCCCCGGACAAGGACGATTTCCGGCTCAAACCCGACTCGCCGGCGTTCAAACTCGGGTTCCAACCTGTCCCGGTCGAAAAGATCGGTTGTTACGCGGATCCGCTTCGCGCGTCGTGGCCACTGACCGTGGAGTAAGACGGCCTCGGAATACCGCAACGTCGTTGTTCGTTACCATCTCCGACTGTGAAAAACAGAAGTCTGTGCGAAAGGGGACGACACATGCACTGCACGATAGGAACCGGCGTTCGCCTGACCGCCGTGATCGGCATGGCGGCAATGATGTTCAACGGTGGCTGCCGGATGGCAACGGGCGATGCGAAGTCCGCTGCGCCCGTCGCTCTGTCGACCGACTTCTACGTCGCAGTGAATGGTAACGACACCTGGTCCGGCACGGTGCCGGCGCCGAGCAGAGACAAGACCGACGGACCGTTTGCCACCCTCGAACGAGCGCGCGACGAGATCCGGAAACTCAAGGCCGCGGGGCCGCTGACCCGCCCGGTGAACGTCTACGTGCGGGCCGGCGTGCACAGCCTGGCGCGGACGCTGAAGCTCGGGGCCGAGGATTCAGGGACGGCCGAAGCGCCAATCGTCTATCGCGCCTACGGGAAAGAAAAGCCGGTCCTCATCGGCGGGCGCACCATCACCGGCTGGCAGCCGTACAAAGGCGAAATCCTGAAGGCTGACGTCGGGGCGCAGGGGTTCAAGGACATCTGCTTCCGTGACCTGCTTTTCAACGGCAAGCGCCAGCCCATGGCGCGCTATCCGAATTTCGACCCGGCGAACCCGTACGGCGGCGGCTGGGCATTCGTTGACGGGAAACCTGTCCCCATGTACCAGGACCGCCCGGACGACAACAAACGCACGCTCTTGTACAAGCAGACCGACGCCCGCAACTGGGCCCGGCCCGAGGACGGCGAAGTCTTCATCTTTGCGCGCTACAACTGGTGGAACAACATCGTCGGCATCAAGTCCATCGACCGTGAGAAGCGAACCTTCACGCTCCAGAAAGACTGTTCCTATCCGATCCGGCCGACGGACCGCTACTTCGTCCGGGGCCTGTTCGAGGAACTGGACGCGCCCGGCGAGTGGTCCCTGGACCGGCAGACCTGGACGCTGTACTTCTGGCCGCCGGAACCGATCCTGGGCGGAACGGTCTGCGCACCGACGATGCGAACCATGGTCGAGATGGGCCCCGGTTGCCAACACGTGACACTCCGCGGTTTCACACTCGAGTGCTGTGAAGGCACCGCAGTGGTGCTCAAGGACTGCAGCGACTGCCTGATTGCTGGCAACACGATCCGCAACGTCGGCGACTACAACGGTCACGGCGTGACGGTCACCGGCGGGTTCCGTAACGGTGTCGCCGGCAATGACATGTACGAGATCGGCCACGACGCGATCAACATCACCGGCGGTGACCGCATCACACTCACGCCCGGCGAGAGTTACGCGGACAACAACTACATCCACCACGTCGGGGTCTACTACAAGTGGGGTTGCGGTGTCTACCTCACCGGCTGCGGACTCCGCGCCACCCACAACCTCATCCACGACTGCCCGCGCGCGGCCATCCAATTCCAGGGCAACAACCTGGTCATGGAATACAACCACATGCGTCACCTGTGCGTTGAATCGGAAGACGCCGCCGGCATCGGCACGGGTGGTCGTGACTGGATCTCGTCGCGCGGTTCGGCGGTGCGTTACAACCTGATCCACGACGTGCTCGGCTACGGGCGCGAGAAAGGCCGCTGGGTCTCGCCGTTCTTCGCCTGGGGCATCTACCTGGACGACAACACCGGCGGCGTGGACGTCATCGGCAATATCGTCTACCGTTGCGGCCGCGCCGGCCTGCACCTGCACAACGCGCGCGACACGCTGGTCGAGAACAACGTCTTTGTGAACAACACACTCTACCAGATCGAACTGAGCGGCTGGACGGCCACGCACAAGTTCTGGACCTCGCACTTCCCGACCATGGTCAAGGGCTATGAGTCAGTCATCAACCAGCCCGCTTGGCAGAACATGCGCGGCATGAAACTGCACCCCAAGGACGCGCCGCTCCCGAACGGGCTCATCATGGCCGGCAACGTGTTCCAGCGCAATGTGTTCGTCAGTCCAGATCCCAAGACAAAGCTGTACCGGGTCAGCAATGTCGACTACGACCACAACAAGTGGGACCGCAACGTGCTGTGGCAGAACGGCGCACCGCTCATGATCGAGGGGCTCGGCAAGCTGCCGCCGGAGGAGTTGTGGCCCGAATGGCGGGAACGCGGAGAAGACCCGGGTTCGCTCGCGGTCGACCCGCGGTTCGTAAACCCGAAGAAGGACGACTATCGCCTGCGCAAGGGCTCGCCGGCGTTCGCGCTCGGCTTCCAGCCCATCCCGGTCGACAAGATCGGCCCGTACAAGGACGAGTTGCGTGCCTCCTGGCCCATTGTCGAGGCGGAGGGCGTACGCGAGAAACCTGTGGAGAGCGAGGCGGCACTGCCGCCGGTTCCGCCGCCGCCACGCAACACAACCCCCTTCGTGGCCACGAAAGTCGCCATGCCGGTGACCGTGGACGGCGTGCTCGCGCCGAACGAGTGGCCGGTCGCCCGGATGACCCTCAAGGAAGACCCCAACCGCGCCCCGGTGGCCGGCCTGCCC
The DNA here is from genome assembly GCA_001803235.1 of Lentisphaerae bacterium RIFOXYA12_64_32. Lineage (GTDB taxonomy): Bacteria > Verrucomicrobiota > Lentisphaeria > Oligosphaerales > YB12-FULL-65-16 > YB12-FULL-65-16. The sequence goes on from MHBL01000480.1 coordinate 76,965, forward strand.
TGCACCGCCGCGGCCTGTCACGACGGCACCACCCTTTTCGTTGCCGTCAGCGTGCCAGCGACGGCAGCCAAGCTCAAGCTCGGAACCGCCTGGGGGCAAGACGACGGTGCAGAGATCTGCTTCCAAGACCTTTCCAGCGGCAAACCCGGGCCGGTCCTTGTGCTCCACGGGTTTGCCGCCGGGTCGTGCGAGAGTGTCGCGGACGGTGGCGCACCTGCGGAGACCGCAAGAAAACTCGGCGACGCGGTCCGATTCGCAGCAAAGGTGGCTGAGGGGCAATGGACCGGCGAGTGGGCCATTCCGCTCGCGGCCGCGGGCATCGCCTGCAAGCCCGGAACGAAACTGGCGTTCAACATCGGCGTGCGCCGAACAGAGACCGACGAGTGGGTAATCTGGGTCGGCGCCCTCGGCGCCACCTGGAAGCTGGATGAGGCGGGCTTCCTGGTGCTGGAGTGACGTGAACCGTCGGAGTCCGCGGAAAGGAAGGGACAATGCTGCGAATCGAATGGATGCGTCGCGCTGTCGCGGTTGGCTTGGCGCTGCTGGCGTTCTGCGACGGGGACCAGGCGCGACTGAACGGTGCGGAGACCGCAGAATTGGCTGCGCCATCCGTGAACGTCTACGTCGCTATCGATGGTAACGACGCCTGGTCGGGTACGCTGGCAATCCCCAATGAGGCCAAGACCGACGGGCCGTTCGCGACGCCGGAACGGGCAAGGGACGAGATCCGCAAGCTCAAGGTGGAAAAGGGACTCCCGCCAGGCGGCGTAACGGTCGAACTTCGCGAAGGCACGTATGAACTGGCCCAGCCCTTCGCGCTCACCGAGGCCGACTCCGGCACGGCGGAGGCACCGGTCACCTACCGCGGTCGCCAGGGCGAGACGGTTCGGCTCACCGGCGGCCGGGGCCTGACGAATTGGACACCGGTCACGGATCCGGCGATCGTCGCACGCCTCGACGAAGCCGCACGGCCGCACGTCCTGCTGGCGGACATGAAAGCCGCCGGGATCACCCAGTTCAGCGAGATGGTCAGCGCCAAGCCGTGGGCCGAGTCGCAGCCCGGCCTGGAGTTGTTCTTCAACGACGAGCCCATGACCTTGGCGCGGTGGCCGAACGAGGGATACTCGATCATCACGGGTTTTCCGCCGGACGCCAAGCCAGCCATTTTGTGGGGCAAACCCGCGCCGAACAGCAGCGTTGAGGGACGTTTCCTCTACGGGGGCGACCGACCACTGCGCTGGGCCGCGGAGAAGAACATCATGCTGCACGGTTTCTGGTTCTGGGACTGGGCCGACCAGCGCCTGAAAGTCGAATCCATAGACGTTGAGAAGCGCTCGATCGCCCTGGAATCCAAGCCGCAACATCACTTCGGCTTCCGCAAAGGGCAGTGGTACTACGCCTACAACCTCCTGCCGGAATTGGACCAACCAGGAGAGTGGTACCTGGACCGGGAACGGGGCATCCTCTACTTCTGGCCGCCATCGGATCTATCGAACGGCAGGGCCGTTGTTTCAGTGCTTCCCAGCCTGGTGACCATGGACAACGTGTCGTACGTGACGCTGCGCGGCATCACCTTTGAAGCGACGCAGGGCACGGCGGTCACGATCACAGGTGGTTCGGACGTCCGCATTGCCGGTTGCGTGATTCGCAACACCGGAAGCTGGGGCATTCAGGTCAAGGGCGGCGACCGCCACCAAGTGATCGGCTGCGACCTCTACGCCACAGGCGACGGCGGCGTGATCCTCGATGGCGGCGACCGCAACACGCTCACTCCGGCCGGCCACGCAGTCGAAAACTGCCACATCCACCACTACTCCCGTTGGGACCCGATGTACAAACCGGGCGTCCAGTTGCGCGGCGTCGGCAGTCGCGTGTCACATTGCCTGATCCACGATGCCCCGCACATGGGGATCGCCGCACCGGGCAATGATCACGTCGTCGAGTACAACGAGTGCCACAGCCTCGTCTTCCTGGCGAACGACGCCGAGGCCATCCATGGCGGTTGGTACGACTGGACCACTCGCGGCACGATCATCCGATACAACTACATCCACGACTGCTTCGGCCACGACGGGCATGGCTGCAAAGCCATTCGGCTTGACGACCATGTCGGAGGGCTCACCCTCTTCGGCAATGTCATCGAACGCATCTGGTGCGAGCAGGGCCGCGGCGCCATCACCATCCACGGCGGACGCGACAACCTCATCGAGAACAACCTCTTCGTCGATTGCGACCGCGGGGTGCGCATCCACAAGTGCAATGCGCCGCCACCGGAGAAGAGCCTGGAGAAGGTCCCGTACCGCCAACCACCGTGGAGCGAACGCTACCCGAAGCTCGCCACGATCCTTGACGACGAACCGGGACTGCCCAAGAACAACGTGGTGGTGCACAACGTCAACCAAGGCGGCGAGTTCATGTCCACTGACACTGTGGCGGCACCTATCACGACGGTCAAGGACAACTTCACTGAAGGCGATCCCAAGATTGTCCGCGCCGCCAACGGGATTCCCACGCTGGCACCCGACTCGCCAGCCCTTGCGGTGGGCTTCCAACCTATTCCCGTGGAGAAAATTGGCCTGTACCCGAACGAGTTGCGCGCGTCCTGGCCGGTCACGCACACCGTGCGCCCGACGCCGCCTAGACCGGTCAAGCCCATTGTGGAACGCAAGGTGCGCAAGGGCGGCGTGCCGCAGATCGCTGCGTCGAGAGCCCAAAACCCCATTACCCTTGACGGAGTTATCGCGCCCGGCGAGTGGCCAGCCCCGGGTGTCCCGATGAAGGAAACGCCGGACCGGCAGCCCATCGCCGGCGCACCTGCGATGCTGTACGTCGCCTACGACAACGAGAACCTGTACGTGGCCGTGACCGTGCCGATCAAGGACGCTGCCAAACTGGACAAGGGCGAGACGTGGGGCGTGTCCGACGCGGCGGAACTCTGCCTGCGCAACGCGAGCAAGACGCCGCCCGGCCCGATCGCCGTGCTGCGCGGATTCCTGACCGGTCGGCTGGATGCCGCGCCGGACGCCGGAATGCACCCCGAAGACATCCTGCGCCTCACAAAAACCGCGCGTTTCGCGGCCAGGACCGATGCAGCCAACTGGGTCGGCGAGTGGGTGGTGCCCTTTGCGGCGCTCGAGGCCAGTCCGCAATCCGGACTCAAACTCGGCTTCAACGTGGGTGTGCGTCGCACCGAGTCCGACGAATGGATCATCTGGGCCGGGGCACTGGGCGCGACCTGGCAGTTGAACGAAGCCGGGCTGCTCGTGCTGCAGTAGCAGCACCTCGCCGTGGGGTTCCTTCATGTACTGCGTCTTGCCGCGCACGACGCAATGCACACCCACCGCGTCCACCCTTCGCCCACGTGCCGGACTCCGTCGTCTCAGCAGTATTGGACGCTTTGCCGTCACTACCGTTGATACGGCTTTGTTCCCCTGCATCCCGGGTAGTTCGTGCAACCCCAGAACGGCGAGTTGTCCTTCTTCCGGTAGCTCTTTCTCATCGGCGCCCCGCACACATCACAGGGCGGCGCCTCTTCCTCGGCATCCCCCTCGCTCTTTGCCCGCGCCTCTCGCCGCGCTTCACCCATCTTTTCTCTGAAACCGCCTTCCTTCTTGAAATCCTCGCCCACCCAGCGGATATACGCTTCCTGCATCTTGGCGGCGCGAGTGCAAAGAATGACGAGCGCGTTCGCGCGCACATGACTGTCCTGATGCTCCAGCCATCGCTCGAACTTCGCATACTGCCAAAGCACGTGCGCACAGAATTTCCGGTGGGTATAACGCCCGCTACTGCCGGAACCACCGGACCTCCCGGGCTCCGCAGTTCCGGCGGCACCCGCAGTTCCGGCCGTCTCCGAAACTGCCGAGGCCGGCGCCGGATCCATGTCCAGCCCCTGCACAGCGAGCGCGTCTGTGTCGGTAGCGTCCCATGGAAGCTGCTTGTCCTTCATCAGCCATTTCAAGTAATCATCCCCCAGCTCGCCGAGACTTCCTTTGGCCACATTCAGCAGGTCGATTCCCGCGCCCGTTGAGGTCATCAGCCGCTCGCATCCTTCCGCGAAATTTCTGCAACCCGACCTCGCCGCATGGTTCATCTGCCCCGACGTCTTCCCCTGAGGATCGTTTCGGTAATCCAAATACTTCGCGCAAAAACCATCCGTCGCCAACTCCACAATCCACGCCAGAATGTACGCGTCCATCCAGCGGTATCCCGAACCTCTTCCGAACATATCCATGCCAAATCTCCACTCGCAAATTGACGACGCCGTTGAGAGGGAGAAATATAGCCCCTCCTTCCTCTCCACGCGCCGAACTGCGTCGCCGTTTTGGGAGGCGTCCGACGGTCCCGGTAGTCCCCGCGGTTCCGGCAGTCCCGGCAGTGCATGACGGTTCTCTTCACGGGTTAGAAGAACGGATTGTCCATATTCGCAATCTGTTGCTGGGTGTAATATGTGTACATGCATCAGGTCGGTCGATGCCCAGAATCGAACGGGGCTCTTCCGGGAGTGAGGTTTCACCAGACAAGGAGAGGTTGTATGGACACGGCGCCTGCCTACCTGCGCAATCACCAACGGGAATGGGAACAGTCCCCGCACGCGGCGAACTTGGCGTGGTTCAAGGATGCGGCGTTCGGACTGTTCATTCACTACGGGCTCTATTCACAGCTCGGCCGTCACGAGTGGGTGCAGTTCCGGGAGAAGATTCCGGTCCGTGAGTACGAGAAGCTCTACGACACGTTTGCACCCGCCAAGTTCGATGCGGACTTCATCACTGACCTGGCCTTGGAAGCGGAGATGAAGTACATCAACCTGACCTCCTGTCACCACGAGGGGTTCTGCCTGTGGAACTCACGCACGGAGGCGTTCAACAGTTGGAACGCCTGCGGCCGCGACCTGGTGCGTGAACTCGGCGAACAGTGCGCGAAGAAAGGGCTGGGGTTCTTCACCTACTACACGCACGTGCTGAACTGGCGACATCCGTACATGCTGACGCGCGATCTCCTGCCAATTGCCCGACCGGACTACCCCAACGGTGACCCGCGCTATGAGTTACGGACGCCGGCGGACAACGCCAAGTACTGGGAGTACGCGCACAAGTGCATGGCCGAACTGGCGGAACTGGATGTCCCGTTGGCCGGGATCTGGCTGGATATCATCGCGGCATACTACCAGGTCCCTGACCTGGTCCCCATCGAGGCGACCTACGCCCTGCTTCGCGAAAAACGACCGGATGCACTCATTTCCTTCAAGCAGGGCGCCACCGGGACGGAAGACTTTGCCTCGCCGGAGTTCCATTTCCGGTCCCAGGGTGACCACTTCCGCAAACAGGGGAACGAGAAAGCCGCAGAACTCGCGGACGTCGCGTGGGAGAAGAACCGACTCAAGCACAACGAGATCTGCATGACGCTGCAGGAAAACGGCTGGGGGTACGTAAAGGACACGCCACACAAGGACGCGGACACCCTATGGGGCAATCTGGCATACGCCCGTGCGAACAACTGCAACCTGCTTGCCAACGTGGGCCCGCTCCCGGACGGCTCAATTCATCCGGACGACATCGCGTGCTTAAGAGAGGTGGGGAAACGCATCCGCAAGCACGGCCTGCCCGGCGCAGAAGCAGCGCTTCTCCCGGGCCAGAAGACGCTGGCAGCCGGGGCCTGACACGCCCCCGAGACGACGACGCGCCGGGACACGTGTTCTCTCGCGGGCGTGAGCGCGACGAGCATCTCGCCCTGCAGCTTCGCTCGCCGGACTCCTTGTAGTCTATTCATCGCGCTGTACTCTTTGCTCCTCACCGGCAACGAGTTACACCTTGCCGTGGTCGCGGGATGAACAACGCATGTTGACCGCACGAGCCGTCGCGGAACTGAACCTGTGGCAGCGCATCTTCGCGGAACACCGGGAGGCGTTCACCGCCAAGTGGCAGAAGGACAACGGCCGGCCCGTGCCGTGCCATCACGGCCCTGAAGAAGGCGGTCAAAGGCACGGCGGACGAAAAGGGGTGGACCGACAAGTTGGGGCGCATGTTCCACGACTACCCGACCGGGTTCGATGTCCACGCCATGCCGGAAAAGGGGCCGGTCGAGCGGCTGAATGCCCTGGAGTCAAGGGTCAAAGCACGTGGCACGGCGTGACCGGTCCGTGTCCGGGATCGGGAACGGGTGCGTTCCGCCAGCGAACCACGGCCTCGCGTAACGCCAGCGCCAGGGGAAAACGTGGGGGGGGGCCACGTTTCTTCCTGGTGCGGTGTACGGCAGAAACCGCGTCCGGATTCCGGGGCGCTGCCGGCGGGAAGACGCGTAATGCGTCAGCGCCCCCCGGCCGGCGGACCGGCCGGTCATTGATGTTACTCGCGCCGGTTCGCGCCGCCGCGGGTGGACGGTTGGGCGGTAGATGGCCAACGCGGCGGGAGCGGCTCGCTCCCGCGGGTGTCGGAGC
>MHBL01000481.1 GCA_001803235.1 Lentisphaerae bacterium RIFOXYA12_64_32
GTCAGTAACCCGCAGGGTATGATCGGGCGGTCCCCGCCCGGGAGCCGCTGACGCATTACGCGTCTTCCCGCCGGCAGCGCCCCGGCAGGACTTGCGAATTCCGCAACCGCAATCAGAATATGAACGGCACTTTTCGCCGCACTCGCCGCCGCCGCCGCGCGACTGGCGGGGATTGATCCGGTTCCGAATTCTGCGCAACGGCATCACGGGAAAAACAGGCCACCAAGTGAACAGGCGTTTCGTACAACTCAGTGCCTGTGTGATTACAGGAGTGGCGCTTATGGGCTGCAAGGCGCTCGTGACCGCGATCTCATCCGGTCCGCCCAAGTACGGCGCCGCCGACGGCATTCTTTGGGAGTGCAATCGAAGTGCCCTGCTTCCAGCCTTGGTCGCCGATTTGGAGCGGGCCGCGGCCGAGTATGCCGGAAGAAGTGAGGAACCGGTGCGGGTCATCTCCGGCGCTCGGACTTTACGTCGCCAGGCTGAACTCATGGCGCCCATGACACCCGAACAACTCGAAGCCCTCTACTGCAGGAACGGCTACCCGCAGTACATTCGCGACTTGGTAGCGATTCGCGGGCACGACGGCGCCGTCACTGCAAGCCAGGCGTACGAGGTTTTGATTCAACGCACGGAAGGGTATGTCTCCGCGCACCTGTCCGGCGCCGCTGTCGACCTGGCTGTGCCGCAGGACGACGCGCACGTGGCCTTTCTCAAAGAACTGCTTGCCCGGCACGGCTTCAATGTGCTGGACGAACGCTCGGCAGGCATCCCCTGCATCCATGCCACGCACACCGCTTCACCCCTGCGGATCGTCAAGGAGTAGCCGTTCGCCCCCGCCCGCGAGTGCCGGAGCGGGACGCACCGATCAGGTTGCGGGAAAGGCTTGGCAGCATTGCCCCCCCCCCACCCAGGCTCGTGGGCCACGCCGGTCACGCCAATGTCGCCGGCGTTTGTCGGTGCTGTGGACCGATGCTCTGGGGAAGTGGAACATGGCTCCAGCCTTGCAGTCTCCCGCGCCGGGTGAGAACCCTGGCGCGGTTCGGGGATGGGACCGCAAGGCTGGAGCCTTGCTGCTACTTTGCGGAACACCATCTTGCGGTAGATGCGCAAGCCACCGCCGTTAGCTTGATGGCCCTGGGCTTTTCAGCCCCCCCTCGCCAAGAAGCGGCAGGATGATATCCTGGATGGCCACGGCCACGCCATCGTGGTCGTTATCAGGGACTTGGATGCGTGCGGCGGCACGGGCCTGCGGGGTGGCGTTTCCCATCGCGATACCGAGGCCGGCGGCGGCCAGAATCGCCGCGTCATTGTCTCCGTCGCCAATAGCGATGACCTGCGCCGGGGTGATCCCCAGGATACGGCACAGCGTAACCAGGGCATGCGGCTTCGTGGCCTCCGGATGCGAGAAATTCAGGATACCGGGCTCAGAAATCTGGGCAACAAACGGTCTTCCCCGGGTTCGCGCCACTTCGTTCAGGCGGTCCCGCATCGCTTCCAGACGTTCTGGATGGTGGCGGTCAAGGTACAGCAATTTCTCGACCGTCAGCGTGGCCGCGCCAAGCACCTCGATGGGCACGGCTTCAACCAGTTCGCGGTTCCGCTCGATAAGCCAGTCGTCGGTCGTGTGCCGCCACCCGAGCACCCGCGGGCCGCAGAACAGTATGGTGGTAAGATCCTGCTCCCTCCCGTGGTCCAAGAGCCAAGCCACGGCCTCGTGCCCCAAAGGGCGGCTGGCCACGCGCCTGCCGGACCCCGGCTCCACGATATCCGCACCGTTGTTGCAGATCAGTGGCGTTTGCAGACCGAGGTCCATTGCCCATGGCCGTACCGCCTCAAACATGCGCCCCGTCGCAAACGTGACCGCGAACTTCCGTTGCACCAGGCCCCGTACCGCGTCCCGAACCGCGGGCGTCACCTCTTTCTTCGAGTTGACGAATGTGCCATCGATGTCCAGCGTCAGCAAATGGTATGTACTCTCCGCACCACGGGTCTCGATTTGCTGAACCGCGTCGGACATTTGTGAGACACTCCTCGCTCTGACTGCGCCTGCCGCCGCCAGCACCGAACACACGTGCAGTAGCCCCGTGCACGCCGCCGCCACCACACTACTGCCATGTAGGAACCGTTCAAGGATGACACGGCCAACCCACCCTGCAACTTCCCCACGCATTGACCTGGCGCGCACCTCGCCTATCTTAAGCCATGAGGTATATAGAGCCTGCGGCAGGAAGGTCCAGGGCCAACGTACAGGAGCGACGCTGCAGCCGATCGTGAGAGTGCGTTCATGGCTGTCGTGGCAGCGTTGCACGCGACGGCTGGAAGTTCGCGGCATGAGCCAAGACAGCGACGGACGATGCGAGCCAGAAAACCGCAGAGGGAGCGAGACCATGACAACGCCAGCGACACTCCAGAGCCGCACCCAGACGGCGCCGCTCGCGGTGGTGGTCCTGCTTCTCGCATGGACCGCTCATGCCGGTTCGAATCCGAAGCTGGTGTGTGACGAGCCAGTCTTTGAGTTCGGCACCCGCAGCAACTCCATGACGATCGAGCACGTCTTCAAGATCCGCAACACCGGCAAGGCCGCGCTTCTGCTCAGAAAGGTCCGCACCACCTGTGGATGCACCGTGGCCAAACTGGCACGCGACACGGTCGAACCGGACGGCGAGGCCGAGGTCCATGTCTCATTGTCTCTTGCCGGGCGCACGGGCGAACAGCGGAAGACCATCTATGTCGAGAGCAACGACCCAGGCACGCCAACGCTGCAATTGGAACTCCACGGAACCGCCTTTGCGGAGATTGAGGTGCGACCGCGCGAAGGCGCATTCTTCGGAAAGCTCAGCCGCACCGACACCGTTGAGAAGGACGTACGTATCGTGGCTAGTGATAGCACAACGTTTCACGTCACAGGAGTGATCCTTGATTCGCCGGCGCTGGAGTACGAACTCAGCGCCATCCAGCCCGGCAAGGAATACAGCCTCAGGATTCGCGTGCGGAGTCCGCGCCCGGTCGGCGAACTCGCCGTGGTGGCCAGGGTTCTCACCGACCATCCGCGGTATGCGGAAGTGCCAGTCCCGATACGGTTGATCACCGAACAGGACGTCTACGCGGTCCCACGCGTCATCAGCCTGCGCCAAGAAGAGCTCGCCAGTCCGGAGCTGGTCCGCCACGTGCTCATCCGAACGCCGTCCGGTGAGGACTTCCATATCACCGGAATCGAGAAACCACTCGAGTCTTTGGACGTCAAGGTCGCTAAGTTGCGGAACGGCTGCTTCAGGCTCGAAGTGCGTGGTTTCCCACTTGACCAGACCCTCAACGACAAAGTCATCCGAGTCACGACCGACGTGCAGAACTGCCCACCCCTGGAGATCCCAATTCGCATTCAGGGGGGACGTGCCAGTGCCGTCACCGTCCCGTCCGACGACAAGACCGGGCCAGCGGCATTGCCAGGCGCCGTGACCGAGAAGCAGGATATGACGGAGCCAGAGCTGAATCAGGAAAAAGGAAAAACCCGGGAACCTGAACCGGCCCCGGGGCGGGCCGATGACAGGCAGAAGTGACGACCACGTCCATGAGATGTCGCATTCCTCGAATGCGGAGTTGCGGCAGACAACAAGATGAGGAGGGAGAAGGCATGGCAACGGTATTCGACGACAAGCTGGCGACTCAGGTCCAACACAGCGGGATAGTGGCCGTCCTGGTCGTGGATCACGCCGAAGACGCGGTCCCCCTGGCCACCGCACTGCTGGAGGGCGGTGTCAACGTGATGGAGTTGACCCTTCGCACGGAAGCCGCGTTTGCCGCTCTGCGCGCCATCAAAGCCGCCGTCCCGGACATGCTGGCCGGCATGGGCACCGTCCTGACTCCGGATCAGGTGCGGCAGTGCAAAGATGCCGGGGCCGCGTTCGCCGTGGCGCCGGGGATGAACCCGCGCGTCGCGCAGACGGCCATCGATATCGGCCTGCCCTTTGCCCCTGGCATCGCCACCCCGTCAGATGTGGAGAGAGCTCTGGAGTTTGGCTGCCGGTTCCTCAAGTTCTTTCCGGCCGAGTCCATGGGCGGACTCGCCTACCTGAAGAACATGTCCGCTCCCTACCAACACCTGGGCGTGCGGTTCGTTCCCTTGGGCGGACTCACGGCTGCCAATGCCGGCGACTACCTCGCCAGCCCGCTGATTGCCGCCATCGGCGGTTCCTGGCTGGCCACTCGACAACTCATCCAGAGCAAGGACTGGAAGACGATCACAGCCCATGCGCACCAGGCCGTCGGCATCCGCAACTCGGTGCGCGCCGCGGCCAAGACAAAAACGTAAGGCCCCGCCGGGGCCGCGACAGAACGTCCAGACCCTGCCCACGCACCCGGCCGCAGTCCCGTCGATTGTGGAGTTCACCCGCGTTCACGGCGGAAAACAACCACGCGGGCTTCGAGTTCAGGCGGGAGGACAAGCGCGGAAAGTTCCACGTCCACCGTCATGCTGAAGTTTGCCTGCCTTCTGTATTCCTCCCAATTCCCGGAGGCAAATTGTCGCTCACTGCAGATCGCAACGTACAACTCCACGGACGGCGTCTGAAACACGAGCGCTTCGAATGAATTGCCGGCGGGCGGCCAGGAACACAGAACCACGGGGGCAGGACACGTCTTCAGTGCCCGGGACGCGTCCATCTTCTCAACCTCGGCCCCATAGGCAATCTCATGAGACCACTCATGGTTGTCCGTGGCCCTGATGTTCGCCCCCCTTTCTCTCAAGAAGCGGGCCAGCGTTCCGTCCCCTGCCGCGATCTCCAGGCACGGGCGCGCGCCAGCCATGGCAACCAAGCGCTCAATCAAGGACCGACTGTAGAAGCAATAGATGCCTTTCTGCTGAACCAGATAGAGCATAAGGCCACGCTGCTTCGCGCGGGTCATGGGCCAAAGCCACTTGAACCAAAACATGGACACAGGTTTGCGCTCCAGGCCATGCCTGAAGAAGAGCCTCTGCATCAGGAACCCGTCACGGAACGCCAGCCGCACCTTGCTGTCCGCGTCCGGTTCGGTCATGGATTGCAGGTACGAGTACCTCAGCCAAAGCGTCAGCATCTGGAACTTGGCCACGAACGGTAACGCGGTCGACACAACAGTGGCGTTGCCACCGCTCTTCTTCACCCTGGCGTTGTGCGCGTCCGCAGCCCCACGGACACGTTTCATGGCCACCGCCAGCTCGTCCGCGTCCCCAGACTTGGAGGCTTGCGACAACTCGCCCATCAACTCGACCCACTGCGCCGGAAAGCGACGGCGCAACTCACGGAGAGGCAATCTGCCTTCCGCGATCTCCACGTATTCGGACCACTGGATGGATGCTTTCATGCCGCACGCCTGTTGTTGCGGACGTCGCGTTCCGGATCAACTCAACGCCACCCCGTGAACTTGGGAGCTGAGCTCTGCTGCGAGAGGACAGGAAATCGGCCGGCAAGGCCGGCGATCCAGCCGATCGCCAGGACGCATTCATGACAATCCTGGCCGCAGAGCACGTCGGCACCGCGCTTTTGCAGTGGGGTCCGGCATGCCCCCCCACCGCGCGGCATACTACACCGCACGGAGACCCTTGTCAACCGAACCCAAATCACGAGAATTCCGGCGCCTGGCAGGGACATGCACTTCTGACGTCCACTCTCTTGCAAGACCCCGCTTCCGCGTCTATGCTGATGAACCGATTGGACGATTTGGCCGGAACCCTGGCCATGCCGATGCGGCCCGCGAGACGGCTGTACCGCGAAAGAACAACACGAAACGGACTCGTACCATGGGCGACAAAGAAACGAGCAAAGACAAGGCTGCCGGCAAGTACTGGATCGGCTTCGACCTCGGTGGCACCAAGATGATGGCCACGCTCTACGATGCCAAGTTCACGCCGATCGGTCGCGCCCGCAAGAAAACCCGCCCCCACGAAGGCCTGGAGAGGGGGATGGAACGGATTGTCAAGACTATCCACGAGGCCTTGCAGGAGGCGAAGGTGGACGCCCAAGGCTTGGCCGGCATCGGAATTGGCACCCCCGGCCCGCTCGACCTGGACCGCGGCGTCATTCTGGCCACACCGAACCTGGGCTGGAAGAATGTGAACCTCAAGGGCACACTGGAGAAAACCTTCGGCTGCCCCGCCGTTGTACTGAATGACGTGGATGCGGGCGTGTACGGCGAATTTCGATTTGGAGCCGGGCGTGGCGCCCGCTGTGTCGTTGGAATCTTCCCGGGCACCGGAATCGGCGGCGGCTGCGTCTACGAGGGAAAAATCATCCGGGGTCGAACCAATTCCGTTCTGGAAATCGGGCATATGCAGGTGATGCCGCAGGGCCCATTGTGCGGCTGCGGACGCCGTGGCTGCCTGGAGGCCGTTTCCAGTCGGTTGGCCATTTCCACGGCGGCGGCCGCCGCCGCGTACCGGGGGGAAGCTCCCACGCTCCTGGCCAACGTCGGGATGGACCTGTCGAACATTGGCAGCAACGCGCTGGCAGCGTCGGTGCAGGGCGGCGACAAGGCGGTCGAGAAGATCATCCGGTTGGCCGCCCAGTGGTACGGTGTTGCTGCAGGCAACATTGTGAACCTTCTGGGACCCGATGTCATCGTGCTGGGCGGCGGTCTGGTGGCAGCCATGCCGAAGCTCATCCGTGACGAAGTCGAGAAGGCTGCCCGCGACCGGGTCATGCCCTCGTTCGCGGACATCTACCAGATCGTGGTTGCCGAACTGGGCGATGACGCGAACTCGCTCGGGGCCGCCGCCTGGGCGCATACCCTGATAACGGAGTCCTGGACCGAGTAGGAACACTCCCCTGACCTGACGTCCCACAGCTTCTGCAAGTCGAGCTATTCCTGGAGCGGTCTGATGGCCAAGAGCGACAAAACTGCCGAGTCACGGGTGAGCGCTCCGACCGTGGCCGCGCCCCCCACTCCCCTAGCTGTCATCGACGTGGGCACCACGTCCATACGCATGGAAATTGCGCAGGTGGACGCGGAAGGCAAGCTCCACCAACTGGACAACCTCCACCACCCGGTCAGCCTGGGAAAGGATACGTTCACCAGCGGCGCCATTGCCGCGGAAACCACTGAAGACTGTGTCCGTGGCCTGAGCGGCTTCTGCAAAGTGCTCAGGGAATACCACATCCCCCTCGAACCGCGCCAGGTCCGCGCCGTGGCCACCAGCGCCGTGCGCGAAGCCACGAATCGCGACGCATTCCTCGACCGGATCTTCGTGGCCACCGGCCTGACCGTCGAGGCCGTGGATGAAGCGGAGGTGAACCGGTTCACCTACCTGAGCGTTCAGCCGCTGATCCGCGGCGAACGGCTGCTGCGCAAATCCAGCACCCTGATCATCGAGGTCGGCGGCGGCAGCACCGAAATGCTGGCCCTGCGCGACGAGCGAGTCCAGTTCTCTCAAGCCTATCACCTGGGTTCGCTGCGCCTGCGGGAGATGCTCGAAGAACACCATGCCCCCGCCGCGCGGGTCCGTGATATTATCGACGGCAATGTGCGCCGAACGGTCGAACAGATTGCCGCACTTCTGCCGGAAAACGAACCGGTCAACGTGCTGATCATGGGCGGCGACGCGAGGTTTGCCGTCACCCACCTGAATCCGGGCTGGAACTGGGAACGAACCGGGCTGGTACGCCTCCAGGTTTCGCGATTGGCTGAACTGACCGACGAGGTCCTCAGCTACTCGGTTGACGAACTGGTTCGACGTTACCACATCACGTATCCGGAGGCAGAGACGCTCGGCCCCGCTCTTCTGACCTACCTGCGGCTGGCGCAGCGCCTGCACCTGCGACGGCTGTTCGTCACCGCCATCACCATGCGTGACGGCGTCCTGGCCGAGTTGGCTTCGCAGGGCACGTGGTCGACGGAGTTCACGGAACAGATTCTCAGTTCCGCCACGGTGTTCGGGCAGAAGTGCCACGTCGACGAACCGCACGCCGGACATGTTGCGGCCCTGGCCATTCACCTCTTCCGAGCCCTGCACGAAGCACACCATCTGCCGGCCCGGTACGAACTGATCCTGCGCGTGGCGGCTCTCCTGCACGAAACCGGACGTTTCGTCAGCACCCGCAACCACCATCACCACTCCATGTACCTCATCACCAATAGCGATTTGTTCGGCCTCGGGTCGCGCGACCTGATGCTGACCGCCCTGGTGGTCAAGTATCACCGTCAGGAACTCCCCGGGCCAGCCGACCCTGCCTACACCCGACTCGACCGCGAAAGCCGGGTGCTGGTCGCACAGTTGGCCGCCATCCTCCGCATTGCCGACGCGCTCGATCGTTGCCGAACGCAGCGCATCCGCGGGATCGCGGTCACCGTGCGGGAAGACGCGTTTGTTATCGACGTCCGCAACGCGGAAGATCTCACGATGGAAAGAGTGGCCCTCGAACAGCGTTCACAGCTCTTCACTCAGGTCTACGGTATGACCGTGATCCTCCACAGAGTCTCACCCAGTGCCTGAGGCGGCACGACGTTTCGCCGCCAACAACTCAAGAGGCTGCCGTCCCCATGGCCAGAGATGAGCACAAGTACCTGAATCGCGAGCTGTCATGGCTCGAGTTCAACCACCGAGTCCTTGAGGAGGCGCAAGACCGAAGAGTGCCGTTGCTCGAACGCCTCAAGTTCCTCGCTATCACCGACTCCAATCTGAACGAGTTCTTCATGGTACGCCTCGGCGGACTGCGCCTGCTCTGCGCTGAAGGCATCACGCGCAGGGACCCGTCGGGACGGACCCCGCCCGAGCAGGTCGAGGCCATTTCCAAACGCATCCACGCCATGGTCCAGGACCAGTACCGCGTCTTCACCCGCGAAATCGAACCGCGCCTTGCCGCGGAAGGCATCTGCCGCTTCACCCCCGACACGATCAATGACGAACAGCGCACCTATCTGTCACGGCTTTTCGACCAGGAAATCTCAGCCGTCCTCTCGCCCATGGCCGTGTCCCTGACTCAACGCTTTCCCGTCCTGGCCAATCTCGGACTACATCTGCTGGTCCGCCTGGCCCCCGCGACACGCGGCGCCAAACCCCGTTTTGCCGTGCTGCCCATGGGAACGGCACTTGACCGTTTCGTGGTCCTTCCATCCCGCGCCGGTCACCACTACATCCTGCTCGAGGACGTCGCCAGGCTGTTCATCGCCCGCTTGTTCCCAGGCGAAAACGTCGTCGAATGCCGCGCCTTCCGGATTACGCGAAATGCGGACATGAGCGTCGAGGAGGATGGGGCTGACCTCCTGGCCGGCATGAAGGAAATCCTCTCCGCCCGCAAGACCAGTGAATGCGTCCGACTCGAGATTCAGCAGGGCGCCAGCCACACGACCTTGGACTTCATCATGAACGCACTGGCCGTGGAACGGGCCGAGATGCACCACATGCCCGGCCCGCTCAACCTCGCGTCGTTCATGAAGTTGTCCGGAATCAGCGGTTTCGATCATCTCAGGTACGAGGAATGGGAACCGCAGCCCTCCCCCGCCATCGACGCGCGCAAAAGCATGTTCGATATCCTGGCCCAGCACGACCTGCTCCTCATTCACCCCTACCAGAGCTACGACCCGGTCCTGCGGCTGATCGATGAGGCCGCGGACGACCCGGACGTGCTGGCCATCAAGCAGGTCCTGTACCGGACCAGCAGCGACAGCCCCATCATCCGCGCCCTGCGGCGCGCCGCCCAGCGCGGCAAGTACGTCACCGTCCTGGTGGAACTGAAGGCACGCTTCGACGAAGCGCGCAACATCGCGTGGGCTGAACACCTGGAGCAGGATGGCGTACAGGTCGTGTACGGAGTCAAGGGCTTGAAGACTCACGCCAAGGCCTGCGTCATCGTCCGCCGTGAACCGCGCGGCATCGTGCGGTACCTGCATTTCGGCACCGGAAACTACAACGAGAAGACCGCACGGCTCTACACCGACATCAGTTACATGACCTGCAACGAAGCACTGGGAGCGGATGCCTCGGCGTTCTTCAACGCCTTGACCGGCACCTCCGCGCCGCAGCGTTTCCTCAAGCTGGAGTTGGCGCCGTTGGGCCTGCGCGAACGACTCATCGAACTGATCGACAGCGAGGCCGAGCGGAAGCGACAAGGCCAGGACGCCCTGATCATGGCCAAAATGAACTCATTGGTCGATACGGATATCATTGACGCGCTTTACCGCGCCTCGGCGGTCGGGGTCCCCATCCTGCTCAACGTGCGCGGCACCTGCTGCCTGCGACCGGGCGTGCCGGACCTCAGCGAGAATATCCGGGTTGTCAGCATCATCGACCGCTTCCTTGAGCACAGTCGCGTCTTCTACTTCGAGCACGGCGGCGAAAAGAAAGTCCTCATCTCCAGCGCCGACTGGATGCCGCGCAACCTCGACCGCCGTGCGGAACTGCTCATTCCGGTCGATGACCATCCATGCCGGGACGCGCTGATTGAGATGCTCGAAGTGACCTTCCGCGACACCGCCAAAGCGCGCCTGCAGTTGCCCGACGGCGGCTACCGCCGGTTCCGCGCCAGGGGACACAAATCGTTGCGCAGCCAGAAGGAACTCTACCGTATGGCCCGCGAGCAGATGACCCAGGTCCGCCAGGAACGCAAGACGGTCTTCGAACCACACCGTCCATCCGGCACGGAATCGTGACGGACCGCCCAGAGTCCCAAAGTGAAGGAACGACCGGAACGCGCTCGGGAACCTATGCTACTCCGACACTCGACAACCGCGCTGTGCCGCCTCTGCCGGAACGAAAACGTGCACTCCCTGCACGTAACCCGACTCGCCCTGCAGTTGTTCGATAAGATCGCCGCACGCGTGGGGTTTTCCGACAAGGACAGAGAGCTTCTCGACGCCGCCTGCCGGCTCCACGACGTCGGCTACATCAGCGACCCACGGCGCCACGCCGTGGCCAGCGCACGCCTGGTCATTGAGCAAGGACTGCCCCGCTTCTCCGCCACCGACCGGAACATCGTGGCTGCCGTGATCCTGCTGCACCAGCGCCGGCGCGTGCGCCTCCTCGACAACCCCCTGCTGGCGGAGTTGCCCGACCCGAAACGCGCCCTGCGTCTCGGCGCCATCCTGCGCGTGGCCGACGGACTCGACCACGGCCACATCCAGGATACGCGCATCCGCGGCATGACGCTGCGACGCGACCGACTCATCCTGCGTGTCATCAACGAGGCATATCGGGGCAGTCTCCCATGGGCCAGAACCAAAGCCGACCTCTGGCGGCGGGTCATGCCGATCGGCATTGAGATCAAGCCCGCCGCCAGGACCGGCCGCAAGGGCGGCATGTTCCGGGGCGTCGTACGCCCCGGCGACTCAGCGGTCAGCGCCCTTCGGCGTCTGCTTTACTTCCATCTCCGTGCCGTCGTCGACAACCGCGATGGTGCGATGGTGGGCAACAATCCCGAACACCTCCACGATATTCGGACCGCGGCGCGGCGCGCCACAACCGCCATGCAGGTGTTCCGAAAACTGTCTCGTGGTACATCCATCCGACAGGCGCAGAACGCCATGCGCGAATGGATGCGCCGACTCGGGCCCATGCGAGACCTCGACGTCTGGCTGGAGTTCCTCGCCACCGCAGCAATCGCGCGAACCCGGCGCCGCAACAGTATGTGGCCTGCCTGGTTGGCAACGGAACGAAAACGCCGCGAAATCCTGCAGAAGGAACTGCGCGCTGCGCTCACCGGTCCCGCCTACCAGGACGCCATAAAGGCCCTCCTGCAACTGGCACGCTTCGATCTGGGCGCGGAGGACGCCAGGGGCGCGTCCACGTCAGCTCGCACCTTCCTGGCGCGCAAACTCCGGCGCGCCCTGCGCCGGCTTGAAAAGCGCGCCTCTCGAGTCGATTGGGACCGGCGCCTCAGCCCCGAGGAGGTTAATTCCGAGGCCATGCATGAGCTCCGGCGCCGTTGCCGTCGTGTGCGCTATCTCGCCGAGTTCGGCGAACCGCTTTTCGGCGACATCGGGCATGATCTAACCCTCCGCCTCAGCAGTGTCACACGCGCCTTGGGCGAACTCCATGACATGGATGTGGGGTTGGAATATCTCGTAACCAACCAACCGGGAGTGCCCAAGGACCTCGCCCCGTTGCTGAGGCGGCATCGAGCACGGCATCTCACAGAATTCCGCAAAGCGTTCCGACGCTTGCAGCAACCCCGGTTCCAGCGCCGTCTGAGAAAAGCCCTGGGCCAGCACGCCTGGGCCGGGCGCAAGAAGGAGCAAGAAGGACACTGACATGCGCGTGTACCTCGTCCGACATGGAATCGCCTTGAACCTCGGCGAGAAAGGCGTCGCCACAGACGCCGAACGCCCCCTGTCCGCCGAAGGCAGACAGAAGACCGCGGAAGTCGGCAGGGGCCTGGCACAACTGGAATGCCGCCCAAACCGCGTCGTGACCAGCCCGCTGACACGCGCGGCGCAGACGGCGGCCATTCTCAGCCAGGAATTGGGCCTGACCACCGCCGCCGAGACGTGCGATCTCCTCATCCCCGGCAAGTTTCCCGAGGACACCATCCACTGGCTCGCGGCGCAGACCTCCACCGACATCATGCTGGTCGGCCATCTTCCGGACATGCCGCGCCTGGCCAGTCTGCTGGTCGCGGGACACACCCGCGCCGCCATCGAGTTCAAGAAGGCTGCGGTCTGCTGCCTATCGTGGGACGGCCCGCCCCGGTCCGGCGCCGCGCAACTGGAATGGCTGCTGCAACCCGCGCAACTCCGCGCCCTGGCGGCGGCAAAGTAGAGCATGGCTCCAGCCTCGCTCACCCGTAAGGCCCGTTATGGGGCTCTCTCTCAAAGAAAATCTGACCCCCTGCCCGCGCCGACACCCGAAACCCGATACCCGATACCCGACACCCGATACCCGACACCCGAAACCTCTTGCCCCATGCACCCAGGCCTCCACGCACTCATCTCTATCGGCATCGCACTGATGACCTTCACGGTCCTGCACCAGCGCCGGGTGGCGATCGGCCGCGCCATGCTCCTGTCCGCTGTGGCCCTGGCCCTGCTGCTGCGCGTCACGCCGACCGCCGCTTGGCATCAACTCGTGACCGAGTGGCAGACCCGGCCGCGCGGCGAGACCACCCCGTTCCTGTTCCTGACCCTCACCGGACTGGTGCTGCTCGTCAACGTGCTCGGCACCTGCATGCAGGAAACGGGCGTCTCGAAACGGCTCGCGCCCGCGTTGCGCAACCTCTTCCGCAGCCGCCGCGCCGCCATGGCAAGCATCCCCCTGTTCATGGGCATGCTGCCCACCCCGGGCGGCATCATGCTCTCCGCCCCCATGGTGCGCGACCTCGGCGACGCCAACGGTGTGGACCGCGGCCGTCAGGCGGCCATCAACTTCTTCTTCCGTCACCAACTCGAGAGCCTTTGGCCGCTGTTCCCTGCCGTGCCCCTGGTGCAGGTCATGCTCCAGATCCCACCCGGCCGACTGCTCGCCTGGAACCTGCTGATCGGACTCTCCGGCATGATCGGCGGCACCGTGTTCCTGCTCCTGGCCGGGTTCCCCAAAGCGACGGACACACCAGGCCCGGGCGGTGTAGCGCTCCTGGGCAGCCTGCGCGATTTCGGTCACGCACTCTGGCCGATCGCGTTCACCGCCATCCTCTACGCCGCATTCAACGTGCCCGCCGCCATCGGCATCCTGGTGGCGATCCTCGCCTACCTCCTGTTTCACCGCGTGCCGCGCCAACGCTGGCGCCCCATCTTCCTCTCGTCCATGGAGTGGGACTTCGCACTCCTGATCCTCGGCGCGCTGCTCTACAAGCTCAACCTCGACGCCGCGCATGCCGTAGCGGACATCGCCGCGTTCCTGAGCAGCCACCAGGTTCCGGTGCCCGTCCTCGTGTTCGGACTGCCGTTCCTCGTCGGCTATGTGACCGGCGTCACCATGCCCAGCGTGGCCATGACCTTCCCGCTGCTGAAAGCGTTCATGGGTGAGGGCCCGTCCGTTCACATGGGCCTGGAAGTGCTCGCCTTCGCCGGCGTCATCTGCGGCCTGTTGCTGACCCCCGTCCACCTCTGCCTGGCCCTGTCCGCCAGCTACTTCGAGGCCCCGCTCGGCCGCATTCTGCGCCTTGTTCTCCCCCCCACCCTCGTCGTCGCCGCCGCCGCCTTCGCCCTGGCCTGGCTGGCGCAGTGACGCATCCGCCCCCGAAAGGGCTCGACCTGTGCGGGGAAATCCGGCCACGGCACCGTTCGTAGTGGTGTCGCAGTCCCGGCGGTTGTCCGCCGGGCAAGACACCATCCCCACGCCAGACCGCCGCAACACGCCGGATGGGCTCTTGGCACTCCACTTCGTTCCGTGCACTGCGAGCCCACTACGAACAGGCGCATCCTAGGGCGCGGGCATAGCGTTGGATTCTGGCGCACGGTCAGCGGCGCGGAGGTGGACTTCGTCTGGCAGTCGCTGGCGGAAGATGTCCCGATCGAGGTGAAATGGACCGCCAATCCGAACCCGCATGACGCCAGGCACATCGAGACGTTCCTCAACCTGCACAGTACCCGGGCCCGCCGTGGGTTGCTCGTCTGCCGCGCTGAGCGCGCGCAGCAGTTGACGGACCGCGTCACCGCGATTCCGTGGTCTGAACTCTGATACCCGTGCCTGCCCTCCCAGATTGGGATGCCCACCCAGGGCACGACACTAGCGGAACAGGCTCACCCCACCGGCAGGAACTGTTCCGCGAGCTTTTCCGCGAAGCGCTCGTTGGCGTGGCGCGTGCGGCCGGCGATGTGCGGGGTGTGCACTACGTTGTGGCGCCCGAGCAGCGGGTCGTTCAGCGGCAGCGGCTCGACGTCGAACACGTCCGCCGCCAGCGCGAGCTCGTCGGCCAGGACGCGCCGCCGCACCGCCGCCATGTCGCAGATGTTGGCGCGCGTGACCAGCACCACCAGGCAACCGCGGGGCAGTTTGTCGATCATCTCCGCCGTGACCATGCCTTTGGTCGAGTTGGTCAGCGGCACCATGGGCGCGAAGATGTCCGCGTCCTCGACCAACCGCGACAGATGCCACTCCTTGCGCGCCCCGGCCAGGTGAATGCACGGCTCGTGCGCGAACGGGTCGTAGACCGCCACATTCGCGCCGAGCAGCGCCATGCACTGCGCGTAGCGGCTGGCGATGTTGCCCGCACCCACGATCCGGACACGCTTGCGCGCCACCGTGCCGCTGGTGAACCGCATGTCGTCGCCGTACTGCGCACCGCGGCGCGGGTGCTCGGGGGTGGGCGCGTACTGCCACGGCGCGTGGTTGGTCTGGATCGCCTGGTGTAATTGCGGAATGCGGCGGAGTCCGCACAGCGTCAAGGCAATACCGCACTCCGATACCGACTCGCCCCAGAACCCTTCCGTCGGTTGTGTGTAGACGCGCATGCCAGCCTGCTTGGCCATGTCCGCCACGCCGTCGAGGCTCTGGCATGCGCACGCGACCTCGCGTAGTGCGGGCATGCGTTTCAGGCACTCCGGCGTGATCGAACCACCCAACACGACCAGGCGCGTCACCGCCGCAGGGTCCGGCAGCACCTGCCCGGCCGGACGGTCATCGCCCGGCGCCATCTGCACGAACGCGACCGGACCCTGCTTGCGCCACAGCTCGTGCATGTGCTCCGCCGCCAACGGCCAAGTCCCGTTAAACCGATGATGAACAACAATGGCGTTTGTCATGGGAGAACTCCTTAGGTGTTTAGGCTGAAGGCTGTCAGGCGGTAGGCTCCAGAGAAGAAATCGACCTGTACGGGTAAGTCCGACCGTGCGGGATGACGCCCAGGTGCGGACAGACATCGCTCGCGGCCCCGCGCGTAGTGGTGTCGCTGTCCCGATCCCGCCTGACAGGCGGGATCCGCCGGGCAAGACCCCATGGCCGCGCGCACTCGCTCCGGCGGCGCGTGCAGCCGGGAACTCACGGGTTCGCGGCGAACCGCAACCATTCGTGCTCAACGACCTCCGGATTCACTTCGCCGCAGAACACGAACAACCGGTAGCGCTCGCAGGCGCGCTCGCCGGACCGCAGTTGCCAGCCGCCCAAGATACACCGGCTCGGAGAGATGCCATAGTTCCCGTCGACCCGCCACGGCGTGGGGTGCACCGGGTTGCCCGGGTGGTCCAGAACCGCGATGCCGGCGTGGGTTGGGCGCCCGGGCAACGGCATGGACACCGCGACCCAGCGGCTGCGCTTGCCTTCCGCCTCAGCGCGCCCGCGCCCATCACTGTCCACCGCCATCGCGGTGAGTTCCGGACGCCACGGCATGCGCAGGAACAGCCCGCCGTAGGCGCACGCATCAAACGTCACGTCCGTGCACGCCTGCAGTTCCCAATCCAGGTCCAGCCGGTAGGCACTGCCCAGGTCCTCGAACCACCAGGACTGACGCTCGATCAGGATATCCGCAGCCTGCGGCGCGCGCCACGCGGCCTCAACCTGCCAGCATGCTATGTTGCCCTCGGCCCGCGGGGTTGCGAGCGGGCGCGGGTGAAACGTCCCGTCGTGCTCCAGTCCGCCGCGGCTCAGCCCTTCCGTCCAGAAATCGACACCGTTCACGCCGTGCAGGCCGGTGTAGATCCCGTGCTGCCACAGGTGATGCCACGGTTGATCCTCGGTAAGGCAGCCCTTTCCGTCCGGCGCCAGGAGCGGATGAATGTACGGGCGGTTGTCCGCCGCCGCATGCTGCACCAGGATCGGCGCCCCGCTCTCCACCCGCACCACCTGCAACCGATGCGGTTCGTGCCGAACGGACAACCCTCGCTTCGTGGACGCATCGTCTGACATCTGCTTCGCCTCCGTACCGCTTGTGCACTCGTGTCGTGTGTCGGGTGTCGCGCACCGCCGGGTAACGGCGTGCTTGCCACGCTGCCGCCCTGTCACGCCCTGTCATGGCTTCCGTTTGCCACATGTGTGGCGTCGTGCCCTGTCGACAACATCGAGGTCATCGAGATCTTCGATACCATCGTTGTTCGCCGCCCTTTCCGCCTGACCATCCCATGACCGCCCTTGTCGTGCCCTCCCAGCGTTCAGCCCCCAGCCATCACTCCAGCGTGAATGCCGGCAACCGCAGAGTCTTCCCGCCCTTCAGCGCGGACTGATGGGCACAAAGCCCCACGCACGTCCAATTGGCCGACCGCACCGCGTCCGGGTACGGCTGGCGTCCGTCCACGATGGACATGACGAACTCGTGGGCAAGATGCGGATGCGAGCCACCGTGGCCGCTGCCCTGGGTGAAACTCAGATGTGTCTTCCCCGCGGCCAGTTCGTACACGCCCTGGGTGGTGAACGGGCGAATGGGCTCCGGCAACCGGCTTGCATAGTCCGGCGCCGTAACCCGTTTCGGGATTTCCGGTTCCGGCCGTTTCGCCCGGTGCATCACCAACGGCTCATGCTCGACCAGCGGCCATTCCACCGACGCCTTCGAACCGTAAACGTCGAAGCTCTCACGGTACTGCCGGGCGACGTCGAACAACGACCGGTAGATGCGGGCGGACAGATCCGAGTCCTTCAACTTCACATGTGTGCTCTCAACCGCGAACGGCGACTGGTACTTGGCCACCAACTCGTCACGGATGGTGCCGGACCCGAAACAGGACACATACTCGGCCGTAGCCTTCGTCAGGGCACAGACCGGCCCGACACAGTGGGTGGCATACCACATCGGCGGCAGTCCTGGCCAGTAGTTCGGCCAACCGTCCATGTCCTGTTGGTGACTGGCCTGGAGGAACTGGATCTTGCCCAGTTCTCCCTTGTCATACAACTCCTTGATGAACAGGAACTCCCGGGCATAGACCACCGTTTCCATCATCATGTAGGTCAGGCCCGTCTTCTTCTGGAGCTGCACAATCGTCCGGCAATCGGCAATGGAGGTCGCCATCGGTACGGTGCAGGCAACGTGTTTGCCGGCCTTGAGCGCTGCGATGGTCATGCCGGCATGGTCGGGAATCGGCGAGTTGATGTGCACTGCGTCCACGTCCGGGTCCCGAAGGAGTTCGCGGTAATCGCCATAGCGCTTCCCGACGCCGAACGCATCGCCGACGGCGTCCAGCTTGCTCCGCGTCCGCTGACAGATGGCGTACAGGTTCGCGTGCGGATGCCGCTGGTAAATCGGAATGAACTCAGCCCCAAACCCCAACCCCACAATCGCCACATTAATGCGTCTCGTCTTCATCTGTTTCTCTACTCCTGTTTGTGCCAGTCCACGGCTGTCACCGCGTCGATGGCTGGTCGGCGCGCTTCCACAATGCTGTGGATGAACTCGTGCACCAGGTGCGGATAGGCGCCGCCATGCCCGGTGCTGGAATCGCGAAGCTCTGCCGGCAGCAGGTCCCAGCGCATGGGGATCTCCGGTCGCGACGACTCAATCGGTGCGCCGCGCCGGCCCGGAACCGGGTCTCTCAGGCACACCCTTTCGCCGGTTCTCGACGAGAAACTCGCCTTGCTTCCGGTTTTCATGCTATTGACTGCTCCTGCCCAAATTGCCCGCCCATCTCCGAGCCAACCACGGACGACTCTCTACCCATTGAACATACGCCGGCGACAAGTCGTCTTCCATGAACTCTTTCGCAGAGTTCATGAGATTTTTTGCATAGGCATTTGTTCACCTGCATTACGCCCATTGACAACAGTGATTGGCAGGCTAATGTGAACTTTTAGTACGTCGGTTATCGTCACCACACATGAGAGTTTTACCCGTATTCGACGACGGCGCGGGACACTTGGTCGCGGGGCAGTACGCCGCCCGGCCTCCGGGCCGCACTCGGATGCTCCAAGGCGGGCGGGGGGCCGCCCGCGGTACCCTGGACCGCACGCCCGAAGCCCCGCCCCTATCGCACAGGTCGTTCGTGCCTCTATGAAGCGCCAACGTCGACATGTCGCGCTACTGATCGAGACGTCAAACAGCTACGCCCGCGGCCTGCTGCATGGCGTGCGCAAGTATATTCGCGAGCATCACTCGTGGGAGATCACCCTGGGTGAACACAGCCGCGGCGATCCGAGTGTGACTTGGTTGCGCGGTTGGCACGGCGACGGCATCATCGCCCGCATCGAGAACGCGGAGATCGCCAAGGCGGTTCTGGCCACCGGCCTGCCGGCGGTCGACGTCAGCGCGGCACGCCTAGCGCCCAGTCTGCCGTGGGTCGAAACGCACGACGCAGCGATCGTGCGCCTGGCCGCCGAACACCTCATGGCGTGCGGATTCCGCAACTTCGCCTACTGCGGTGTCCCGCGCTTCAACTGGTCGGAATGGCGTTGTGCGGAGTTCGCACGCATCATCGGCGCTGCCGGCTTGCCGTGCGACGTCTACCAGAGCGTCGGATCAACTCGCGATGAACGCGGCGAATCGCGCGACCGCAAAGCCATGGCAGACTGGGTGTCGACCCTGCCCAAGCCGGTCGGCATCCTGGCCTGCTACGACATCTGCGGGCAACGCCTGCTCGAAGCCTGCAAACGCGCCGACGTGGCTGTTCCCGAGGAAGCGGCGGTGATCGGCGTGGACAACGACGAATTGCTTTGCGATCTCGCCGACCCGGCACTCAGCAGCGTGATTCCCAACACGCACCGCACCGGTTACCTGGCCGCGTCTCTGCTCGACCGCATGATGGACGGCAAGACCGTCCACGCCGAGGCACACCTCGTCGACCCGACCGGCGTTGCCCGCCGGCAATCGACCGATGTGGTGGCTGTCGACGATCCGCACGTTGCCACGGCCGTGCGCCTGATCCGCGAGCAGGCTTGCGACGACATCAACGTGCAGGACCTCCTCGACGCGATCCCCTTGTCGCGGCGTTCGCTCGAACACCGCTTCCGCAAAGCGCTGGGGCGCACTCCGCACGACGAAATCGTCCGCGTGAAACTGCAACGTGCCCGGCAGCTTCTGGTCGAGACCGACCTCCCCCTGGCCACCATCGCGCTGCGCTCCGGCTTCCGCCACGTCGAGTACCTGAGCGTCGTCTTCAAGAAGATCGTCGGAGTCCCCCCGAGCGCCTACCGCAACGCGAACACGGCACCGTGATATGGCACCGTCAGAAGGGAATGTCCCCCGCACTCGGCGACGTGACCCTGGCCTGTCGCGCCCTTCCCTGTCGCGCCCGCGTCTCGCGGGATCTTCGGTGGCGTGGCAGCACCCCGCGAGCCAGGCGGGCCAAGTGTTTCGCGCCGTCCCCCCCCCCCTAAAACGCACCGCGGGGGCGGATCATTCGGGTTTGACTTTCTTCAGATCGAAACGCAACCGGACCCCCAAGTCCCGCCCGTCCTTCCCGAACATCTGAAGATTCAGAACCCTCTCCTGGCCTGACGTCACATCCATGGGGATGGCCGTCACCTCAAACTTCCTCTCGCCATCCCAGACCTCCACGGGCTGACCCATGTTTCGCCCGTGGCATGAAAGGCAAAGCCTGGCAATCGCCCGACCGCGGCATACATACTTGCCGCGAACGACGTACTTCTTACCGGCGATCACCGTGGGACATTCTCCCAACACATCGCTGACCTCTACCTCCACAGCAGCCTTGTGCACGGGGTCGAGGGTTGGCTCCGAAACGGCGTACTCCAACGGTGCAAGATTAGCATGATCCACGGAGGACCTCCTTCCAATCCGATCCATATTCCCGCATTCCGAATCCCTCATGCGGCAGTTGCACCGCCTGCGGTGCCGCTAACAGCATAGCACGTCAACGACCGGTTTGCGCGGTGCCCGGCCCCACATGCAGTGACGCGTCAGCGCCCCCCGGGCGGAATACCGCCCGATCATGTGCGGACGTTACTCGTTTGCGTCGGAGTGTTCTGGCAAAGTGGCGGGAGCGGCTCG
>MHBL01000482.1 GCA_001803235.1 Lentisphaerae bacterium RIFOXYA12_64_32
GGCGGATGGTAACCGTTCAGCCGGTGGGTCATTGCCAGTGTACACGAGCCATCGTCAATGCGGGGATGTGAGTAACGTCGGGGGCGGTTGATTGTGCATCTTTGCGAGGACCGCAGCCTCCAGAAACTTGAGCAGG
The DNA here is from genome assembly GCA_001803235.1 of Lentisphaerae bacterium RIFOXYA12_64_32. Lineage (GTDB taxonomy): Bacteria > Verrucomicrobiota > Lentisphaeria > Oligosphaerales > YB12-FULL-65-16 > YB12-FULL-65-16. Next base: position 137 of record MHBL01000482.1, read on the forward strand.
TTCCTCCCCTGGCGACGGCATGTCGCGGCGGTTGAGAGTATGCGCCCGACGAATAGACTGCCTGCTTCTGAACGCGACCCTTGGGACGATCTTCGCCAGAGGACACCCTTGCGTACGTCCCTCTCCCCGAGGTTGTTTGTGGGCTCCACGCCTTCCACTTCTACGAAACGGAACACGGCGGGCCAGTACCGGACCAGATCACGGCCCAGGCCCCTCCACTTTTTGTCCTGCTTTTGAGCGGCGCCGGCCTCGGCGAAAGCCCACAGCGCTTCCTTGAACGGGGCGATCCTTTCGGCGAGCACGACACGGTTGATTTCTCCGCGGCGACGGAAGGCATGCCAATTCGAGAACATCCCCGCCGTCCCCTCGACCATCGGACCTGCCGAACTGGAACCGGCTCCCTTGGCATCAGAGATGCCGATGATATCGCGCTCAATGTGGGACCAACAGAGCTGGCGGTGATCGGGTTCGAAGAAGGAATACGCGCTCCAGCGGTCGCTGACGACCACACCGGGCTTGCCTGTACCGAAAAGCTGTTCGAGGATGCCTCGTCCCCGCTTGGGATGCACGACGAAGAGCACCGTCAGCGTTGTGGCGAAGACCCAGAGCCAAGCCTTCTTCCCGGCCACCTTCCAACCGGTCTCGTCCATGTTGACGACTTCGGCTTCCGGCAGTGCCTTCTCGACCTCCTCCACCGGCTTCACCAGCGCTTCGCTCGTCCGCTCGCAGCATGCCTGAACAGTGCCCTTGCAGATTGGAACGTCCAGCACGTCGGAGAGCAGGTCTGCGGTCTCCTCACGCGACAGCCTATACCGTCCGGACAACTCGGCCGTGAGCGCCGTCAGCCGAGGGCCGGTCCCATAGGCCGCCTCAGGAGGGAACTTACCCCACGTCGAGCATCCACACGTGCATAGCCCTACGAAGACGCGATGCTCTGTCACATCGGGGACGATCTCCGGGATCTCGACCACCTGCCGTCGGTGGTTGCCCTCCACCATCTGCGTATCGAGGAGCTTATCACCGCACGCCTCGCAGCAGTCCGGGCGGTGGTTCACCACTCGTGTCACCTTCTCGGGTGGGAATGTCGCCCGCCGCGCGCCCTCGTGCCCCTCCTGGGCTCCGGCTGCACGGCGTCCCTTCTCCCTTTCCCGCTTGTGGTACTTCTTCTTCGCTCCAGGTTGATCACTCGAAGGCGGCTTCGAGGAGTTCGACGAGTCCTGCCCGAGCCGGGCGCGCAGTTCCCGCACCTCCTCCTCCAGCACATGAGTCCTCGTCTCCAGAGACACCACAAAAACCAGGAACACGCCCTGCACGTTCTGGGGGAGCGCATCCCATTCCTCCTGGGACAACGGCAGGTCTGGGGGCTTTGGGAACGGTGGTGACATGGTGTTTCGGGCCAGCTTTCAAGCCCCTTCTAAGTGACTCCATCGACATGTCAAGTCGTTCCGGAAAAAATCTGAAATGCGGTCTCGATGCCAAGGTCCAGGCCTGAGAGCTTCACCCTCGGAATCGCTCTCGCTGTCCTCGCCCCCGCTGACGTTCTCGCTCTCGCCCTCCCCAACCACGTCCGTTCTCGAATTACTACGCAGTCACATTTGAAAACGAGGCTGAACACTCAGCACCACCCCGAGCCTCGCATTCCCTCCAATCCATGGCCCGGGTGAACGGTTACGACTCATGGCCAAATCAAGCTCCTCGATGCACCATTCGCTTGTCGCGTAGTTCGCGCTCCAAATGGCAACGAAGAGATCGGACGAGCGAATGGCGTCTGCTATGGAGGCCTGAACGTCGCGGTCGTGGCGCTTCGCGCTCTCGCCGAGAACAAACTCCACCATTTTTTCGATGCAGACGCTTCCAAGCGGCGCAGTGCGTGGGAGGTCACTCGTTCGTGGCGCGTAGCACCCCCGGAGGGCTACGAGGTTCTCCCCTTCGACTCTACGGGCAAGATCGCGTCGGCGATGACCTGTCGGCCGACCGCTCGAAGCTGGGTCACCGTCACGCCCCTGCCCGCGAGCAGCCCCACGTTGCAGCAGTGCCATGCCTCTTCGAAGACCTCCTCGTCGAGCAGGAGCGCACGCAGCCCGTTGCCGATCGAGGCAGTCAGCTCCGGCCAACGCGTCGGGAAACGCTCCTGCAGGGCGAACAGCCAGCGAGCGGGCCACGCCTCCACATCCTCGCGCGACGCGAGCCGGGCGAGGGCCAGGACGCGCCCCAGGTCCTTTGCGTAGCGCTGAACCATTCGCCCCCCGACCGGCGAACTCATGACGTGGTCCACCAAGATCCGGTGGGACAGCAGGTTTGCCAGTGCCATCATCGCGGGATGGGCATACTCGATGCCGTCGGGTCCACGCTGGCGGTCGATCATCGTCAGCGAGAGGAATTCGAAGCCCGGGAGCCCGTAGAACCCACCGGGTAGCTCGACGCTCACCCAGGCCTTCGCCCCAGGCGTCTCCCCGGCTGGCACCATCAGGAGATCGACGAAGTAGTCCTCGTGATCGGGGGGGACGAGCCGTATGGCGGGCAATTGGTCCGGCGGTGTCGTGGCGGTCCCGGGCTCGAACAGTCGCGGGGCCTTCTGCCTCCAGCCACGAGCTCGGCGCCGATGAGGCCGAGGCGGAGGGCGATCTCCCTGACCCGGCTGGCATCGACCCCGCCGCCGTCGTCGCGGACGGTGATCTCGACATTGTTGGCCTGGACGGGGATCACGGCGATCGTGATCAGGCCACGACGGGATTTGCCAAGTTCCTGGCGCCGACCGGGTTTCTCGATGCCGTGATCGATGGAGTTTCTCACCAGATGCAGGAGAGGGTCCTTGAGTTCATCGAGGACCCGGCGGTCGATCTCGAT
>MHBL01000483.1 GCA_001803235.1 Lentisphaerae bacterium RIFOXYA12_64_32
GCGGAAGTGACCCATCTCGTTGGTGCCAGCGGGGATGGGGATGGCGTCGATGCAAGGCTGAGCGGCGGTGGTGACGAGCGAGCAGGTCATGGTGCGCAGTAGGCCGATGAGCCTGGAGTCATTGGACTGGCGCTGGGCGAAGTGGTCGTCGCAGCTGGGCAGCGCGGTGGCCTTGCCGTCGAGCATCGCGACGTTGAAAGGCAATCGGTCGGGCAGCAGCGCCTTGCGACGGGCGGCGGCGCGAATCTGCTGGTGCAAGCGTTGGCGGACATCATCGGGCTCGAGTCCCGAGGCGATGGTGCGCATGGTTGTGTCGGGGATGCGTCTGTGAATGCCCAGCTTGCGACGCATGGTCGGTGACATCTCCTCGGTGAGCGCTTCGGCCTGCTGCAAGCTCGTGCAAGACGCTGCGAGGGTGACGATGAGTGCGCGAAGCACGGTGATCATCGGCCAGGCAACCCGGCGGGGATCACGTCTGTCGGGCATGTCCTGCAAGTCGAGGTCGGGCAAGCGAGCGCTCAGAAGCCCTACGATTCGTCGTGTAAGTCGTGCATGCTGACTCATGGTTCTTCTCCGGTGTTGCCGACGAAGACTCAAACGAGCAGGATGCGCGATGGGCCTCGTCGGCGTTGGGTTTTGGCAACCGGAGAGATCCGGAAAACGAAACGATTGACCAGGCCCTTTTTCATGCCCTCTGGCGAATCAGTGTCCTCACGCAACGGTGCGGGCGGTGGTGACGGATGGCGAAAGCCGCACGATCAAGGCCGAACAGAACTAGCAATGAGGGACACGGGAACACGGAATGCAGAGTGCAGCCTGCCGCGCCCGCGAACACGGCGCGCAAACGCGCAGCGCTGGGCACGCGGGGACCCATTTCTGGTTCGCGTTCCTGTTGCTAGTTGCTAGTTTTTCCCATGCATCACGGCGAACCGCGGGCGAGCCGTCGCGGGGTGGGCGGGCACGCACGCCACGTTCGTGTCGCTGGGGGAGCGACGGCGAGACGCTCCGATTGCGAATTTGTGCACGACGCCACCGCCGCGGGCTCGCTCCGCTTGCCCTGGCTTGGCTAGGGTTCGACGGCTGCGGCTTCGCCGCTCACCAATCAGTCCTGC
>MHBL01000484.1 GCA_001803235.1 Lentisphaerae bacterium RIFOXYA12_64_32
AGCGGCCGCCACCTGCCCGCAACGCCTCCCCTTCCGACCGTGGCCCCGGCAAGCCCGTCCGTCACGCTGTAGTCCACGTGCCGTGCGACGTCAGCGCCGTGCCTCATGCTGCCGGTTGCGTCCCGTCGCCGGACCCTGACATGGCAGCGGCGGCAACCGCTGGAAGTCTGTCGTCTCCCTGGTCCCTCCCGCAAACGTACTGCCGTTCCCGCCCAATTCCTGGCAGCCCGATGCCCTTGCCCCCCCCTTGTTCAGAAAGAGGCTGTCCCCTTTGCCCTGTTCTCCCGCCGCACCATAGAACGGTTGTCCCGGAGAGCGTTCCTTGCCGGTCGGCCAGTGGAGAAACAGGGGTGTTCAATTGCTCCACTCCAACTCATTCAAACGAAGGTTGTTGAACCCCAGTTGCGCCATCTTCTGTCGGCCCGCTTCCGTTAAGACGGTTCCTAACTCCTGAGACATTCCCTCCAGCACAAACAGATCACAGCCGTCCCACGCGGAGCAAACCGGAAAGACCCGCTGTTTCGCGGCGCGGTCGAACCATCCCGGCGGGCGAAGGCATCCGCAGGCCGAGCAACATCGTACCGGCCTCCCTCCCGCCGTAGTGGCGTCTGTGCAGGTCCCTGTGACATAAAGCCCGCCGAGCAACGGTCCCTTCTCAAATCTCTCGCCGCCGCGCAGATCTCGGTCCTGATTCCAGTCCGAATACCCTACGCGCACGCATGTACACCCTGTGAGGGCGTGTGCAAGTCGCTCGGCGTACGGCAGCGCGGCTATCAGAGGGGGGCCGAGCGGGATAAATGCTTTGACAGTCAGATCCATAGCCAGCAGATCATCGGAACCGTGGACCAGAATGTCGTAGGGCGGCAGACCCGATACATTCAGGCACGCCGGACACAGACCAACCGCGCGCGGCACAGACTCGTCCGAGTCTGGCAAGAGAGCGGAACCAGAGGGGGTCTCGACGCGGTCGTCAACCTCATCAATCAGGAATATCCTCGGTCTCATCGGGGCTGCAGCCCTCCTCCTCACTTCCCGAGGACGGTGCTGTCCAAGCACTGAGCGCCCGATGTGCGGCCCAACGCTTCCAGTTGGGCATCGAGTTGCCCGCAATCCGGCGCCTGCTCGCTATGTTCGTCCTCCCATCCCCCGAGGAGCTGCTTCTGCGTTGAGCCGATTTCGCCGACCGGACAGGTGGTTGCCCATCCTTCCATCCAAGCCCAGCCCTTGTCGACACCAGTCTCGGCGGCCTGATGGGCCAAGCCGATCAGGGTCTCGTCCCGCGCCAGAGAGGAAGCGATCTGAGCGGCCGGAACGTCTTGGGCGTAGGCAGTGCCAACCCTGTCCAGAGCGTAGACCAGTCCGACCCAACCCACCGCTTTAACTCCCACTCGCGCCCACTCGCCCAACTGCTGGAGCAGGGCTCGCCTCTGCCAAAAACTCAGGGAATTGGCCGTGCTATGGGCGCGAAGTAGAGTGTCGAAGTACTGGCCCTTGTTTTCTACGCGCTTCCAGGCACTGTGCGAGATGGGGCTCTTGACGGAATTCGCAAAGAAATCGCGGAACTGGCCTGAACCCTTTAGCCTCTTGATCGCCTTCTCGATGCTTCTCGGCGTCAGTTTTCCCTTCTGATGGAGTTCGATAATGCTCTCAGAAATCGCCTTGTTCCAGTTGGCCCCGGCCTGGTGCAGACTCCCGGCGATCCCAGAGGATCCGCGTGCCTTGAGCCGGTGGTCACCGGCTTCCAGAATCACACCCCATCGTGGATCGCTTCGCTCAATACCAGCTTGCTGCATTATGGCCTTGATCTGCGGAGTGCCGGGGATGATGTCCATCCATTCAGGGTCTGTAGGCGAGGCGAGCCCCTTCGGATCCGTCTTCCCGACCGGATCATTCCCGCAGATCAGGTAATTCCCGGCGCCCTCGGCCTCGAACGGGCGGGTATCGGGGTCCGGGCCGGAGAACGCGCCCCATTCGGGGACATAGGTCCGCTACTTCCCCGTACAAAAATTGCCCCTATGCGGTTTTCGGGCTCAGAAACCGCAGGCCGGAATCAGGCGTTGAGAAAGAGCAAGACGAACGGGACCGGAACGCGTCAACAACGGAACACTGCATGAACGAAATACGTCAGGTCAAGGTCAGGAGCGAACGCCGTTCTGAACAGGTCGCCTTCGATAAGCAAAGCTCCATCCCAGTAGATCGGGAACTCCTTGATGAAGTCAGGACTCGCGTGAACTATCATGCCTCGCTTTACAACCCCGGAAGGCATTTCCACAGATACCGTATCGATGGCATAGTCGGGGAAGAAGTCCTTGCCCCGGGGAACAACAAGTTCATGGTATGCCCCGAGTCCGTTGGCCAGCGACGGGTCGTGGGGTAGGCTGTCTATCCACGCATCGATCTCGGCCATCTCTCTTCCCCGTTCCCAGTGACGAAAATCGCCCTCCGCAAAAGGCAAAGAGAACAGTTTGGTGAAGACCACCTGGTTGAAAGCGATATTAGGAACACCCTCGATACGGGAACGAACCGCATCCGAAAGGACAAGGTTCAGGGACGGTTGTGCGATGCCTGGCATCCTAAAGACGTTCTTCTCCAACCTAAGAGGATTGGTGAGGTCCTCGCCCAAGGCGTAATCGTCTGCGTAGTGGCAGGTTCCGTGAAACATCCGAGCGTGGAACCAGTCGATCCCGTGGTCCCGACTGAAGACACGTCTCGCTTTGAGGGCGACGATGTCCATCGCGGCATCACCTCGAGTAGCCGATGAACTACTTCGCGCCCTGCCAGACACGTTCGTACCACCGCAGTGTACGGCCATATTTTTTCCGCTCAAGTTCTCCCTGCTTGTCGAGCACCTGTTGAAGAGTCTGATCAGGAGTCTCTTTCAGGGTTGCATATCCCCACGTTGCGTAGAACGGGGCAATATCGTTCGATTGGAGGCTACTCTCGATCCCCATGTCCCGTATGACCTCGAACACTGCGGCACGATCACCGGTTTCGAGCGCGGTCTCTATGGCTTCCCTGTATTTGGGCACTGCAGCATCGAGGGCCTCTGCCGTTGTGGCACCCATCCCGACTATCCCGAAAACCACAAGTCCCTTCTGTGCGGTGGACAGCGCTCTTGGGACGCCACTCAGGTACCTCTTTGCGAGGACTCCGGCCCGGTTGACGGGCGAACTCCAGGTGCCATAGTCCATGATGGCGGGCATTCCCTTTACCGGCTTTCCGGCCTCGTCAATTAGACCATACGCCCGCTTCATCCTATCCGCGATCTCTTCCAGATGAGATTCCGTCAGCACCTTGACGCCCTGGCGTCGGAACTCCTTCACTTCCTCAGTCAACGCTTCATTCCAGCCGGACGGGTGAACACCGCCCTCGAAGGTGTGCTCCCCTGCCTGGAGCATCCACCCCCACTTTTCCGCGCCGATGTCAACGCCCTTGGCCAGTCTCATCCCGGCCTTCTTGATGTATCCCTTCTCGCCAAAAACGTCCGTGGCCAGCAGATGATGCCAGTTCCACTCATACGGATTGGCGGCCAGACCCTCAGGATCAGTCTTCCCTACCGGATCGTTGGCGCACAGCAGGTAATTCCCCGCGCCCTCGGCCTCGAACGGGCGGGTGTCGGGGTCCGGGCCGGAGAATGCGCCCCATTCGGGGACATAGGTCCGGTAGCGGTAGTAGTACTCGCCGCGCTCGGCGTCCCATTCGCGGCCGTGGAAGCGGTAGCGGTTCTCGACACCCTCGAAGCTGGTGCCGCGGCGCAGGTTGCCGAAGGCATCGTAGTCGTAGCGGTTGACGACGCTGCCGCCGGCGTCGAGCACGGCCATGACGGACCCGACCTGGTCAGTCAGGTAGTAGTAGGTGGTGGCCGTGCCGTTGGACGCGTAGTCGACAAACCCGAGCCGCTGGTCGATATCGGGCAGAACCCAGTAAACGCGCTTGCGGTCGACCGTGCCGTCGCCGTCCTCGTCAATCAGTTCGGCCACGACATCGTCACCGCCGTTCTGCGGCAGGTCGTAGACGAAGCGGGTCGTGCACGAGCCGGTGGTCTTGGTGACGCGACGGCCGAACGCGTCGTAACTGTACGTCGTGTCGTTCGCCGGGTTCTCGGTATCGGTGAACGCGATCAGGCGCCCGTAGGCGTCATAGGCGTACTGGCACTCGCGGCCGGCCACGGCGCGCGTGGCCATGCGCCCGGCCGCGTCGAACGTGGCGGTGTCGAACTGGAACTCGGTCGCGCCGATGCACGGTGCGGTCAGGTGCCGCCAGTGCCCGTCCAGGTCGGCGGTGAACCCCGCCACCGGCGTGCCGGTACTGACGATCGAACTGCCCGCCGCATTGGTGTAGACCGTGCCGGCGATCAGCAACGGATCGGCATTGACCCCGTGCGCTTCCGCCGGACTGATACTTGCCGGCCAGTAGGCGTTGTAGTCGTTGTCCGGTGCGGTGCCGGTTGCGGTCCAGCCGGCGATGGTCCCGTCGTTGAGGAACAGGTTATCGCGTAGCAGTGCGGCGGTTGCGGAGTCCGCCAGTTCGAGCATGGCGGTGCCGGCGCTCGCGTCGAACGTATTGCCCACGATCTTCGCGCCCGTGCAAGCATCGAACCTGACCGGCGCGCGGACCGCGCAGCTCGCCAGGCTCGGGCCGTCAACGTTGTCAAAGAGCACCGCGGGCGAAGTGCCCGCCGGGTTAATATACACGCCCTGCAGCCGCACGAACCCCTGGTCGCGCACCGTGACCGTATGCGCCAGCGTCACCGGCGCACCGATGGCCGAGCGCACGATCAGCGGGAACGTCGCGGTCGGGCGCAGGCCGGCAATGCCCGCGTTGTCGATGACCACGCCCAGGCTGCAGTTGCTGACCGTGACCAGGCCGAGGTCCACCGCCGCCGCGGACGCACCAGCCGGCGTCTCGAGGCCATCAACATCGCACAGTTGCGTACCGTCCACCCAGCAGCGGAACCGCCCATCCGGGTCGCCGCCGGCCTTGTCCGCTTTGTAGACGAACGCGACGTCATACCAGGTGCCCGTGCTGACCGCGCCCGTCGTGCCGCCGGTCTGCATGCCCGCCGTGGCGAGGTACTGCACCTGGAGGGCGGGCACGCCGCCAGCGTAGACCAACCGCACTTCGACCAGGGTCTGCGTTGCGGACCGGACGCGGCACAGCACGCCGCTGTCCGCGGCATTGTCCATGTCCTGGCTCGAGAGTTGGAAATGGAACGACTCGCCGACCTTGCCGTCGATCGAACTGGCCGCGTGCGTCAGGTACGCCTGGCCCGCGTCGCCGGCACTGCACAACGGTGCGCAACCCGCATCGCCCAGCCGGACCGCGGCCTGGTCCGCGTCCACGCTGCCGCCGCCAGCCTCGGTGACGCTCCAACCGCCGCCGGTGCCGTCGTCGAAGTCGGAAGCTGCTGCGCCGGTCTCGCGCACCGTGATAGCCGCGGCGGGCGCTTCGAGCAGGCAGACCACGGCCGCTTTGTCGAACGCGGCCGCGCCGCAGTCGGCGAACACCGCCCGGACCGCGGCCTCGACCGTGGCGTAGTCGCCGTGCGTGCCGACCGTGTAGACCGGGCCTTCGTACGGTGCGGCCAGGCGCGCGCCCAGCAGCGCGTTGCGCACTTCGCGCACCGCGCCGCCGCCGGAGACCACGAACTCGCTGTGCCGCCCGTTCAGCGTGTACCCGGTGCGGGCGCCATCCTGGCGGTACCCGTACGTGGCGTTCCAGCCGGGGCGCGATTCGCCCGTGAGCCAGCCCGCCTTGTTGCGGGTGAACGTGTCGCTCGCCGCGAGTCCCGGCCAGGTCTGGTCGCGGCCCATGATCCAGCCGGTGTCGGCGTCGCGCGTCAGTCCCACGCTCACGTCGCCGTGGTCGAGCTCGGTGATTTCCTTCGCGCCGTTGTAGGCCCACTCCGTGCCGGGGAGTCCGCCCGGCCGCGTCAGGGTGGCCGGGCGCACGTTGTCCTGCAGCGTGTACCCGGCATCGAGGTCCCCGACCCCGGCCGGGGTCAGACGCGTCGCGGTCAGCGCGTCGATATCGTTGATCGGCCGCGTCAGGGTGAACAGGGCCGTTCCGGCCGCGTCCTTGAGCGTGCGCGTCCAGCCGTAGCCCGCCTCGTCCGGCGCCACTTCCCAGGTCAAGGCGCCGCCCAACGCCGCGGTCGTGTCCGCGACCGCCGTCAAGCGCTTGGCACTGTCATAGGTGAACCCGTAGACGGTTGCCGCGCCCTGACGAATGGCGACCGGCCGCGTTTCGCCGCCGTCGTAGTCGATGGCGAACCCGGGCAGGCCGTTGCCGCCGATCCCGGTCAGGCGCCCGCCCAGGTCGTACGTCCGCGTCAACGTCGAACCGCCCGAACTGTCCGCAACCACCTGCCCGTTGGCGTTGTAGGTGAAGGCGCGCGTCACGCCGTCCGGGTTCTGGATCTCGGTCAGGCGGTTGTCATCGTCGTACACGAACGTGGTCGTGCGGCCGCCGACGAGCCGGTGCTGCGTCAGGTTCAGGTTCGCGTCGTACTCGAACTCCTCGACCCGGACTTGGCCGTTGTCGAGCGTTTCAGTGCGCTTGGTCAGCGCATTGCGCGCATTGAACTCCTGCGTGATCACCACGTCGCCCGGCGGATCGATGACCGTCGGGTTCCCGTTCGCGTCGCGCGTGATCGTGGTGACCCGGCCGTTGGCATTGATCCCGGTCAGTAATCCGCCGCCATCGTAGGTGTAGGTGATCGTGCCCAGTTCCGGGCTCGTCTCGCTCGTTACCAACCCCCAACCGTTCACCACCTGCGTGTACGCCGCCCCGCACCCAGCCGTGGTGGCGGCGGGGAGGCCGATGGCGTTGAACTGCGTCACACGCTGGCGGTCCAGATTCGCGCCATCCAGGGTCCACAACTTCACGCGTCCATCCGCTTCGAGATTGAGTGTGGCGGGGATGTTGGCGCCGACCGGGTCGCGGACCGTGCCGGTGGGCAGGCCGTGGCTTTGGGCGCGAACGACGTTGGTGCGCAGGTTCGAAGCGTCGGTTACCCCGGTCACGCCGGCCACGCCGAATTCACGCGTGACTGCGCCGCTCACGCCGACCACGGTCGTGCTGAGAGCACGGTCCAGGCCGTCGCGGGTGTTGCCGATGTTGCGCGTGCCCACCACCGCCGTGGTGGCGCCCCCATAGGCAGTCCGCTCGACGGTGGCCGCGGCGCCGGTCGGGCTGACCGTGCCCTTGGGCCGCTGCAGCGCGTCGATGGGTGTCTGCCAGTCCTTGTTGCGCGCGTCGGTAAGGCTCGTGCTGTTGCCGTCGTTGTCCGGGTGGTAGACGAGTTGGGCGTTGCCGGGCATTGTGGCGCCGGTCAGGTGCTCACGGGCATTGTAGATGTAGGTGGTCGCGTTGCCGCGCGGGTCGGTCGAACTGGTGAGATTGTCCAGTTCGTCGTAGACGGAGATCCAGGTCTCGCCGCGCGGGTCGACCATGGTGACCACGCGGTCGAAGATGTCGTAGGTGCGTGTCGTCGTGGCGGTCATGACGTCGCCCGCACTGTCGACCTGCGAGACAAGGTTGCCCGCATCGTCGTAGGTGTTGGCGATGCCGCCGTAACTTGCATCAATGCCCGCCGGCCGCGTCAGGTTCGTGAGGCGTCCGGCCGTGTCGTAGGTATAGGTGGTGGCGTTCGACTCGGGATCGACCGAACGCGTCACACGGCCCGCGGCGTCGTAGTCCCATTGCCCGCGCAGTTTCTGTTCGGCACCGGCGCCCCAGCGCTCCGCGACGCGGCGAGAGGCGTAATCGTACTCGTAGGTGCGCACGTACGTGCCGCTGGTTTCTTCGAGCACGTTGCCGTCGCCGTCCGTGGCGTAGCTGACCGGGTAGCTCGCGCCGCCGACCGTCTCACTGACTGTGACGCCGGTCGGCTTCCAGTTCCCACTTGCGTCGAACGTGAAATCGAACCGGCCGGCCGTGGCCAGGACGTGGAGTGCGGTGTGCCCCATGGGCGTGTACTGGAACGTTTCCGTGCCGAGATTGCCGGGGTAGGTGGTCGAGGTCACGCGGTTCCAGCCGTCGTACGCGTAGGTCGTTGCCCGGCCCTCGGCGTCGGTGTCGGCGATGACGTTGCCGAACGCGTCGTACTGGCGGTTCTGCAGCGTGACGCCGCTGCGCGTGACCGACGTGAGCACGCCCTGGCCGTTGTAGGCGTAGCTGGCGGCGATGCCTTTCGGGTCGGTCTCCGTGGCGATGGTGCCGTTGCCGTTGCGCACGTAGGTCCAGGAGCGGTCGGCCACGCCGCCCCCGCCGTTCTGCGTCATGGAAACGGCATTGCCCTTGTCGTCCAACTCGAACTCCGTGACACGCCCGAGTGGGGCGGTCACGCTGGTGACTACGTTCCAGGTCGTGTTGTAGATGTAGGTGGTTGGTGGGTAGTCGGTAGGATCGGACGAGAGGAGGTTGCCGACGTCGTCATAGGCGTAGGTCGTGGTCCCCGGCGGGGTCGGCTCGGTCAGCAGCGCGCCGTGCGCGTCGTAACTCCATGGGTAACTGGCCGAGGTGCCGCTCTTCGACAGGCTGACGCCGCTGATCTTGTCACCGCTGTACGTGTGGGTCTCGGTCACACCGTTGTACGTGGCCGTGTTGCCCGAAATGCTCGTCGTGCGCCAACCCCTCGCGTCCAGCGCCTCGACCTGCGCCTCGACCGCGAGCGTGGCCAGGTTGCCGGGCGAATGCGTGAACTGGTAGATCAACTCCGAGTTGAGGGCGTCGATGTGCACGCGCGAGGCGTGGTCGCGGCGCCAGACCTGCTTCCAGTCCAGCCCCCGGTTGTACTGCGGCCCGTTGACCGAACTGAGCACCTCGTCGGGCGCGTATGCCGCGCCGAAGGTGTCGGCGGCATTGTGGTATTGGAAGTGGATGCTGCGGCCGCCGAGCGACACCTCCTGCAGGCGCAGGTCGGAGTTGTACTGGAAACTCAGATTGCCGGACGGCGCGGTCACGCTCGATACGTACTTGACGAGAACATCGTCTCCGGTGTAAGGGCTGAGGCTGACCTCGAGTTGGTTGCCGTTCCGGTCCTCGATCGATTCGAGCTGGCCCGACGCGCCGAACGTGTACACGTCCTTGGTGCGGGTGGTCAGCGTCCACTGCTGGTCTGGGGTGGTTTCGACCAGGTCAGCGCGCTCGCCGAAGATCCAGATGTGGTCTTCCTGGTCAACCGGCCCGAGGAGGCGGTCGCTTTCCCACAGCAGGTACAACTTGCGCGCACCGCCGACAAACACGGGCAGGACGCGAATCTCGAAGTTGCTCGTAGCCGCGAACCCGAGCGGGCTGTGGCGCCAACTATTGCCGTTGATGTACCAGGTGAAACGCGGCAGCGGCCCGACGCCCTGCTGCACGGCCAGCGACTCGGAGAGCGACACAGTCTTGCGGAACGAGTTCACGCAACCGCGGAAGTACCGCTGGTGCGGCGGGCGCCCGAACAGCGGCCGGTCATCGGCGTCCAGCGGCAGCGGACAGGTCTTGAACTCCAGCGGATTCGGACCGACCCGGGTCTGCCGCACCAGGATGCGCTTGCCGACCACGGTGCCGAGCAGGCAGTCGTAGGCGATGTCCGCGGCCGCGGCGTTCGGTGGCGTCGTCGCCCACTTCTCGAAGCCGTCCTCGACCTTGACGACCAGATTGCCGGTGATGCTCGCGCGCCCGTCCCAGGCGAACCGTAACGCCTTCTTGTTGGCCACGCTCGGGTATCGCAGGGTGACATCGTAGAAACTCGCCTGACTGTAGGCCGGCGTGTCGGCCAGCATCTTGCCGTGCACGAACGAGATGGGGTAGCGGAAGAACTGCTCGTCCCGGCTGTCCCAATCCTTGCCCTTCTCCTTCACGAGCATCGAGACCGCGAACGGGTGGGGACCGGCGTGGGTGCTCCCCGGTTCCGGGAGCAGTCCGTCGAACTTGGCCACGTGGTATGGCGGCGCCTCGATCTGGCGCGGCGAGAAGTATTCCGTGTTGTCCAGCGGCGCCGGCACCGGATACACCGTGGCAGTCAGCGTGTCGGACGCGAACACCATGTTGGGGTACGCGGTGTGCCGCAACTCGATCCTGAACCCGGTCTCGGAACCCGCTTTGCAGCCTTCGGCGTACAACTCGAACGGGTCAGGTGGCGTGACGTCGGTGCCGCCCGAGCTGGCGGGCAGCACGGAGAACGCGCCGCCGTTCTTCTTCCACACGCGGATGTGCGGCTCGCCGGCCTCTTGGAAGACCTTCCACTCGAACCCCTGGCAGGTCGTCGGGATCGTCGCGATACGCAGTTTGGCCATGACGGCCAGGCGCGCGGTCTCGTTGGTACCGAGCGCATCCATGTCTTTGTCCTTGGTCGTGCCGCCATCGGACGCGTAGTCGCCGAGGCCGACCGCCACGCCCGGGTCGTTGTCCTCCGCATTGTCTTCCGTCAAGGTGTGGGTTGCTTCCGACGGGAACGTCATGGAGGTGGAGGCGTTCCGCGAATCGGCGTCCAGGTCGAGTTTGACGGCCGTGACCCGGACCGCGTCGGCGCACTGGTCGTACGTGAGGGTGTCCGGGGCGCCCGTGGCGGTGGCCCCGTCGGGATCGACCAAGACCTTGATCTGCAGGTCGGCCGTGCTGACGCTGGGGCCGATGGCCTCGAGATAGAGCACCACTTGGGCATCGCCATCCTGGATGCCGAGTTTCGACAACTCGAAGGTGTTGCCCTCGATGTTCTCCGACACGGCGCCCGGAATGTAGTGGAATCCAGTGTCGGTCACGGGACGCAGATTGCGGGCCGCGTTGCCGTCGACGCGCCAAAGGCGGAGGCGCCCGGGGCCGGGCGTGTACGTGTACTCTGGCGGCTGTCCGGTATGCGTCACTTGGGCGGGATCAGACGCTTCGTACATGAAGCGTACCGTTGTGTCCGGCAGGAAACCGCGCACCGTCAATACGACCGGAACGAACTTGTACGTCTCCCCCGCCTGCTCGTCGCCTGAGTCCGGCTGGCCGTCCTGATCGAACCCGTCGGCGAGGTCTGGAATCAGGTCGCCATCCCGGTCCTGGCAGCTCACCACAAGGATCTTGCCGGGATACTGCGTGGGCTGGCCGTCGATGTCCTCGGTGTCGTCCTCGGCGTCGTTCGTGTCGGGGGTGCTGAGGGCGTTGTTGTTGTCCGAGTCGATGTCGAGGTCCACGCTAACTATCGTGATACGTACCGCGTCCACCGCGATGAAGTTCGGCGGCGTGCGCGTGTCGCCGTCCGGCTTCACGGAGAAGACAATCCGCTCGTCATCCGGCAGGACCGTACCTGGCTTGACCGCCTCGACGTAGTAGGTGACCTTGCGAGTTGTGTCTGAAATGCCGAACTCCGCCGCCGTGTATTCGCCCGCGGGGATGAAATCGCCGCCATCCAGGACGCTGTTGCCGTTGCGGACTTCGGTCCAGTTCTTCTTCCAGATACGGAGACACCCGGCCGGACGGGTGTAGCGCCCCGAGCCCTCGTTGACCACCGCCTTGGGATCGGAATCGGTGTACTCGAGCTTGACCTTGGCCCTGCCGCAGTCGATCGGCGCGGGCACCTCGAACGTGATGGTCGCGAAGATGAACGTTGTCGCCTGCGCCGCCAGCACGTCGTCGTCATTGCCCGGCACGCCATCCAAGTCATAGCCATCGGCAAAGTCGGGGATGCCGTCCCCGTCCATATCCTGGTCTGTCGGCGCCAGAACCTTTCCCGGCCACTGCGGCCGCCCCGCGATATCTTCGAAATGGTCCTCCAGCAGACTCCCGCCGTCCACCTCGCCATCGCGCAGTCCGCCCCCGTCCTCGTTGTCGCTGTCGACGTCCATGTCCACGGTGATCGGAGTGCAGTGGATGGTTTCAACCATGGGGTCCAGTTCCGGGACGGTTATCGTGACCTGGACCGACTCGGCGCCCAGTGCCGTGGTGGGATTCGCGGCTTCCAGGTAGAGAGTCGGAGTCCCGGGCAAACCGAGCAAAGCGGCCGGGATATCCGCGTTGGGCGGCACATAATCGCCCCCGGCAGTCACCGCGGCAGGATTGCGCGCCGTGCCTTGGGGTTTGGTCCAGAGGCGCAACGCGCCGGGCGCGGCCGTGTAGAGCGTACACTGTTCGTTCCGGGCATTCACCTGGGTCGTACTGACGGCCGCCGGGTCCGACGCCGAGTATTGGAAGCGCACCGTGATCTGATCGACGGGCAGGTCGGAAGGCGTGAGTTCCAAAACGACGGGCACGAAGAGGTCTGTGCCTGAGACGGGCGACTCTGAGTCGCCCATCGCGAAGTCGGCGAAACCGGGCATAGGTGGATAGTCTGCGTCCTGGTAGTTGTTGACGACCACGTACTTGGATGCCTGGTGCGGCGGGACTGGCGCATCCTCCAAGTCCTCTTCAGTCTCGGTCCGTTGCGGTGCGCCAAAGTCGGTGGTGTGGTCGCCGTCAAGATCCAAATCAGTCTTGACCACCTTCAGAGTCATGTAGTCTGGGCAGGTGGGATTGTCGGTGGACTCGGCGGTGATCAGGTACACGCCGCCGGAAGACCCGTAGTGGAGTACGCCGTCAACGAACGTACTGCCCTGACCGCCTTCGATGATGGTGCAACTCAGCTCGACATGGTCCAGGTCGAACCCGCCCAAGTTGTCCATCGGGTCGTAAGTGCCGTCCTTTACCCAAGTCCGGTAGACCTCGGCGTCGCCGAAGGCGATGTGGATGACTTTGAACTCGGCGGCATCGGCCCACTGTTGATATGGGTCGTACGCGTCGTAAGGATAGTTGTATTGCACCTTGTACCACCCGGCCTGGTCTGGCCCGAAAACAAACGCCATGGGGTCGCCTTCGGCGCCGGGTATGTCCTCCCCTGTTGCCGGGTAGTTGGCGTCATCCGGCCCCTTGAACAGATACCGCCACTTGACCGTGCACGGCAGTTCCGCGCCCTCCGGGTCGGTCGTTGCGGTAACCGTTATGTCCTCGCCGAGGCAGATGTGGCCTTCCGGGTCGACCGCCACATTCAGTTTGGTCACCCCCAACATCATTGTCACCCAGCAATCGGCGTTGTCCGTGGACGTAGCGGTAATCGAGAAGATGCCGCCGCCCGAACCGAAGGTAAGTATCCCATCGGCAAACGTGTAATCCGCGCCACCTAGCACTCGTTCGAAGCCCCAAGAGACGTTGGCTGTGTCGAAACCGCCCAGCCCCGCATTTGCGTCGTAACTTCCCCCCGATTGCCAGCAAACGGAATGCGTGTCAGGGCCCAGAGTCAGGCTGACCACCTTCACGACACCCACCGAGACCCAAGGACTGTCCCCTACGTCCGGATAGCGGTACTGGAACTTGTACCAGCCGGCGGTGTCGGGGGTGTGGTCGTACTCGCCCGGGGCGGGCTGGGTGCCGGTGCCGTCCTGCCAGTCGCCATAGTCAGCGTCGGCCGGGCCCTTGAAGGCAAACTGCCACCTGATGTCGCAGGTGAGGCTTTCGCCTTCCGGTTCGACCGTGCCCTTGACCACAATCGTGTTCGGAAAGCAGACCGCGGTCTCGTCCGGGGCGACGTCGGACAAAGTCACCAGCAATTGGTCCTCGGACGACTTGTGCCATTGGTCGCAGCAGCCGTTGCGGGCGCGGAACTGGTAGTAGCCGCCGACCAGGGGTGTATGGACGTACTCGTTCACGCCGTTCTTCTCGCGCATGGTGTAGTTGGCGTCTTCCCAGCCTGCTTCCGGGTTGGTGGGCCAGGGTTCGGCGGACTCGCCTTTCCAGCGGTACTGGAACTCGAGGCAGCCCAAAGTCGTCAGGTCGCCTTTGGGGGTCGTGGCGGGGGTGGGTTTGACGATGACTTCCATGGGTTTGCCGGTGTCGGTACAGGTTTCGGCGCCGAGTTGCGCGGCGACGAAAACGACGGTCCATTCGGCGTGTTTCGGGTTCCAGTCGCCCTCGTGGCAAAAAGGGATATGATCCGGGGTGACGGTCACCGCCACGGTGAAGGCGCCGGCGGTCTTGGACACGAAGTTGTAGTTGGGTCCGTCGCCGGGCAGGGGCGGACATGGTTCGGCGGCGGGGAGTTGGTCCGGCGGGCGGGCGGCGCAGGTCACGGTGGCGCCGCAGTCGGTGCAGGGTGGGGTCCAGACGTACTTCAGCGTTGCGGAGTCAGTGGTGTACTCTGTCTTCGGGTCACGGCAGGGCGGGCAACTGGTGGTCGTCTCCAGTATGCCCGGCGTTGTGGATGGGCTCACGCTGAAGCTCTGGCACGCGCCGACGCACACGACGCTTTCCTCGCCGACGTCGGGCGGCGGGTCCATTTCGAAGCGCGCGAGCTGCACGCAGACCTCAACCTTGGTTTCACTGCACGTGCACGGGTTGTCGGCGCCGTCGCCGCGTGCGGTGGGGGTGGGGGCCAGGGCCGCGGCCAGGCCGAGCAGGGCGCCGCAGAGCCAACGGGACATGGTGCGGAAGTGCTTGGTGCTGTGTGTCATGGGTTCTCCCTCGTGCCTCGGTCGAACCAAGAAGGCAATAGGCTGTAGGCTGTTCGGCTGTAGGTTGGGGGGTGGAGGTTGAGCGGGCGCCCGGCGCGCCCGGTAGGGTCGCTCCACGCCGCAAGGGCGTGGCAGCGCGAGCCGCGGCCCGCGCCGGGCGGTCGACGGCGTCGCCCTTGCGCGTTGGGGCGTAAGGCTCGGCGCACGCCCCAACGCGCAAGGGCATCGAGGGGGGTCCGGGGGGAGTCAATGACGCCCCCCGGCAGGGGTTCGGGGGCAGCGCCCCCGCCGCGATACGTGTTGTGGTGCGTTCCGCTCACAGTGCCTCGCGACGGTTGATGCGGTCGATGGCGGCGGCGGCGGCAGTGTGTAGGCGCCGGTCGGTGCTCGACAGCAGGGTTTCCAGGAACGCGACATCGCGGCGGTTGCCGAGGTCGCCGACGGTCGCAATGGCGGCCATGCGCAGGGGCACGCCCGCGGTGCCGGACCGCGCCAGGTTCTGGGCGAGCGGCAGTGCGGCGTCCGCTTGCACGAGCGCGCAGACCTGCAGTGCGGTGCCGCGCACGCCGGGTGTGGCGGCCGGGTCCGCCGCCAATGCCTGCGCTGCCGCCACAGCCTCGGCCCGATCAAACTCCGGATACCGCCGCGACAACTGCTCAAACCCAATCAGCGCGGTGCCGGCAATCGAACTGTCCACCTCGCGCAACGCGGTGCGATAGGCGTCGACGATGGTCTGGAGATCGGGGGCGCCGCCCCC
>MHBL01000485.1 GCA_001803235.1 Lentisphaerae bacterium RIFOXYA12_64_32
GTTGGCCTCCACCGCGCCCTGATTAATAAGTTTGGGGGGACTATAAGGGAAGAGAGGGGAGGAGCCTGCGTTTGGCGGGTGAACCCGATTCACCCGTGGCACAAGGCCACGGGGGTCTCACACATGGGCCAGCACGCCGTCGTTCCACCCGCGACGCATTACGCCGGCGGAGAACGCGCGGTTGCACTCGCGGGGCGTCTGCAGTACGTTCCCATTTGAGGGGTGACGGGCCTCGGCATCGACAGGAGGCAGTGGCAAATGGGGCGGTTCTGGAACACACTCTGCCTTGCGGCGCGGCCGCGCGGCCTGGTGGGCTGGAGCGCCGTTCTCCTGGCCGCAGGGCTGTTCTGCGCCACCGGCGTCTCGGTGTTTCACACCCCGCCGCACGAGGTCATGTACACGGCGCACTGGCTGATGGGGCCTGAACTGCACGGCAGCCGCCTGGCCATTGCGACCATCGAGGTCGGCAACACGGGCCGCAAGGCCTTGGCCGAGACCCGCGTCGTCCTCGCCAAAGCCGTCGTGGACCGGGCCATCATGCCGATGAAAGTCCGGGACTTCGGGGTCAGCGATCGCACCGCCACGGAGGCGACAGAAGGCGGGCGGCTTGTCCTGGGGTTAGGTCGGCTCAAGCCCGGCGACCGGGTCGAGGTCCAGTTCGTGCTGAACGGCGACGTGAGCGAGACCCCGCCGGCCTGGCCAGAGGTGCTTCTGGCCGTTGAACCCGCCGAAGGCAAAGCGGTCGAGGGCCACCCGGACTCGACCGTATTCGCCCGCTTCCTGTTCAGCGTGTTCGGCGACCTGCTGCCATTCTGAGGCGAAGCGGCAGTGGCGCGGGACCTCTGGGACCGCAGCAGGGTGCCTCAGGTCCGTCCCGGACCGAGATCTTCGGCCGGGGACCGGCCGTCGTAACCCACTTCGGCGCGGGACGCACCGAGCCACTGCGCGCTCGACAGCTCCAGCCGCCAGCTTACACTAAGCGTAGCTGCTAACGGGTATTGCTCCACCGTTCTTGGCCATGGGACCATGGCCAAGAACGGCGGACGGCCTCGCACTGGCGAATGGCGGGACGGGTTGCCGTCCCGCCATTCGCCAGTGCTGAAGTCGAGGGGTTCCAAGGGGAGTCAATGACGCCCCTTGGCCGGGGGCGTGGGGGCGGGAAGCCCCCACCACCGCCGCGGAGTCGGCCTCACGTCACCACCCACCGCTCCACGAGTTCCTCAGCGCGCCCGGGCATGAGTCCGGCAATGCGCGCCAGGTCGAGAATGGTGATGCGGTCGCGGAACTCGTGGGCGTGCGTGAACGCCGCCAGGAACCGCTCGCGCGTGACGCCGATGTCCGCAATGCGGTGCGCCGCGCCGGCGCGCTTCAGTACGTCCTTGATCTTCTCGGGACTGCGCAGGCCGGGCGCCAGGCGCTGCCGGATCGCGTCCCACCGCGCCGGATCGCGCTGCAGGATGCCGGCCGCCTCTGCGGTCTTCGCACGCTTCTTGGCGTGGTACGGCTCGACCGCGGCGGCGAACCGGCCCCAGAACGCGGCGGACGTCGGCGTGCTCGAATCGCGGAACACCGGTTTCTCGAGAGCGAACAACTCCTGGTAGATCGCCGCGCCGAGGATCGTCGCCACACCGACCTGCCGGCCGTGCAGGTCGTGCGGCGTCCCATCGAGCATCGACATCATGTCCAGAGTGTGCGACACCAGGTGCTCGCCGCCCGACGCCGGCGACGACGTGCCCGCCATGGACATGGACAACCCCGTGAGGATGAGCGCGTCGAACAGGATGCGCACCGCCTCGGGCTTGCCGCGGCCGATGTCCGCCGGGCAGGCGAGGTAGAGCGGCTCGATGTCGTTGATCGTGTCGGCGCAGACCGAGCAGTAGAACTCGCCGAACAGCTCACGGTTCAGCCGCCAGTCCGAGGCACTGACCGGTTTGGCCATGACGTCGCCCAGCCCGGCCACGGTCATGTGGTGCGGCGCCGTGGCCAGGATCTGCGGTGTGCTCAGGATCGCCCGCGGCCCAATGCCGCTGAACAGGCACTTCACGCCTTGGATGGTCGGCGCCACGTTGTCCGAGGCGTACCCGTTCATCGAGGCCGCCGTGGCGACGCACACATACGGGATCTTCCGCTCGAACCCGATCCACTTGACCAGGTCGCAGACTACACCGGACCCGACTGCCACGTACAGGTCGGCGGCCGGGAGCTGCGACTCGAGCCACGCCTTGGTCGTGTCGTCGCACACCGGCGAGTGGTCCGGCTTCGGGTCGGGCACGATGGTCACGCCGACCGTGAACCCGCCCTGCTCCAGCGCCGCGCGCGCCGCATCGCCGGCGATCGCCATCGTGCGCCGGTCCGCAACCAACGCCAGGCGCCGGCCCGTGGCCTGGCGGCCGCAGACGTCCGGCAACCGCGCCAGCGCATCGTCAGCGACGAGCACCGCGCGCACCGCGACCTTGTGCCGGCGCCCGCATTCGCCGCACGGCATGTCCAACCCGAGCAGTTCGTTAAGCGCTGCCATGTATATACTCCTGCGTGTCGAGTGTCGAAGAAACGACGGCCGACGGCCTCTGCGGCGGCACTCCGTCCGCAGCAGGCGCCGATTCTCCTCGGTCGGGGAACCGCTTCCCCTCGGCGAGTCCGGAGAAATACGCAACATCCAAGTGGCGAGGCAATCTGTCAGCCGGATGTGGTGTCACGACTCCCGAGGCCCATTTCCCGCCTTCGATTCTGCATGCTGCATGTTCGCTCGTCTGCCGATCCATCTCGCACGGAAGAGCGACCCTTTGCGCGACCCCGCTATGATATCGCACCGTGGCGGCCGCATCAAGCCTTTGCCCGGCCGAACCGCACGCCGCTTGCGAACGATGGCATTCCCGTGATGCGTCAGTCACGGGTGGAAAGTGAGACGTCGGCCAAGGGACTGGCCGGGCCACTGGCGCCACGTGGTGCGGGCAGTCTCTTGCCCGCAGGCGCAGAACACGCCGAACCGGCCTCATTCCCACCCGCGACTCCCATGTTACTCGCGGGGCCCAATAAAGTGGCCGGAGCGGCTCGCTCCGGCACCTGCGGGAGCGAGCCGCTCCCG